>JAGAJF010000101.1 GCA_017829005.1 Oscillospiraceae bacterium | reverse complement strand
CTCATCCACATAGGAGAATACGCCGCCATCGATGCAGATACTCCCCCATTTTACGGACATTGAACGAGTGTCAAGATATCTTCCGTTTTTCAGATGAAGCTTCATAGAAGTCTCCTTTCGGACTGTCACTTAATAATTCTCTCAGCGCTGATAACATCGGGAATTTTTCTCAGCCTGCCGATAAGCTGAGTGAGCTGTCCCACGCCTGCAATGGAGCAGGTCATAATAAGGTTTGCGTTGCCGTTTTTAAGTGTCTTTGTGGACATTTCGGAAACGGGTATACGCATTTCGGCGGTAACGGCGGCAACATTCGCAAGGAGAGTAATGCCATCATAGGAAACCACATCAATAGCCGCCTTGAAGATAGGATTGTCGTTCTCCTTGGCATTTTCAGCCCATGTAACTTCTACCCAACGGTCGGTCTCGATACCCTTTTCCATTGCCTCCACATACTTGGAGCAGTCCTTTCGGTGAACGGAAACGCCGTGACCCTTGGTGATAAAGCCGATGATATCCTCTCCGGGCAGAGGATTGCAGCACTTGGAAAGCTTTACGTCAATATTGCTCTCGCCGCCCACGATAATTCCCGTGTTGCTCTTTCTGGGAGAGAAGGGAACGGGCTTTGCTGCAGGTGCGGCGGTAAGCTTTGCATAGGTGTCCTTGAGACGGGGCATTATCCTTGAAAGGATTATTCCGCCGTAACCCACAGCCGCATAGAAATCATCAAGCTCTGCGCAGTTGTGACGCTTCATATCGTCCGCAAGGAATTTTGCCATATCCTCGGGGGGAATATTTATGCCGAAGCGCTTGAATTCATGCTCAATGGCATCCTTTCCGTTTGCGATATTTTCCTCCCGACGCTCCTTTTTGAACCAGGAGCGAATCTTCGACTTAGCTTCGTTTGTCTTGCATATGTCAAGCCACGCACGGTTGGGACCGTGGTCGGGTGACTGAGAGGTGAGTATCTCAACTATCTCGCCCGTCTGGAGTTGATAATCAAGGGACACAAGCTTTCCGTCCACCTTGGCACCCTTCATCTTGTTGCCCACCTGTGTGTGGATAGCGTAAGCAAAATCAATTATGGTGGCTCCTGCGGGCAGGGTTATAATATCTCCCTTGGGGGTGAATGCGAAAATATCCTCGGGAGCAAGGTCGCTTTTGATGGTGCGGACAATTTCCTCAACATCGTCCGTCTCCTGCTGGGCTTCGATTATCTGTCTTATCCACGCAAGACGGCTTTCCAGCTTGTCCTTGCCCTTGATGCCCTCCTTGTATTTCCAGTGGGCGGCAATTCCGTATTCGGCGGTGTAGTTCATATCCACCGTTCTTATCTGCACCTCGAAGGGTATGCCCTCTCTGCCGATAACGGTGGTGTGGAGCGACTGATACATATTCGCCTTGGGAGTGGCGATATAGTCCTTGAAGCGGTTTGGTATGGGCTTGAACATATCGTGGATAATACCCAGAGCATTATAGCACTCGTTTACGGTATTAACGATTATTCTAACGGCATATATGTCATAAACCTCGTCAAGACCCTTGCCCTTGATAAACGCCTTTCGGTAAATTCCGTAAACGGATTTTACACGTCCGGACATCTGAGGCTCAGTGAGACCCATTTCCGCAAAGCGCTTTGCTATCTGCTCCTCGATGGATTTGATGAAAGCCTGACGCTCATCGCTTCGAATTTTAAGGCTCTGCTCGATCTCCGCATAGGCATAGGGGTCAAGATATCTGAATGACAGGTCTTCTATCTCGTCCTTTATCTTTCGGATACCGAGACGGTGAGCAATGGGAGCATAGATGTTCATAGTCTCCAGAGCGGTATTTCTCTGCTTGTTTGCGGGGCGGAACTGGAGAGTTCTCATATTGTGGAGACGGTCGCAGAGCTTTATGATAATTACACGGATATCCTGGGACATTGCAAGGAGAATTTTGCGGACATTTTCCGCCTGCTGCTCCTCCTTGGTGAAAAGTGGTATCTTGCCCAGCTTTGTAACGCCGTCAACCAGCATTGCCACGTCCTGACCGAAAAGCTTTTTCAGCTCCTCAAGAGTGGTGTCGGTGTCCTCCACCACGTCGTGAAGGAGAGCGGCGCATATGGTATCGGTATCCATTCCCAGCTCCAGCAGGATATACGCCACCGCCACAGGGTGGGTGATATACGGCTCCCCCGAGGAACGCACCTGATTTGCGTGTGCCTTGGCGGCAAGCTCATAGGCTGAGATTATCTTGCTCAGGTCATACTGCTTTTCATCGTCCAGTATTTTCTGAATAAGAGAATCTATGGTATACACCGTTTCGGATTTGTTTATCATAACAATGACCGTCCTTTTATGAGAAGTTATCCGTTTATATCAAAGCTTTAAGCCGCTGCATAGTGGGCGCAAGATCTGTATTTGCCTTGGGCGCACCGGGGATAATATGTACCTTTTCGGCGCAGCGGTCAAATTCCATAAGCCCCGTCTCGGAAAAAATATCCAGACAAAGTAAGAATTTGCAGTAGTTCATTTCCGTTTCAAGGCGGCTAAAAAGCCCCATAGGAGAAAGTCTCTGCCTGCCTGCCGCCTTGTAAACTGACGCAAGGTCGGCTCTTTCGGGTATCATCAGCGGGATAAGCCTGCCGTCAAGCTTTTCACCCCGCCTGAACATATAATAGGTCTCCTCGGCGCCGATAAGCTTCTGCTGATTTAAGCCCCTTCGGCGGATATCCGTAATGCGCAGGCTCACACTCTCTTTGCCGCCAAAGCTATTTATTTCGGGAGATACGAGAAGATTTGCCTCGTCTCCCCTTTTCAGCGGAAATTCATCGGTCTTCGTTCCGAACATAAGCCCCGTAAGCTGTGTACCTCCACCCGAAACGCATAGCTTTGTGTGAGCGCCGTTTGAAAGGGAGATTATATCGTCAATGCGGCAGCCCTGCAAAAGGAATACGGGACGGGGATTTCCCTCTCCGAAGGGCTCAAGAACAGCGAGTCCCTTTACTCCCTGAACCGTAAGCTCCGAGGGTGATATTGCCCCGCTCACCTGTATACTCGGCACGCAGGGAATACCTTCCGCCGCCTGCATACCTGCATATTCAAAGAGCTTCTGCCTGAACATCGGGAACTTATCCGCTTCAAGGGAAAAACCGCCTGCCCCCGAATGTCCGCCGAATTTGGTCAGCGTCTCCTCCGCAAAGCTTAAAGCCTTGAAAACATTCAGCCCCTCAACGGAACGTGCGGAACCTCTCAGCTCCGTCTCCCCCTCGTCAGCGGACATAAGGAAAACGGGCTTTCCGAATTTCTCAACGCATCTTGCGGCGGCAATGCCGATAACACCGTGATGCCAGCCGTTTCCTCTGAATACAAGCACCCTGCCGTCAAGAAGAGTGCAGTCCGCCTTTATCTGAGCGGCAATATCTGCGATTATTTTATTTTCAAATTCCTTGCGCTCGGTGTTTAATGCGCATACCTTTTCCGCATATTCCTCCGCCTCCTCGGGAGTTTCGGACAGTAAAAGCTTTAGTGCGTCCGAGGGAGAGCCTATCCGTCCCGCAGCATTTATCCTCGGTGCAAGGGTGAAAGCCGAAGAGGTGGAGGTGTAAGGCGGTTTCAGTCCCGATTTTTCAATAAGTGCCCTCAGTCCCTCGTTTTCGGTGTTTTCGAGGTAATGAAGCCCGTAGCGGACAATTTCCCTGTTTTCCCCGGTAAGTGGCACCACGTCCGCAACGGTGGCAATGGCGGCAAGGTCGGAATATTGCTCCACAGCCCTCTCCATATCTCCTCCCTCCATTGCGGCAATAAGCTTGAGGGCAAGTCCGCAGCCGCAGTAGTCCTTGTAAAATGATGGACAGTCGGTACGGTGAGGGTCAACCACAGCGTCAGCCTCGGGAAGAGTTTCACGGGGCTGGTGATGGTCTGTAATGATAAGGGTAATGCCCAGCTCTTTGCACAAAGCAGCCTCGTCGATGGCGGAGATACCGTTATCAACGGTGACGATAAGTGAAACTCCCTGTTCGTGAAGCTTCCTTACAGCCTCAAGGTTCATACCGTAGCCCTCTGAGCGCTCGTTTATATATGTGATGACATTTCCGCCGATATCCGTTAGATACCCCGAAAGAACGGCTGTAGCAGTCACTCCGTCACAGTCGTAGTCGCCGTAAACGCAGATAAGCTCGCCGCTGTCAACGGCTTCATTCAAAAGCTCGCAGGCTTTTTCCATATCACGGATAAGAAAGGGGTCGGAAAAGCCCATATCAAAGTCCGTTTCCTCAGACTGACCGAAAAACCGTTCTGCCTTATCCATAGTGTCAATGCCTGCCGAGACCAGCGTTCTTGCGGCAGGAAGGGTAAGTCCGCCCTTTGCCGACAGCTCCTTTACCGCATTTTCATCGGGAGTATTTATCAACCATTTCTTTATCAACTGCTCATACCTCTTTATTGTTTATCTAAATAATCTATATTATAACATTTTTGACGCAAATAATCAAGTGGTGCAATTTATTTTAAATATGAATAATAAAAGCAGCCCATATATTCTATACAGACTGCTTATATTATATTTATTTACTTACCTTAAAATCAAGCTTATCCATCTGAGCGATACCGTATTCAAAGCTTACATTCTTGCCTGTGTAAAGCCTGTTGTAGCAGTCTACTATCCTTTGAGCCACAAGAGCGCCGTTTTCGGGATTAGCGTCCATAAGGATAACTATGATCTGCTTGCTTGAATATCTTGTGGAAACGTCTACTCTTCGGAGAGAGGTGTAAATAGCCTGCTCCATCATCTCGAGGGCGATCTCCGTCTCCTCAATATCCACATCGGCATTTTCGGGAGTAACAGCGGTGAAAAGCACGGTCTGAACATCTCTGCCGCTTCTCTCAACAAATCGGCGGATAAAGTTATAAACGTGATGAAAGCTGTCAAGGTCGAGCTGATAAGCGCCCTTGCCCGAATCAGCACGGGACATGACCTCACGAAGATACTGCAGATCCACCAGATTGCTTCCTCTGCTGTTCTCCGCGTCACGCTGCTCGCTGAAAAAGTGGAAGGAGTTCTTGCCGTTCTGCTTAACGTAATACAGCGCCTTGTCCGCACAGTTGTAAAGCTTGTTGAAGTCCGAACCGTCCTCGGGGGTCTGGGAAATACCGATAGAAACGGAGGAATTGGTCTCATATTTGCACTGCTCTATCTTGTAGCACAGGTCGGAAATAATGTCCGAAGCCAGATTGCCAATTTCAGCCTTGGAGGTCTTTCCGTTTACGAACATAACGAATTCATCGCCGCCGATACGGCAGAGAACATCGCCGTCGGAGGAAAATTTCCGCATAGTGTCGGCAAACATTTTCAGGGTCTTGTCGCCCTCAAGGTGACCGTAATTATCGTTTATCGCCTTGAAGTTGTCCATATCTATCATAAACAGCGCACCCTTTGTGCCCTCCTCGATGAGCTTATTCACAGCCCCCTCGGTATATGCTCTGTTCCACAGACCCGTAAGAGCGTCCTGCTGAGAGCGGTTCTTAATGTCGCTTACCTCCTGGATTTTCTGCTCAAGCTTATCCGCAAGCTTCTTACGCATATCCTCAAGCTCAAGTATCCTGCTGATACGGGACTTCATTACCATTGCCACAAAGGGCTTGGCAATAAAGTCAAGCGCTCCTGCTTCAAGGCAGCGGCTCTCTGTGGCAGCGTCACTGTCGGCTGTAAGAAAGATGATGGGAATGGCTGCACACCGCTCATTTTCACGGATCCTTGCCATTACCTCGAAGCCGTCCATTTCGGGCATATTTATGTCAAGAAGAATAAGGTCACAGGTGTTGTTTTCAAGGAATTTAAGAGCCTGCGCTCCCATAGTCACCGCAGTTATCTTGTATGTATCACTGAGCACAGAGCGGGCGGACGCAAGATTTGTCTTGTTGTCGTCAACGATAAGAATGTGCTTCATAAGCTGGCTCCTTTCGATTTCACATATAATACGCCGAAGGTGTTGGGACCGCAGTTGCTTGAAATAGTTGCGGACGCCTTTGTAACGAACATCTCTTCAAAGGCACAGCAGCCCTCTATCTCTCTTTTTATCATATTGACAGTCTTTACGCTGCATCCCGCACAGGTGATGAACACCCTTTTGGTATCTATCTTTTTCGGATTGTTCAGAGTTTTTCTGACATACCGCAGTGCGGCAGAGCTGTAGTCGCCGATCTCAATGCCTTTAAGAACAATTCTGCCGTTTCTCATCTCAAGAACGGGGTGAATGGAAAATGCGGAACAGAACCGCCTTACGGAATCGGGAACAAGCCCGTTGCGGCAGAGAAAATCGGCATTTTCCGTAATAAAGGTGGTGGACACCCTCTCTCTCATTTCCTCAAGCTCGGCAATGATTTTGTCGGCGGTAAATCCCGCCTTGGCAAGCTGAGCCGCTTTTATTACCATATGTCCCAGTCCTGTTGACAGGTGAAGGGAATCAAAAACGTGTACCCTTTTGCCCTCGTCGCCCATAGCAGCCACAGCCTTGCGGGCATTTTCGCAGGAAAGGCTTATCCCCGAGCTTATGGACACAAGAATGACCTCATCATACACCGAAAGCTTTTTTCTGAAAGCCGCCTCATAGCTCTCGGGAAGGGGCGCTGTGGAACGTGATTTTCCGCCGCCCTCCGTCATATACTGGAGAATATTTTCGGCAGTTATCTCTTCCGTATCGGTAAAAACTCCGCTTTCAGTCTCAATAAGGTGACACACAATGTCAATATTAAATTCGTGCAGTATATTTTTTGGCAGATCGCATACACATTCTGCAATAATGCCAACCTTTTTATCACCCATATATCACACCTCCGAAAGACCGAACTCAGCGGCAATCTTTTCCGTTTTTTCACGGGCGCTGTCATATTCAAAATCATCTGCATCGGCAGATATAGGGTCAAAAAGCGGTTTCAGAGCTTTTCCCTTAAAGCTGTATTCCGCTGTTTCCCTGCAAGCAGCCGATATCTCGTCCCCGTCAAAGGAGTCGCAGGCGGTGAATATCCGCTTTATTATACCGGAAAGCTTTTCAGCGGATATCTCGGGAAGCTCCGCTGTTTCCACGACAGGAGCCTCATTTGCGGCAGTCTCCTCTGTCTTTGTATCGGTGGTCTCAATAGAGATACCCAACCGCTCTGCGCCCTCTGCCGCTACCTTTGAATACATCTCGAGCATGGGGGCATTTTTCTCCTCGATAAGGCGGTAATCCCCGCCCTTTCCTGCAAGCTCCAGCTCCTTTGCAAGCTCGGAGAGCTGCTTTGCGCCAACGGTGAGCGAGGAGCTTTTCAGAGCGTGTACCTCAATAACATAATTTTTCCAGTCCTTTTTCTCGAAAAGCTCTTTAATCTGTAAAAGCTTTTCGGAGCTTTTGCGTACATAAACGCCCAGAATTTCATTATATGCCTCTCTGTCGCCGCCCGTATAGAAAATACCCGTCTCCTCGCTGATAAGACCTTCTTTCTTTTCAGGCTGAGGTGTCTGATTGCGGGGCTTTCTCCTGTCTCCGCCGGGATAGCGCATTTCGCCCGAAGGTGCCTTGATAAGCTCCTTGGGAAGCCATGCCTTGAGCATTCTGTCAAGAGAGGACATCTCAATGGGCTTTGGCATAAAATCATTGAAGCCCGAGCTTATGAACATATCTCTTGCGCCGTTTACAGCATTGGCGGTAAGAGCGATAATGGGCAGCTTTTTGTAGTAATCGCCCTCCATAGCCCTTATAGCCTTTGTAGCCTCCACGCCGTCCATTTCGGGCATCATATGGTCCATAAATACAAGGTGGAAATCCTTTGAGCGGAGAATAGAGATAGCCGCCTGACCGCTGTCTGCGGTAAGCACCTGCATATGATAGGGTCTCATAAGACCCACCGCCACCTTGAGGTTGATGATATTGTCATCAACAATAAGGATCCTCGCCTTGGGAGCCACAAATCTTATGGAAGAATCCCTTCGCTCATTCAGATTGGTGAGAATGCTTTCGTTATTGAGAACAGACGCCACCGAAAGGGAATAAAATGGCTTGAAAATGCACTTCATATGGGAAGGAATATCTATAGCACCCTGTCTGTCCTGAACGACGACCACTGTCTTGTCACGTGACTGCTCCTTAAAGAAGTCCTCGTTAGCAAGATATTCGTCCTTGGGTGCAAAAAGGTGAGTGTATTTCTTTGAAGCCACAGCCGCTTTCAGATCTTCGGCGGTATCGAGAAGCTCAATATCCGTGCGAAGCCCCTCGGCAAGCTCGCCGATAAGGGTCTTGTACTCCTGCGCCACACGCCTGTTTTCAAATTTGTTCAGGTCAATAAAGCCTGCAGCGTGTATCTTTTCAGCGTCCTTGATGGAAATAAAGGGACGGCTGTCGGAAACCTTGAGAGGGATAACGAAGCGAAATTCCGAACCTAAGCCGTAAACGCTTGACACGTTTAAAAAACCGCCCATACTCTTAATGAGCCGCTTTGAAATGGCAAGTCCCAGACCTGTTCCCTCAACGGAGCGGTTTTTCTTGGTGTCCACCTGCTGGAAGCTGTTGAAAAGCTTTTCAATATTCTCGGCGGAAATTCCAATGCCCGTGTCCGAAACGGAAACGGAAAGATTTATGCCGTAATCGTGCTTTGTCTGAGTGACCTTAATGACCACGCAGCCCTTGTTTGTGAATTTCACCGCATTGGTAACAAGATTGATAATGACCTGCCTTATGCGTATCTCGTCGCCAATAAGCCCGATGGGGATATCGGGGTCGGCTCTCACGATAAGCTCGATGTCCTTGTCCTCTTTTCTTGTCACAGCCATATTGATAACATCGTTTAAGGTTGAAGCAATGTTGAACTCGTCAAGGATAAGCTCCATCTTGCCCGATTCTATCTTGGAAAAATCAAGGATATCGTTAATAATGGAAAGCAGGCTTCTGCCCGAATTCTGAATATTGAAGCAGTATTCTCTTACAGCAGGGCTGATGTCGCTTTCTCTCAGGATAAGCTCGCACATACCCACAATGGCGTTCATGGGCGTTCTTATCTCGTGGCTCATATTTGCAAGGAAATCGCCCTTGGTGTTGTTGGCACGTTCGGACAGCTCCAGCAGCTCCCTCTGCTGCTTATTGGAAAGCCATAGCCTGTAATTTATGTAAACGCTTACAACAGTATCAAAGAAATAAACGATGGGAAATCTCAGAAAGTAGGTGTCCGAATAATCATAACCCAGCTCGTGGAGGGGCGTCCACAGGTAAACGGCGATAAGTATTCCCAGAAGTATGCTGAAAGCTCCGCCGTAATAAAGCTTGTAGCAATATATCCCGATAGGCGGGACCAGCAGGAGCCAGACGATGCTGAAGCCGTCAACGCCGCCCGTTACCAGAAAATACATCATCATAATGCCAATGGCGGAAAGAGTGCCTGCGCTTACCGCCATCAGACTGCCCGACTTTCTGAAGAGGAGAAAAACAACAATGCACCACAGGCTAAGTCCCCCGGTTATAGCCGCCATGACCCATGAACGGGTGATTATATTCACCGCACACATAAAAAATCCGATAAATGCAACAGCAAAGGTGATAAGCCCGAGAGTCCTGCTGTCTGACTCATCGGCGTCTTTTTTAAGCTCCCGTAAGAACTCCCACATATCTCGCGCCTCTTTCCCATATATGATTTATATAATTATATCATACTTTTCCTTAAACACAACTTAAAATTTAACATTTCCGGCAAATTTATCCCTTATGCCCAAAAAATCGTCCCACAATCAAAAAAAATTGAGCAAACACACTTTATACCGCCGCTTTTCAGGCACTATTTTCCCAGAATGGCAGGCAGCATCTGAACACGATTGAAGGGGAATGTGAAATAATACCCGTCTGCAAAATCCTCAACCATACCAATGACCTCTTTTGCAAGGACAATGCCCACCGCCTCGCCATCCTCTTTGGAGCCGTTTTCGGGATAACGTGAAATAATCTCATCGGTAACGTTAACGCCCGATATCTCATTTTTCATAAACAAAGCGTTTCTTCTGCTCACAAGAGGCATTATGCCGCATAGGATAAATGCGCCCGTTTCATTTTTTATCCATCTGAGTCTCTCCGCATCCTCAGAGCTGAAAACAGGCTGGGACATAAAAAACTTAGCTCCCGCCGCCATTTTCTTTTTCACCCTGAGGATCTCGCTGTCAAGATTCCTGCGGTTCTGATTTACAGCCCCTCCGCAGCATATGGGACGAGCGGCAAACATATCGGCATTAAGCTCCGAAGCGATCTTAAGAAGTCCCACCGAGTCAAAATTGAATACGGATTTCACCGACTGTCTTGCAAAAGCAGGCACAGGGTCCCCGGTTATCATCAGCGCATTGCCGATATCGTTTATGTGAGCGCCCATAAGCGCCGAGCGGATAGCAAGAGCGTTCTTGTCACGGCAGCAGATGTGTGGCATTACCTCCATACCCGTTTCCCGTCTGACCTTTGCCGCCATAAGAACGGAGTCTGCCCTTGTGCGTCCCGAGGGCGAGTCGGGAAAGGTAAGCACGTCCGCACCCGCATTTTTCAGAAAATGCGCCGACTCCATAAGCTTGCCGTCATCACCGTCAAGAGGGGGAACAAGCTCGGCAGCGATAAGCTTATCCCTTCGGATATTTCCGTCCGCACCGTAAATAAAGCCCGAACACGCCGCTTTTTTCACCCCGTCTTTTACCGAAATAACCGCTCTTTTTGCAGGATATGCGCCTTTTAGCTTCTCTGCGGTCTCCCTTATATATGAAGGCTCCGTTCCGCAGCAGCCGCCCACGATATTGACTCCCGTTTCCGAAAGCTCAGCCATTTTATCCCCGAAATAACCTGCCCCGTTTCCGAAGGAAACTTGATTTCGTGACATTACGGGATATCCCGAATTGGGCAAAGCCGATAGAAACACATTTTCGGGGAGAGAAACGGTTTTAAGCACACCTCTCATATGAACAGGCCCCACGCCGCAGTTAAGCCCCACACAGTCCGCAAGCCCTGCCGCTTCCGACAGCAGCCTTCCCGCAAGTCGCCCGGAGGGACTGCTTCCGTATCTGTCAACGCAGAATGAAGCCATAATAAATACTTCCGAGCCGTATCTGCTCCGAATGGTCTCCAGAGCAGGCAGCAGCGAAGCAGTGTCCGAAAACGACTCGAAGTTTATGATGTTAATACCCTTTCCGAGAAAGATCTCCGCCGCCCTCACATATTCCAAAGCGGCATTCTCGGGGGACACTCCTCTCATCTCCCCCACATCTCCTGCCACAAACGCACTGTCCCCCGCACACTCAATGGCGATATCCGCAGCGGCGGAAATATTCTCCCATACCCTTTCGGGAGGCATATCAAGCGCAATTGTATTCGATGCAAAGGTGTTTGTGCGGATAAGCTCCGCACCTGCGGCTATGTATTCCCTGTGGATATCCCTTACACGTTCGGGGTGAAGGGTATTTGCAAGCTCGGGACTTTCCTCCGTATCATATTTCTCAGCGTAATACGTACCGAAGGAACCGTCCGCAATGAGAATTTGTTTATTCAGATGTTCTCTTATATCCATCAGACTGCCTGCTTTTCCCTAATAAATTCAATATACGCTTCCTCGGAAATGGGACGGGAATAATAATATCCCTGTAAGTAATGCACACCCATATCCGCAAGCCCCTGTGCCATTTCCTCGGTCTCAACGCCCTCCGCAACGATGTGGGCACCAAGAGAGCTTACCATATTCACTGTATTTGTAAGGATTATCTCGGACTTTTCCTTCTTGTTTTCACCGAAGCTGGGCCAGATAAGGCTCTTGTCGAACTTCACAAGGTCATAGTTCACCTCGGACATCTTGGAAAGATTGGAATAACCCGTTCCGAAATCGTCCATAGAGAAGCTGCAGCCCATAGCCCTGAACCGCTTCATATTCTTTTCGAGCATTGAAGCGGACTCAACAGCAGTAGTCTCGGTTATCTCAAGATTTATGGACTTGGGAGAGATGCCGTATTTTTTCATTATCTCGGAAAAGCCCCCGGGAACAGCCTCGTCAATACTCTGCAAAGCGGAAAGGTTCACCTCGATGTAATCCACCGAAAGTCCCATATCTCGGATAGTTTTAATTGTCCTGCACACCTTTTCAAAAACTATCTCGCCTATTTTGATAATGTAGCCGTTTTTCTCCGCCAGAGGGATAAATTCCTCGGGAGAAACGAAGCCGATAGTCTCCTTGTCCTTGAGCCTTACCAGAGCCTCCGAGGAAACGAAAGCCTTTTCTACAGTTGAGTAAATAGGCTGGTAGACCACCTCAAAGCCGTCGTTTTCAATAGCGTCTATTATCATACGGCTGAGTATCTCGCTGCGCTTCTTGCGTGCAACAATGTCGCTGTTTACCTCTCTTACAAAGCCTGTGCCGCCGTATTCGGAGCCGCAGGCAACAAGCTCGGCAATATCCGCAGGCTCGCTTGTTATCTCGGGGCAGTTCATAGTCACAGCGTGAGTTTTGAGCTGAATGGAAGCGTCCTCCAGCTTATACGGATAAGACAGCTTTCTCTCAAGCTTCACAAGCCTGTCGGAGAAATCGGCATCGCTCTCGGGAACGATCACCGCAAACACATTGCTCCTTATGCGGTAAACGGGTTTCATAAACATATATCTCACATCTTCCGCAACCATAGCCATAAGGCTCTCGAAGCGGTAATAGCCGATGCTTCCGATAACGATGTTTTCATCGTCGATAACAAGAGCAGCCACTCTCACAGGCTTCCTGCCTATGCAGTTGGTGGTTTCGTAAAACACCTGAGAAAAGGCACGTGCATTGAACGCCCCGGTGTTCTCGTCAATATTTTCATTGGGATTTTCAAAGGAGAAGTAAAGAGCGGTAATACACAGAGCAATGGCAAGGCTCGACAGCAGCATATAGGGATTTGTAAACTGTATAAAACCCACTATCACCCAGATGATAAGCTGCATTCTCAGTGCGAACCGTTTCTTTTCCGTCAAGGAAGCCTTGTACCTGAAGGTCTCGATAAATGTAACGATAATGTATATCACTAAGCCCACAAACAGTATGCTGACAGCAGGTCCGTAGGAATAAACGCCCTTTTCATCACACAGGTAATACAGCTCTCCCGCCAGTATACCGATAATGCACAGAATATACGGCAGCACCCATACAACGGTAAGTGCGGTGTTGATGCTTTTGTTCCTTGCATTACCCGTAAATTCCACATAAGCCGACATCAGGAACACGATAGTCAGCGTCATGATAAAGAAGAGCTTGTGAATAACTTCGTTTATAACAGAGTCCGTATAATTTGTAATGGTGATTATGGTACCGATGTCCACAAGCATATATATCGCCGACATACCCAGCATAGTGCTGAAAATCTTCGTAGTAAGAAGCTTTATGCGCTTGGATTTGATAAAGTCGATGATAACGATAATGATAAAACAAAGCGCAGCGATCTGTAATCGAATGCTTGCCCCGAAACTGAATGCCATACCTATCTCCCTTTCGTGCAGATGCGGAACGGTTTCCATTCTGCCATATAATCTATCACTTTATTATACCATATTTTTCAGAAGTTTTCAACAGTTTTCCCCATATATCGGCAAAAAAATAATTATTTTGACGATATATGGGGAAATATGGAAAGAAAAATATATAAAATATGCAGCAGAATTATATCAGAGCGTATCCACAAATCTGTCAAAGGCTGCCATTCCCTCGGGAGTGCGCTTGTAAACGCCTGCGTGCTCGAGAACCTCGGCAAAGACCTTGCCTATCTCGTCTCTGACTACTTCGGAAACATTTTCGGAGGTTATTTCTCGGCGTGAAGCAAATTCAATTGCCCAGTCGGCGTGCTTTTCAAGAACGGGGTCGTCTCTCAGGCTCTCTGCGCCCTTATCAATAAGTACCTTTTCAAGCTGCTCCATTTCGGACTTTAAACGTGCGGGAAGAACGGCAAGACCCATTACCTCTATAAGACCGATATTTTCCTTCTTGATGTGGTGAAGCTCGGAATGGGGGTGATATACGCCGAGGGGGTGTTCTTCGGTGGTGATGTTGTTTCTGAGAACAAGGTCAAGCTCGTACATATCGCCCTTTTTGCGTGCAATGGGGGTGATGGTGCTGTGAGGCTCGCCCTCTGTTTCCGCAAATATGAAGGCTGACTCGTCGGTGTAGCCTCTCCAGCTTGTGAGAATGTGGTCGGCAAGCTCGGAAAGCCTTGCAGTGTCCTTGCCACTGAGCCTGATAACGGACATGGGCCATTTTACTCTGCCTGCACCTATGTCCTCAAAGCCCTTTATCACATATTCTTTTTCAATGGGTGCTTTTGCCATTGCAAATGTGTAGTTGCCGCCCTGGAAATGCTCGTGACTGAGTATGGAGCCGCCAACGATGGGGAGGTCGGCATTGGAGCCGATGAAATAGTGAGGAAACTGTCTTACGAAATCAAACAGCTTCTCAAATGCCTTTTTGTCAATGACCATTGGAGTGTGCTTCTGATTGAAAAGGATACAATGCTCGTTGTAGTAAACATAGGGGGAATACTGAAAGCCCCATTCCTCGCCGCATATCTCTACGGGGATAATGCGGTGGTTTTGTCTGGCGGGGTGATTTGCCCTGCCTGCGTAACCCACATTCTCGGGGCAGAGAAGGCATTTGGGATAGCCGCTCTGCTTTGCGTTCTTTGCGGCGGCAATTGCCTTGGGGTCCTTTTCGGGCTTGGAGAGATTTATGGTGATGTCAAGCTCGCCGTATTCGGTCTCGGCTTTCCACTTGATATCCTTTGCAATGCGGTAGCGGCGGATATAATCTGTATCCTGACTGAATTTATAGAAATTGTCGGTGGCGGTCACGGGAGACTTTTCATAAGTCTGTCTGAATTTTCCGATGACCTCCGAGGGACGGGGCGTAAGGCACGCCATAAGCTTTGTGTCGAAAAGGTCTCTGTAGACAATGCTGTTTTCTATTATGCCCTTTTCGCAGGCAAAGTCAAGGAGAGCCTTTAAAATATTTTCAAGGCTTTCTTCGGGAATGGTCTCGGGTTCCTCGTATTCATCGAGGTCAAGAACGGAGAGAATGGAGTTTATGGCGAATGTCCTGTCCTCGGGTGCAATGAGTCCCGTATCAAGTCCGTACTGCGCAAGAGCGGCTATGTAGTTATAAATCATTTTAAGACCGACCTTTCTGTTATACTGTTTGATATTATTATACATCATACGGGATTTTTTTGCAATATAAAATCGGTTCAGATATATGAAATCAGGTTGCAGAATTTCTTTATGATAAATAAAATCAGCCGCCTCCGAATAAAACGTAAGCGGCTGATATTCATATTGCGGTTAAAATGATGTTATCATTCCTGTGTCTTATCCTCGGTAACAAGCTCCTTTACAGAGGTGGCAAGACCTGCAAGGCTCTGTATCTCGGAGGGAATGATTATCTTTGTTGCCTTGCCGTCGGCAGCCTTTGAAAATGCTTCAAGGCTCTTGATGGCGATAACGTTCTGAGAGGGATTTGCTTCATTGAGCTGTCTGATGGTATCAGCAAGAGCCTGCTGAACGTTTCTGATGGACTCAGCTTCACCCTCTGCCTCGAGTATCTTCTGCTGTCTTACGGCGTCTGCACGGAGTATCATTGCCTGCTTCTGAGCCTCAGCCTGGAGGATAGCAGCCTGCTTGTCAGCCTCTGCACGGAGGATCTTGGACTCCTTTTCACCCTCTGCAACAAGGACCTGAGACTTCTTTTCACCCTCTGCCTGGAGGATCTTTTCACGTCTTTCACGCTCTGCCTTCATCTGCTTTTCCATTGCGTCCTGAATCTCTCTGGGAGGGAGAATATTTTTAAGCTCGACTCTGTTTACCTTGATGCCCCAGCGGTCTGTTGCCTGGTCGAGGATAGCGGTTATCTTGGTGTTGATAACGTCTCTGGAGGTAAGTGTTGCGTCAAGCTCCATCTCACCGATGATGTTACGGAGAGTGGTGGCGGAAAGGTTCTCGATAGCGGAGAGGGGTCTCTCAACGCCGTAGGTGTAAAGCTTTGCGTCGGTAACGGTGAAGAATACTACCGTATCTATCTGCATTGTAACGTTATCCTTGGTGATAACGGGCTGGGGCTTGAAGTCAACGACCTGCTCCTTGATGGAGACCTTCTTAACCACCTTGTCGAAAATGGGGATAACGTAATGGGGACCTGTGTGAAGTGCGCCCTTGAAGGTTCCCAGACGCTCAACAACGTATACCTGAGCCTGGGGTACGATCTTGATACCCGAAATAAAGATGATAGCAAGAACGATGATCGTGATAATGATCGCAGTAGTCATAATGAATTTCTCCTTTTTGATTTGGTTATGTTATAGTGTTTTCTGTACGGACTGTACAGGCTGAACCGTAAGATATGCTGCGCCCTTGGCGATGACCGTCACGGAAACGCCCTCTTCTATGACCGAGCCGTCGGCAGATACCGCACCCCAATCCACGCCATCGAGACGAACTCTGCCTGTGCCTGTCATACCGTCGATCTTCTCGATGACAACGGCAGTTTTGCCCAGATCAAGCTCTCCATTGGTGGGAATATACTTTTTCGGCATAAATTTCCTGAGCAGCGGTCTTGTAGCCCCAAGCAGTATGATAGAAACTGCCAAGAATATTCCAATCTGGACTCCCGTACCTGCTCCGAGTATTGCTGCCACAAGTGCGGCAAGCGCTCCCACAGCGAACCATATGGACAGCAGCGCAAAGGAAGCTGCCTCCACAAGAACGGCGGCGACCATTACAATTATCCAAAGAATGTACATCATAAACTGTCACTCCTTCCGGCAGCGTATTGTCTGCCTTTCAAATATAATAATATCATAACGGGCGGAAAAAATCAATATAAATGGCAAAGATTTTTTTTTAAATTCAGATAAAAATTTGATTAAAATCAGAATATTTCAATTTATTATGTATACCATTAAAGTCAAAAAACAGGAATTTTTCTTCCCGCTTCTCGGTTGACATCGGCAGTTTCCTGTGCTATACTGTAAAATAGCAAAAAATGAAAATTTCCGACGTATTATTCATAAAGGATATGATAGCTTTGAAGATAAGAAAAATAATATCAGCCGCAGCGGCAATGCTTCTGTTATCGGGGTGCAGCTCCGTAGCCGAATCGGTAAACAGCTTTATCGAGAATGACGCAAACATCGGCAAGAATGCCCCTGCCGTAAACGGCACCATCGGTGATATCGAAGCCCTCAACGAGGAAGCCGCCAAAACAGGCACAGAGTATGAGAGCGAGGAAGAAAAAGCCGCAAAGGCAGCAAAGAAGCGCCGTGAGGAGCTAAACAAAAAGGCTGACGAGATCATCTCACAGATGACCGCGGAGGAAAAAATGGGACAGCTTATCCTTGCAAGAATGCCCTCCTCCCCTGCCTCCGAAATGACCGAGTATCAATACGGCGGCTACACCCTTTACGGGGTCGATTTTAAAAAAAGCGACCCCGAGGGCATAACAGCCCTTACCGCCGAAATTGCCGAAGCAGCGAAGATATCCCCATTTTTCGCCGTTGACGAGGAGGGCGGAACGGTGGTGAGGGTCAGCGCATACACACAGTATCGTGACGAGCCATTTTCCTCTCCACAGCTGCTTTTCAGCCGAGGAGGAAAGGAGCTTCTTGAGCTTGATACCGAGGAAAAGGCGAAGCTTCTCACATCAATGGGCATAAACCTTAACCTTGCACCCGTAGCGGATATCTCCGCCGACCGTTCGAGCTACATTTATCCCCGGACAATGGGGCAGGGCGCAGAGGGTACAGCCGAGGGAGTTGCCGCAATCGTAAAGACAGCCGCCGAAAATAACCTTGCCTCCTGCATCAAGCATTTCCCGGGATATGGCGAGAACACCGACACCCACAAGGACGCCGCCCACGACAGCAGAGAGCTGTACGAGTTCTACAACCGTGATTTTGTCCCCTTTGAAGCGGGAATAAACGCCGATGAAAACAAGACCCCTGCCGTAATGGTTGGTCACACCATATATGATATGATAGACCCCGACATTCCCGCCTCCCTCTCCCCCGTTATCCATGAGGCTCTCAGGGATAAGCTTGAGTTTGACGGAGTGGTCATCACCGACGATCTGGGAATGGACGCTTTAAAGAATTATTCCTCCGAGCAGTCCATATATGTTCAGGCGATACTTGCGGATAACGATATGCTCTGTGTTTCCGACCCCGAGACAGCCTATGCCGATTTGCTTGAAGCATATAACAGCGGTGTTATTACGGACGATATCCTCAACGCCCATGTGAAACGGATAATCATAATGAAGCTCCAATATAAAATAATCAAATAACCGATCAGGCAGATATGACATTCCATAGCATATCTGCCTTTTTTATGCGCAGATATATGTTATTACACATACCATTATGCAAATCAGGAATACATATTGACTGCAATAAAAAAATATGTTATCATATGAACAGATGAACATATGATAATTGATTTAAAATTGGAGATGATATAAATGAGTTCATTCTGGGACACCTTCGCAGGAATTTATGACCTTAACGAAAATGTCTTTAACCGCTCCGTAAACGAGCAGATGTGCAAAGCCCTTGAAAACGAGATCCCAAAGGGCGCAATGGTCCTTGACTGTGCCGCAGGGACGGGTATGCTGTCAATGTCGGCGGCAAAAAATGCAAAAAAAGTCCTCTGCACCGACCTTTCAAAGAAAATGCTCATTCAGGCAATGAAAAAGGCACGCAGACAGGGCATTTACAACATCGCCTTTGCAAAGCGGAACATCACCGCTCTGAAGGACCCCGACAACAGCTTCGATGTTGTCATTGCAGGAAATGTAATGCACCTTCTCGATGACCCCGAGAAAGCCTTTTCCGAGCTTGTGAGAGTTACGAAAAAGGGCGGAAAAATAATTCTCCCCACCTATGTCACAAAGGAGTCGGGGCTTTTCTTCAAGCTCTGCATTTCGGTCTATAAGCTTCTCGGATACAGCGGTCGTGAAATGAACACCGAGGATTATCTGAATTTCATTGCCGAAAACGCCGAGAAAAACGGCTGCTATGAATACAGCACCAGGCTTCTTCTGGGAAATATCCCCGCAGGCTTCGGGGTAATAAAAAAGTAAGGAGGCTTATAATGGACAATAAAGACGAATTTTTATGCGTTCACGAGGACGTGGTGGAAAAGGTAAAATCCCAGCTTCCCCCCGATGAGATACTCTACGATCTTGCCGAGCTTTTCAAGGTTTTCGGAGACACCACAAGGATACGCATACTTTATGCCCTTTTCGAGTCCGAGCTTTGCGTAAACGATATGGCGCAGCTTCTGGGGCTGAGTCAGACGGCGGTATCACATCAGCTGAGAGTGCTTAAAAACAACAAGCTTGTGCGTTTCCGCAAGGAGGGCAAGATTGTTTTCTATTCCCTTTCCGACGACCACGTAAGGAGCATTATCGAAATGGGTATGGAACACGTTGAAGAATAGGCAGGCTGAGCCTGCAGCCGTTCGTTCTGTAGTTTATTTGGACGGCAGACTGTCGGCTCGGCAGGCTGAGCCTGCAGCCAATCGTTCTATAATTTATCTGGGCGATAGACTGTCGGCTCGGTAACGATACAAATAATATATAAATCAAGTAATATATAAATCAAGGAGAATGTTATTATGAAAAAGGTATTTAAGCTTGAAGATCTTGACTGCGCAAACTGCGCAAAGAAAATGGAAAACGCAATAAACAAAATTGATGGCGTGGAGTCCGCAACGGTAAGCTTTATCTCACAGAAGCTCACCATCACCGCCGATGACGCACGCTTTGACGAGATAATGAAAAAAGCTGCGGCTGAGTGCAAAAAGATAGAACCCGACTGCACCATAATTATGTAAAGAGGTCGCTATGAGCAAAAAACAGAAAAAAATGCTTGCGAGGATAATCATTAGCTTTGTTATCCTCATAGCAGAGATGATATTTTTCGGCGTAACAAAAGCCGACATAGGCATATGGAAGCTTGCATTATTCCTTATCCCCTATCTGATAATCGGGTATGACATTCTTAGGAAAGCCGTTCTCGGGATAATCCATTTACAGTTTTTCGATGAAAGCTTTCTTATGACCGTTGCCACCATAGGCGCATTTGCAACGGGCGAATATGCGGAGGGAACGGCGGTAATGCTTTTCTATCAGGTGGGCGAGCTTTTCCAGTCCTGCGCCGTGAGCAAGTCAAGGAAGTCAATTTCCGAGCTTATGGATATCCGTCCCGACTATGCAAATATCGAGGACGAAAACGGCAAGCTCATTCAGGTTGACCCCGAAGAGGTGGAGATAGGCTCGGTCATAACCGTTAAAGCGGGAGAAAAGGTTCCCCTTGACGGCGTTATCATTTCGGGAACGTCAGCCGTTGACACCTCGGCTCTCACAGGCGAGTCCATTCCAAGAGATGTGTGCGAGGGCGGCGAGATAATAAGCGGCTGCGTTAATCTTACGGGTATTCTCAAAATCAGGGTCACAAAGGAATTCGGGCAGTCAACCGTTTCAAAAATTCTGGAGCTTGTGGAAAATTCCCAGGAGAAGAAGTCCAAAAGCGAGAATTTCATATCAAAATTTGCCCGTATCTACACTCCTGCGGTGGTCATCGGCGCACTCCTGCTGGCATTTATCCCTCCCCTGCTCACAGGCGGGGAGCTTGGCAAATGGGTATACAGAGCAATGACATTTCTTGTAATTTCCTGCCCCTGCGCCCTTGTCATATCCATTCCCCTCACCTTTTTCAGCGGAATTGGCGGTGCATCAAAGGCGGGAATACTCATCAAGGGCGGCAATTACCTTGAGGCACTGGCAAACGCAGGCGTTGTTGTTTTCGATAAAACGGGAACGCTTACTAAAGGCAGCTTTGAGGTCACCGCTGTTCATTCGGATAAAATGGATAAAGATGCGCTCCTTGAGACTGCCGCTCTTGCCGAAATGTATTCCGACCACCCCATTTCCCTTTCATTAAAGCGTGCTTGGGGAAAGGAGTGCGACTCTTCGAGGATAGAAAATGTCAAGGAGATAGCAGGTCACGGCGTTAAGGCAGTAATTGACGGCAAAATCGTCCTTGCGGGAAATATGAAGCTTATGAAAACGGAAAATATCTCCGAAGCCCATGACTGCCACCATGCGGGAACTGCCGTTCACGTTGCGGTAAACGGCGAATATATGGGTCACATAATCATCTCGGACGCTCTCAAGGAGGGCGCAAAGGAAGCAATGGAAGGTCTTCGGAATATGGGCGTCCGTAAAACCGTAATGCTTACGGGAGACGACCGCAGAGTTGGAGAGCAATGTGCAAAAGCCCTTGGCATTGACGAATATCACGCCGAACTGCTCCCCGCCGACAAGGTGGACTGCGTTGAAAAACTGCTTGCGGAAAAGCCGCCTAAAAAGACCCTTATCTTCGTGGGAGACGGCATTAACGACGCACCCGTTCTCACAAGAGCTGATATCGGCATAGCAATGGGCGCAATGGGCTCCGATGCCGCCATCGAAGCCGCCGATGTGGTGCTTTTGGACGACGACCCACGAAAGATCCCCCTTGCCATAAAGATCGCAGGCAAGACCGCTTCTATCGTGAGACAGAACATCGTGTTTGCACTGGGCGTAAAGCTGCTCACACTTATTTTAGGCGCACTTGGCATTGCAAATATGTGGGCTGCGGTGTTTGCGGACGTGGGCGTTTCTGTCATAGCAATTCTCAACGCTATGAGAGCAATGAGGGTGAAAAGGTAAGTTTAAAGGCTGCCTGCCAATGCCGCAGACAGCCTTTTATCAGTTCAGCTTTTCCTCGCAGATACGGAAGATATCAAATATCATCTGCTGAATGCATACAAATACTATCACCGCTATACCCGCCTGATCCAGATCAAGAAACACAAGCACCAAGCCTGCAATAAGTCCCAGAAAATAGGACACCAGCAAAGAAGTATATGCTGCAAAGTGGAGCATTTCCCTGCCGCGCTCGTCCCTGTCGATCTCGGGGATATCGTCAACATAACCAGGGTTTTCCTTTGTCATTTTAAGGGTATGTACTCCCCTGAGTATCATATCTCCTGCGGCAAGCAAAAACAGGACGATCAAAGCTATTTTGACTTTTATGGAAGTGTCGTTCAATGCAACATACATGATCATAAGCAACCCGTACATAACGCCGCCGAATACCTGCATCCCACCCGAAGTCTTTTTCCTGCCGAAAAAGCTGCTGCCCTTGCCGATGTCAAAAAAGTCCCTGAGTTTCAGATAAAATTTCACTGCTGTTCCTCCTCGTAAATAAAAATGTCCTCAACCGTCATTCCGAAAAACCTTGCAAGCTTTATGGCAAGGGTTATGGACGGATTGTACCTGCCGTTTTCAAGAGAGCCTATGGTCTGCCTTGAAACGCCCATTGCCTGCGCCAGCTCTTCCTGCTTTATCCCTCGTTCTTTGCGTATTTCTTCAAGTCTGTTTTTCATAGTCCCTCCGTTTATGTAAAGCTTACTTTCCATCAGTATAACACACATTTTCATAAATGTCAAGTACACTTTCCATTTTTTCAGCAAAAAAAGTCGAGAAAAATTTCCTTGCATCGGATATAATGTTATCAATGGGACGAAAGCTCCCGGGAAAGGAAATCCGAAAATGAACGATACAACACTTGCCGTACAGCGTATGCAGGACTACATTTCCCGTCATCTTGACGAGAAAATAACAATGGCGGAGCTGGCACGCACATCAATGTTCTCCCCCTGGTATTCCTATCGGATATTCAAGGAGCTGACAGGGCTTACCCCCTCGGACTATATCCGCAGGCTCAGGCTTTCACGCTCGGCAATGAAGCTGAAAAACAGTGAATGTCGCATAGCTGACATTGCCTTTGAGCTGGGTTTTGGCAGCGTTGACGGATATCAGCGAGCCTTTCTTCGGGAATTCGGCTGCAACCCCGGGGAATACGCCAGACGACCCGTTCCCATTGCATTATTCATTCCCTACGGAGTAAAATTCCGTGAACTGCGAAAGGAGAATATGACTATGGAAAATGTAAAAAACGTGTTTATTCAGGTGATCCACAAGCCCGAGCGAAAAGTCATTATCAAGCGAGGCGTCAATGCTTCGGACTATTTCGCCTACTGTGAAGAGGTGGGCTGTGATGTCTGGGGACTGCTTACCAGTATGGACTCCCTCTGCGGCGAGCCTGTATGCCTGTGGCTCACAGAGAAATACCGCAAAAACGGCACATCGGTATATGTCCAGGGCGTTGAAGTTCCCACAGACTATGACGGAGAAATTCCCGAGGGCTTTGACGTGATAGCTCTCCCCGAATGCGATTATATGATGTTCCAGGGCGAGCCTTTTGAGGAAGAGGATTACTGCGACGCAATAATCGCCGTTCAGCAGTCTATGGAAAAATATGACCCCTCGGTCATCGGTTACGAATGGGATAATACCCAGCCGAGGATACAGCTTGAACCTCGTGGCGATAGAGGATATATCGAGCTTAAAGCAGTAAGACAGAGAGGTAAAGCGTAATGACCGCCGCGGTGAATGTAACGGGACTGACCAAATCCTACGGTGAAAAGACCGTTCTTAAAGGTCTGTCCCTGTCGGTAAAAAGCGGAACGGTATTCGGACTTTTAGGTGCAAACGGCGCAGGAAAGACCACAACCATCGAATGTATGCTGGGCATTAAGAAAGCCGACAGCGGAACATCATCTCTTCTTGGGCTTGACCCGAAAAAAGACCGCCGCCGTCTCTTCGAACAGGTTGGAGTGCAGTTTCAGGAAAGCCAGTATCAGAACGAGATAAGAGTAAACGAGCTGTGTGAGGAAACCGCCTGTCTGTACAGCTCTCCCGCAGACTGGAGTGAGCTTTGCAAAAAATTCGGTATCGGTGACAAGCTTTCCGCACAGGTAAAAAGCCTGTCGGGAGGAGAACGTCAGAGGCTTTTCATCGTCCTTGCACTTATCCCGAAGCCGAAGCTCGTATTCCTTGACGAGCTTACCACAGGGCTTGACGCAAGAGCAAGGCGTGATGTGTGGAAGATACTCTCGGAGCTGAAAAAAGAGGGTCTTACCATAGTTCTCACATCTCATTTTATGGACGAGGTGGAGGCTCTCTGTGACGAGATATGCATTTTAAAAAAAGGCTCACCCGTTTTTATGGGAACGGTGAGCGAAGCAAAGGAAAAAAGCGGATGTGAGAAATTTGAGGACGCATATCTTATTTTGTCGGAGGATAACGCTGAATGAAACGCTTTTTTACGCTGATGAAAAACGAGCTGAAGCTGAATATCCGTGATATGAATATGGTGATATTCGCTTTGATAATGCCCCTGGCTGTGTTTATAGTGCTGGGACTCATATACCGTTCAAAGCCTGCCTTTGAGGGGGCGGACTACACCTTTTTGGAGCAGTCCTTCGGAGCGGTCTGTGCCGTATCAATATGCGCGGGAGGACTTATGGGTCTGCCCCTTGTGGTAGCAGACTACAGGGAGAAAAAGATACTCAAGCGCTTCAAGGCAACTCCCGCAAGCCCCGGGCTTCTGCTCGGGGCGGAGCTTGCCATTTATATGCTTTACTGCGACGTTTCCCTTATCACCCTTGCCATAGCGGCATACATATCGGGAGCAGGCTTCGGCGGCTCTCTTGTAAAATTTCTCGGAAGCTGGGCGCTTACGGCAATATCTACCCTCAGTATCGGTATGATGGTGGGAGGACTTGCCAAAAACTCAAAGCAGGCAGGGGTCATCGCAAGCATTCTTTACTTTCCTGCCCTGCTGTTTTCGGGGACAACGGTTCCCTTTGAGATAATGCCAAAGATAATGCAGAAGCTTGTGGGACTTTCCCCTCTCACGCAGGGTATCGGACTGATGAAATCAACCTTTCTCGGGATACCCTCGGGAAACACCGCTGCCGCTATATTGACAATGCTTCTGACAACGGCGGTCTGCACGGGGATCTCAGTAAAATTTTTCAAATGGGAATAACAGTAAAAAGCGGCGGACAATTCCACCGCTTTTTTGTTTCAGCCGATAAGAAAGATAATAAATTCATTGACATTTTTCTGTGAGTATGTTATAATATTATCATAACAGGAAATTGCATTTAACTTGGGGAATAGGACCCCTATGTCTTTATGCTGATTTCCTGTTTTTTTGACAAAAATCCATTCTGTCAATATGCCTGTGACCGCTGAACCGCCCGAAATCTTTTACGATCCCGGGCGGTTTTCTTTGCTGTTATTTAACTGTTGATTCGTACTTGTACTCGCCTATCTTAGATGTGACCTGCTTGTTGAACAATGAATCAAGATCACCATATCCTGTAAAATATATCTTGTCAGCAGCCCAGTATATTTCTCCCGAGGCTACTCCGAAGAATACGCTGCCCTTTGGCACTGTGGCTGTGCTTAAATCAAAAGAACAGGTGCCGTCCTCAAGAAGCATAACATCTGTATAGTAGGTATAATGATAGTAATATAATCCGTCGGTAAAATTCACCTTGTAAATATAATAAATGTAATTTTTCTTGCTAACATATATTGACGGGTCCTTGGGAGTCAGCAGATAATTTCCCAGAAGCTCAACTCCCGCAAGATAGCCCTCATCTTCAGTATTTGCTATATGCGCTTTAAGCATATCCTGTGCGTGGTAATCCATCTTCTTGTATGCGTCCTCGGGAATTTCATCAAGAGACTGTATGTACCCTGCAAGACCCTCCACTATAAATTCCTTTTCATCACTTGTGGGAACGTATCCGTTCTCAAAGCAATAACTCTTGAGATCATTTCCGTAATATGCATTTGCGGTGATTTTTACAGTGTCGCCGTTGTTCAGACCGCTTGCCTTGTCTGCCCTGAAATCAAGCTTTACAGGGATATCGCCGCTGCATTCGATGACAACCTTTCCATCGGGTGCAATTCCGTCAAAGTAAACCTTTACATAATTAAAGGGATCGAACTCCTGCGGTTCTTCAAGCCCCTCCACGGTAAATGACTTATCGGAAAACTCCAGCTTGACCTTGTACTTTTCCTCCAGCTCCTCAAGCCCGGAAACCTTCCATTTGAATGTTACCTCATCGCCGTTAGATAGTTCATCGGTTTTATCAAGCTTTCCGTCAAGTCCCAGCTCAATTCTTCCAAGTGCCTCAAGATATTCCATATCTGAACTGTTTTCAAGCCCGAATGCCTTGAGATTATCATCAATAAGCTTTTCGGAGTCAAAATAAAAGCTTGCTTTGCCTGCTGTATCAAATCCCTCTGCGTTAATGGTAAGATAATCATTTGCGTTGATAGTTGTTTTTCCGCAGCCTGTGAATATCATACCCATTGATAAAGCGGCGCCGAGAATAATTCCATAATCCTTTGCTTTCATTATTATTACCTTTCCTTTCACGGGGAGTGTTAATTTTTAAGAGGCTCCCCACATTTTACAACATACGTTGTATTTATCTTGTATTATAACATATATCGTTGTATTTTGTCAATAATAAAACAACGCTTGTGGTATAATTTTGTTAGCAAATACAAAATTCGGAGTGATTTATTTGAAATTATACAGCAGAATTCGTGACCTGCGTGAAGATGAAGACCTGACCCAGGAACAGCTTGTAAATAAACTGCAGATGCATAAGACCACATATACAAATTATGAGCAGGGCAAGCACACCGTCCCCCTTGACTTTGCCGCTCAGCTTTCCGTTTTTTATAACGTGAGCCTTGACTATATTGCAGGTCTTACCAACGATAAAAAAGGTCTTTCCAAAAGCCAGCTTTCCGATTATGAGACCGAGGTGATCCACAAGCTCCGCACCCTCAGCGAAATGGATAAGGGACGTGTTCTCGGTCTTATTGACGCACTTTGCGATAAAAATGAAGCAAATAAATAATAGCCATACCGACCCGACTGCCCGATATCAAGGACAGTCAGGTCGCTTTTTTAACTGCCGAATATTTTAGCCGCTGTGAGCCATTCCATAAAAAGCTCGTCATTGTACGGATCCTTTACAC
Source organism: Oscillospiraceae bacterium (assembly GCA_017829005.1). GTDB lineage: Bacteria > Bacillota > Clostridia > Oscillospirales > Ruminococcaceae > Huintestinicola. The sequence continues at coordinate 32,721 of JAGAJF010000101.1, read as the reverse complement.
ACACCCACCTGTTTCCCATTTTGTCCTCTTCGCTTTCCAGAAGCGGCTCAGCTATTGCTTTATAAGCCTGTTCATAGCCTTCCGCAATTGCCATCTGCTTATATGCGTAGCAGCTTAACACTGTCTTGGTGTAATCAGACATATATGACTCCATAACAAGCTGGATATCCTCAAGGTGTTCCCTGAGCTTTCCCGTTTCATACATTCTGTCAAAAAGGTCTGGAAAGCTGAAAGCCAGCGCCCTATGACGATAATATGCATATCTGCCAATATTTGCAGCCATTATTTCGGTCTGTTCATATTTTTTCATATTTTCCTTGTAGCCCATAATTATCCTCCTCAGTCACAATAAAACACCCAGAAGTCACCGCTTGATATCAAGCTGTAATCCTTCCTTCTGAAGCCTTCCATTACCTTAACAAGCTTGTCCTGCAGATCTGTAAATCGTTCTGTATACGCTGCTTCTATGTACCTGAGCTCCTTAGCACTGCTTAGAATGGCTATGCACAGCGCATTGAACTGGTTTTTGTTTAGCCTGATCCTTGCGCAGTTATCCCCATATTTTACGCCGCAGTACGTTTCAGCATAATGCCTTTCAGTCTCAAAGCCCGCACATGCCGCATTTATGAGCTTAGACATATCTCCATGCTCCTTTTCGCTGCAATCTTTATGATGTCTTATTGCAAGCTTTAAGATAATAAGCTCATCTCGTGAAAACTGCACCTCAGCATATTCCTCCGAAGGATTTTTTCCAGTCTGCAAATGTGCAGACTTTTTTATTTTAACTACAACCTGGTTGTCCATTTTTCCACTCCCTCCTGCTTCATTCCTCGGTGAGGAATGTCTGTCAGCATTTTTTGACTGCTTCACAAAATGCTTGACATTTATTATTTTTTATGATATACTATTGCTGTAGTCGATAACTGTGTTCTCTAGGGGCAATTGTAGCCCGGCAGAATGAAGCAGTTATCGGCTATTTTTGTTTCCTGACATATATTCAGTAATATACCGAACGTTTTTATGCCAAGAACCCTACCTTGTGTTTCTTTCACACAGTCATAAAAATTTTCTTGCTCATATCCGGCAATTTTTTTTAGTGTAATAATATTATATCACTGTCAACAGTGTATGTCAAGAGAATATCAAACAATTTTTCAGATATATTTTCGTGCATTATCTATAATGTAAACAGTGTAACAAATATGATATACTAAAAAGGGAGATGAAACTATGATAACCGAATCACACAAAAACGGCAACAGAAAATGGGACAGCGAGAATATGAGATCCGTTTCCGCTCGGCTTCGAATTGAAGATGCGCTGGAATTTAAAAGATACTGTGAAAAAAAAGGCAGCAATCCTGCTGCCGTACTCAAGGAATATATTTTTAAGTGCTTACATGAGATGTACGAGGAAGAAGCCCGTGAGGAAAATGATATTGACCTTGATGAACACTTTTGACACATTAAAGTAACCAAAAATTTTTTATCGACCATTATATAAAAAGCGACCAAGATCGCTCTTAGTCGCTTTTTTATAACTTTATCTGACTTATTGATATCAATCCTCAACAACAAGCGTGAAATTCTGTCCGTCGGGAACTTCAAATGTAAATTTGCCCTTTGCATCAAGCTTGCCCTCGGTAACCTTTACCTTAGTACTCTTTCTGCCGCTGTAGATCACGAACGACTTGCCGGCGTAATCTTCACCAAGGTCAATAACGATAACGCCGCGCTTCTTGGTGGAGCTTACCTTGATCCTGTTCATATCAGCGTCATAGGAGTAAACGTAAGAGTTTCTCCAAGCATTTGCCATAAGAGCGAAGGTCTCGTTCTTGACAGCAGTCACATAAACCTTGCAGGCAGGCATTTTAAAGCTGCCCTTTTCGGTTATCTTTGCAATACGCTTACCATTTTCGGCTGTTACGATAATATCATAGCCGAAATCGGTTCTGACATTAACAATTTGTCCTGCTGCTGCGGAATTTCTGTCAGCATAAACATTTCCGCTCGTAACAATTCCGTAATATACGATTCCTTCATATTTCACTGTTACTTCTTCGGAATATCCGCAGACTGTGCAGCTGCGTGCCTTCTTGCCGTCAGCTTCAGCTGTTGCATAAACGGTTATATCCCATTCACCGAAGATGTGCTCAGCCTCGTCACTTATCTCACCGCAGTCACACTGATGCCAGTGAGCATCGCTGTCATATTCCCATTCTGTGCCGAAGCTGTGCTCGTGGGAATTAACGGGTCTGTCCTCATATACAAGCGCATATGTTGAGAATCCGTCCGTTTCAAATTCTGCTTCGCCTGTTAAAATGTTATATCCGCAGGCGATCTTTGTTGTTGCACCTGTGACAGAATCAACGTGAACAACATAATATTCCCTGTTGATTGCAGTGTTCAGGTTTATAAATTTTTCGGGTATCTTTATCTTTACCGTAACATTTCCATTCAGCTGATGAAGCTCGGTCGTTGTGGGTTCACCATTATGTGTATCTATTATCTTATACATATCGAGATCAAGATAAAGGGCGATATATGTATCTGAGGAAACTGCTTCTTCAACAGCCTTTTTATCTTCCTCGGAAACGGTTTCGGTAATATCGGTGGATTCAAGCCTTACCGATATATCCGCACCCTCAAGGATCGCAGACATTTCCTCGGGTGTAAGCTCAATGTTTTCAATTATATCTTCTTTTGAAATACTTATGTCTGCATTTGCTGCATTGCTTTCGGGATCTGTTATATCGGATATATCTCCTGCATCTTCCATAATAAGGATCAGTGCTTTCTCTGCTTCTGCAAGCTTTTCTATGTTGGTGACAAGAGCCTTCTGAACATCTGTGAGAGCTTCATATGCTTTTCTTGCCTCAATGATCTGCTCGGCACTGTCGGCAGTAACAGGGGAACCGATTGCTTCTATCATTTCAATTACAGCAGCTGCTGCTTTTGCGTCCTCTTCATTTTTTTCTGTCTCTGCTTTAAGCTCGGCATACTTCTCTTCAGCTGCTGTAAGGGTCTCGTAATTTGTTACAAGCTCCTTCTGCTCGTCTGTCAATGCGTCATATGCCTCTCTTGCAGCATCGATCAGTTCTGCACATTCAGCTGTATATTCAACCGTTCCGATAGCGTTGATCATTTCCATAACGCTGTTGGAATCATCATCTTCTACAAGCTTGTTTGTTGCCTTAAAGCTTACGGAACTGTCATCGGAATATATGCTGATCTGAATCTGGTATGCCTTATCTCCGCAGAAATAAAGTTCTTTTGTACGCTCGCCGTCATACTCCCATATTGCTGAAGTGCTGCCGCCGATAATGTTCTTTCCGTTTTTCAGCTTGACAATATCACCGATTATTATCTGGTTGGTATTTGTGAGCAGTTTTATATAAGCGTAAGCATCACCTTTAAGTTCACTTACATATAATTCTGTTAAGATCGCTGAATGATTATCTGCGATATCTGACAGTATGATCTCATTTGAAGACCAGATATCTCCGAAGGCGGCTATTCCTGTCCAGTACCGCTTGGTATTTTCATCGATCCACCAGTCACCTGTTTTAATATCCATTCCTTCATCCGGTATGCCGTAGAAATAATATGGTTCTGCGGAATCGTTGAACTGCTTTTCATAGGACTTGACGTTGATATCCTCTGGGTTGTATGAATTCAGAGTAAGATAAATGCCTGTCACCTTGTCATCTCTGTCGGCAATAACGGAGAACGCTTTTTTGAAATTAGTCGTACCTATAACGTTATGACCATTCTTAAGAAGAACATAGTCGGAAAGAACCGCATCTGAACCTGACTCAGTCGCTATTGCCACAGCAGCATACATATCTTCTGTGATACCATCGGTATTGAAGTCGATCTCGATTCTATTGTATCTGTCGATCATCTGACCGACTGTGAGTTCTCCTACAAAATCTATGAAAGGATACCATTCTCCATAGGCATATATATATTTAAAGTATTTACTGCTCAAATCATCAAAGCAGACGTCATACCACCAATCCGAAGCACTGTATGTATCTTCGGGAAGACCAAGCTTCAATACCTTATCGCCGGAGAATGAATATTCTGTATATTCACCCTGCGGATCAATATGCAGGTTAGGGATCTCAGTGTCAGGAAGCAGTAGGGAGCCCTCTCCTGTAAGATTATTTGAGTCACACGATAGATAATTCAGGGAAGTGCATTGGGAAAGATCAAGCTTTGTGAGCCTGTTGCGATAGCACTGGAAAGATGTAATAGCCGTGCTTCCCTCAAGCTTCACTTCTGAAATACGGTTACGAGCTATATGAACCGATTTAAGATCGGGCTTTGATGAAAGATCAAGATATTCAAGATCATTGTTTGCAACATTAACGAGTTGAAGAGCATCACAGCCTGAAATATCTAATGAAGCGAGATCAGGGTTGCTAAATGCATAAAGCCCGATCAATTTAGTGTTATTTGAAAGGTCAAGGGAAGTAACGCTGCAATAGTGGATCTCAAAATCCCTAAGCTCACTCAGATATTCTATGCCTTCAAAGCTGCTGATATCGTTGCCATCTTTTCCGTTTGCATATATATATGTTATTGCCGATAACTCCGTATCATCAAGGAAACCATTATCATCGGCGTCATAAGCCTTGATCATATTACGGAAATTAGCATCGGGAAAACTGCTTTCGATCTCTACTCCTTCACCTGCTGCTGCCGCTGCAATACCGAAGGACATACCATCGGGAAATCCTGAGACCGCAATTCCTGCCGACATCAGAAATGCAGTTGCAAAAGCAGCTGATCGTTTTATCAGTTTCTTTTTCATAAATACACTCCTTGCGAAATAAATAATAACTATATTATAAATCAATAAATCGGTAAATTCAATCCTTTCGGCATTTTTAGCAGAGTTTTCGACATTATTAACAGCGGTATTGATCTGAAGAGCGTATCAGAACACCTGGGGCACTGCGACATCGGAGTGACTGCCAATATCTACGCCAATGTTCTTGAAGTAATGAAACGCAATATCGCCGCTTCCATTGAGCAGACGCTGACAGGCAATAACTGATTGAAAGTTACAGCATATAAAAATAACCGCTATGCGTGAACATAGCGGTTAATATGGTCTTTATTAGTTGTCCAAAAGTTGACCAAAGTGATGATATACTCGCCCCAAAGCACGCAGGTGCGTGATTTGTAAGGGCAACAATCAACGCTTTGAGAACTGAGGAGCACGTCTTGCAGCCTTTAAGCCGTACTTCTTTCTTTCCTTCATTCTGGGGTCTCTTGTGAGGAAGCCAGCCTTCTTGAGAACGGGACGAAGCTCGGGGTTAAAGAGGAGGAGCGCACGTGAAAGACCGTGTCTGATAGCGCCTGCCTGACCTGTAACGCCGCCGCCTGCAACTGTGCAAACGATATCGAACTGCTCAGCTGTCTCAGTGAGAGCGAGGGGCTGTCTAACGATAAGCTTGAGAGTATCGAGACCGAAGTAATCGTCGATATCTCTGCCGTTGATGGTGATATTACCGCTGCCGGGGTAAACTCTTACTCTTGCTACAGAGCTTTTTCTTCTTCCTGTGCCGTAAAAATACTGCTGTTTAGATTCGTACATAGTTTACACCCTCCTTTTATATCTCGTAGTTCTCGGGCTTCTGAGCAGCGTGGTTGTGCTCGGAGCCTGCATATACTCTCAGACGAGTAAGAGCTGCTCTGCCAAGAGTGTTGTTGGGGAGCATACCGTTTACTGCGATCATCATTGCCTTTTCGGGATTCTTCTTCATCATTTCGCTGTACTTAGTCTCCTTGAGACCGCCGATCCAGCCTGTGTGCCACTTGTAGGTCTTCTGCTCAAGCTTTCTTCCTGTGAGAACAGCCTCTGCGCAGTTGATGATGATAACGTGGTCGCCGCAGTCAGCGTGAGGAGCAAATGTGGGCTTGTGCTTGCCTCTGAGGATAGATGCAGCCTGTGCAGCTACACGACCGAGGGACTTGCCGGAAGCATCAAGTACATACCACTTACGGCTGATTTCATTAGCCTTAGGCATATAAGTTGACATAGTCAAATTCTCCTTTTTAATATAGTATAGTAAAAATTGCCGCATAGACGTTGGTACCGCCCTGCACGCAACTCGATCATTCACAGGGAACTCATACCTCTTCTTTACACAACAGTAATTATTATACACATTGCTCGTCCGTTTGTCAAGGGGTTTTTGCCCGAATTTTTAAAATATATCCCCTATTCTCTTTAAATCTCTGCATTTTGCTCTATTTCTCTCCGTTTCTCTTTTTTCATTTCAGAATTGATATTTTCATATTTTCTGCATTATCCTCCTTTTAAACGCATATATTTTTTATAATCCGTTTTGACGGTAATGACTTTTTTATTCGGAGGTAATAAGCTTGAACGGAAACGATTTTAACCTTAACAATATGGCACAGCGGTACAAGGACGAAATGATGCGGCTGTACCGTAAAAGCAGCTCTGCTCCTCAGACGGGAAATGCACCTGCACAGCAAACCGGTCAGCCTTCACCGCAGACCGCTTCCCAGACTCAGACACAGCCACGCAGTTCTCATACAAATATGCCGATGCCGCCTTCAGTTCAGCACAATATGCCAATGGCTGCACCAAACGGTTCGCCGATGTCCTCTACCACTCACGCAAATCAGTCTGACATCCACATAAGCGGAAATACTGTACATATGAATGACCACAGCACCCATATAAACAGCAATGCCACACCGATAAGTGAAGCTGCTGCTTCATCTGCCCGTGCAGATCAAAATGCTCCGAATATGAATATGTCTCGTGATATTGCAGGCACCCCAATTCCCGGAGTTCCCGGGGCTTCCCACTTTGCCGCCGAAAAGCCCTCGGATATGAGTCTGTCCCTGCCTGTAAGCTGTGAATGCCGTTTTCCCTCTGCCGAAAGCATTATCGAGAGCATTGCGGGGATACCCACACCGCCTGTTATCCGTCCCGAGGATAATCCGCCCCCCGTATATCCCGGAAATTCTATGATACAGCCCCGTATGACGCCATACGAAAACCCTGCTCCACGGGGCGCAAATCCCGATATGGGCGGCACCTTCTCTCAGGCTGACAAGACCGCTTATCAGCGAACCGGCGACACATCTCTCCGAGGTATGATGCTGAACGGTTCTCCCGAGGGTGGTGTTTACAGTATTCCCTCGGAAGCGGAGACCGAACGGGAGATACTTCCCGATTTTCCACTGCCCACGAGCTCCACGGAGTCAATACCGTCAACAGTGGGTCTGACCCCTTCATTGAGCTGGGTGTCCCTTACGGGAGACAACAGCTGGGGTTATCTGCAGTTCGACGTTTTCACCGCAGGAGGCGCATATCCCGTTCCCGGTGCGGTGGTTGCTGTGAAAAAGGTATTGCCCGGCGGGGTGGGTCTCGTAAGGCTTATGTTCACAGACAGAAGCGGACGCACTCCTACCATTGCCCTTCCCGCTCCCTCCGCTTCCCTGTCCCAGAATCCGATGAACACTGCCCGTCCCTTCTCCGAATACAACGTTACTGTAAGGGCTAAGGGCTACTACACTCTCAGCGACATCAATATTCCCATTTTCGTGGGAGTTAAGACTGTTCAGCCCATTGATCTCATTCCTCTGCCCGAATATCCCGAGCAGACGCCGATCCAGCCCCGTTCGGATATCAGGGGGAATGGTATGACCGATGAAAATTCGGTAGGCTGATATTTAAGGAGGCGCCAAATGACAGGAGAGCCGTTCATTCCCGAAAATTTCGTCGTTCATCTGGGGGCGCCCGACGACCCCACTGCTATGAATGTGACCGTTCCCTTTACGGATTACATCAAAAACGTTGCCTCCAGCGAAATATATCCCACATGGCCCGAAAACGCTCTGAGAGCTAATATCTACGCCATTATCACCTATGCACTGAACAGGTACTACACCGAGTGGTACCCTTCACGGGGATATGATTTTGACATCACCAATGACACACGCTATGACCAGTATTACGTTCACGGCAGGGACATTTTCGAGCCGATAAGCAACATCGTTGACGAAATTTTCAACAACTACCTCCGCAGAGCGGGCACCATCGAGCCGATGTTCGCCGCCTACTGCGACGGTGTGCGCACCTACTGCAAGGGTCTCAAGCAATGGGAGACGGTGGAGCTTGCAAACCGTGGTATGACGCCCTATGAGATACTCAGATATTTTTACGGAGATGATATCGAGATCGTGACAAACGCTCCCGTTGCACCGAACATTCCCTCCTACCCCGGCGAGGTCATCGGCTTCGGCAGCGCAGGGGACGATGTGGTGCGTATTCAGACCCAGCTAAACCGCATTTCACAGAATTACCCCGCTATTCCCAGAATTCCCTATGTTACGGGCAGCTATGACACGCTTACCGAGGACTCTGTCAGAACCTTCCAGCAGGTGTTCGGGCTGCCTCAGACGGGGTCTGTGGATAAATCTACCTGGTACCGCATAAATCAGATATACACAGGCATAAAGCAGCTTGGGGAGCTTACCTCCGAGGGCGTTACCATTTCCGATTATACCGCCGATGTTCCCGAATTTATGGGTCCCGGTCAGTCGGGGGCAAATGTCAGGGTGGTGCAGTACATTCTGTCTGTTGTGGGTGCTTATTATGACGCTGTTCCGAGAATTACCATCACAGGCACATATGACGAAGCAACCGCCAATGCTGTCAGGGCATTCCAGCAGATTTACGGTCTGCCCCAGACGGGTATCGTTGATGCCGATACATGGGAGGAGCTTTACAGAGCCTACAAGGGCATTGCCGACAGCGTTCCCGTTAACCCCGAGGGCGAGGAGATCGTACTGTACCCCGGTATGATACTCAGAGAGGGTATGCAGAACGAGTATGTGCGGACACTCCAGCAGTACCTTACGGAGATACACAATGCATATCCTCAGATACCTGCGGTGAGCGATACGGGATATTTCGGTCCTCTCACCAAAAATGCCGTTACCGCTTTCCAGCGTGTGTTCGGCATTGCTCCTACGGGCTATGTGGGGGCTGAAACCTGGTCACGCATCGGCGAGATATACAGCGAGGTCAAATACGGTTATGTAAAGCCTGCGGGACAATTTCCCGGATACACCATAAGATAAAGGAGGCAGACAATTGGCAAATGAAGCTATACCCGTATCGCCCCGGTCCCACGAGGCAAATGTGACGGAGCTGCAGAGGTATTTAAGAGAAATTTCAATGAGCGGCGCTAATGTAAGACCCGTTATCCCCGATGGTCTTTACAATGAGCAGACCGCCGCCGCAGTTGCGGATTTCCAGCGTATGAAAGTACTTCCCGAAACGGGAGAGACGGACAGAGTTACCTGGGACGCCATTCTTGACACATACTATGACATTATTTCAAATCTCTCCGAGCAGATAGGCGTTAAGCCCCTGCCTTCGGTAAAGACGGTTCTCGCTCCCGGGGACAGGGGAACTTCCATCGTCATTTTACAGGCAATGCTCAACACTCTTGCGGGGCTGTTTATGAACATTCCCCCAAACTCCCTCAGCGGAGTTTACGACAGCGATACCGTTAAGGCGATCACAGAATTTCAGACCGTTTCCGGGCTTACTCCCACGGGAGAGACGGATATCCGCACCTGGAACGCTCTTGCGGGACTTTTTGATGCAATATCGGCTTTAGAAGGTGAGCTGTAAAAAATACGGCTTTGCAGTTTTTCATTGACTGCAAAGCCGTTTTATTATCTCAGATATCCTCCTGCCACTCTTATGCCGCCTGTGGCATCGGTGGCTGTGAATATATCGGTAAAGCCGTTATCAGAGAGTATTTTTTTTACGTCCTCCGCCTGCTCTGTGCCTATCTCGAATATCATCAGTCCGTCCTTTTTAAGAAGCTCCTTCCAGAGGCAGGCTATGACACGATAGAATTTAAGTCCGTCCGTGCCGCCGTAGAGTGCTGTCTCGGGTTCGAATGTCACTTCCTTCTGAAGCTCCTCCATTTCCCTGTCTGTCAGATAAGGGGGATTTGATACGATACAGTCGATATCAAGATATTCCTCGTCGGAAATGCGGAAATTCTCAAGCAGCGCTCCGTTCATCACATCGCCCTTGAGCAGCTTCACATCCGTGCCGCTTGCACGCACATTCTCTACAAGATAGGGAAAGGCTTCGGGGGACAGCTCCACCGCATACACCGAGCTTTGAGGCAGCTCCTTTGCAAGGGTAACGGCGATACAGCCGCTTCCGCTGCACAGGTCAAGTATTCCCACAGGCTTATTCTTATCAAGTCTTGCGATAGTCTCGTCAATGAGGGCTTCGGTGTCGGGTCTGGGTATGAGTACGCCCTCCCCTACCTTGAAGCTCCTTCCGTAAAATTCCCATTTTCCCAAAATGTACTGCAGCGGATAGCCTGCCGCTCTCCGCCTTGCTCCCTTGACAGCGGCATTTACGGCGGCTTCGGTAAGCTTTTTGTCGGGGTGTATCGCCATTTGCTCACGGGTCACTCCGCAGAGATCCTCCATAAGACACATTTTGTCAAAATCCTTATCGGGAACGTCCGTGAGTATGCTGTCAAGCCGTGCGCTGAGTTCGTTTACAGTCATATGTTATCTCCTTGAAGCTTGAAAAATATGTGCCAAAGTTTACAAATTGTCTATTGGCTTTTAAGAACAGATGTGCTATAATATCACCATTGATCGTCGTTCTTATCATCGGGGATACAGGGTTTAAGTGCCGCAATTGCCACCTCTATCTGGGGATCGTCAGGTTCGCAGGTGGTGATGTGCTGGAGCCACAAGCCGGGTGCGGATATTATCCGTGTGAAAATGTTGTCACACCTGCCTGCAAGCTTTATCAGCTCATAGCCTATGGAAGCCTCCACCGGGAGCATAAGAAGCTGGAGTCCGAAGCGTGCAAACACGTTGTCCCAGGGCAGGAACATTCCTATGGCGATGCTCAGAAGCACCACAAGGAAGATAAAGCTGGTTCCGCAGCGGGGGTGAAATCGGGTCTGCTTCCTTACATTCTCCACCGTAAGCTCAAGCCCTGCCTCGTAGCAGGCTATGGTCTTATGCTCGGCGCCGTGATATTTGAAGGTGGTGTGTATCTCCTTCATATGGGAGATAAGCCACATATAGCCTACCAGCAGCGCTATTTTGATAACGCCCTCGGAAACAGTCTTGCTCCAGTCGGGGGCGCCAAGCTTGCCAAGAAGTCCCGAAAGAAGGGCAGGAAAGAATTTGAAGGCGCATATGCTTATTGCCATTACGACAACGCACACCACGATCATTATCGTGTTCATCACCGATTTGCCGTTTTCGCCTTCAAGCTTTGCTTCAAGCCATTTATAGGGTCTTGTTTTGCTGAGCCATTCCTCAAAAGGAGAAAGCTCCTCGTCCTCATCGTCCTCGTCGGTCATCTGCTTCTCGGCAGACTTCATTGTGCATTTCATTCCGTCCACAAGGGAGATAACGAAATTGAAGCAGCCTCGGATAAAGGGGGTTTTCAGATACCATGGAGCGCTTTTGCCGTTTCGTATTTTCCACGTCTCAACGTCAATGGTTCCGTCTGGCAGGCGGCACGCCATTGCGGAGAGGTCTATGCCTCTCATCATTATTCCCTCAATAAGCGCCTGTCCGCCTATTTTCGACTTGAATTTACACTGAGACTGCTGATTACTGCTCAAAATAAATAACACCTCTTAATAAAGATAAAAATTGTTGGAGACCTCTGCTGTGGTCAGAAGAAGGTTGTCCTCGATATCGCCGAAGCGAACCATATACACGGCGCTGTCTGTTGTGGAGACCGCAACATAACCCTCCCGAAGCTTCTGCTCGGAGTCTTTAAGGCTGCACACCGCTATCCTCATAAGCTCAAGACGGCTCTGCTCAAGGCTGCCGTTATATTTGTAAAACACCTTTTCTCCCGTAGTTCCGTCATTTTTCAGGGTAACAAGCCCCTGCCACCTTACGGGAAGCATAAATGCATAGCCCTGATATGCGTCGGTAAGGGAGGAGTATTTTTTTACCACCGTATAGTTTTCAAACACGTTCCAATCGGTGATATACTGAGCGTCCTGACGGTCTCTGTAGCCGGGAAATGCTTCCCTCTCGGGTATCTCCACAATGCCGTCGCCGTCGATATCCTTGCAGTAAAGTCCCTGGGGACGGACAGTTCTTGTGGGAAGCTCCGAGCCGTCTATCATTGCGGGGTTTCTCAGTTCCCCGTTTACGCAGTAGATGATTTCCGTGGATAGATTTCCGCTGCCCAGAAGCCCGTCCGCAAATACGGCAGGGGTGTCGTTTCCGATATATCCGCTGATGACGGAGGGAAGATCAACGGTAGTGGGACTCATATCCACGGTGCTGACGCACTCTGCGCCATCTCCCCTGTCGGTAACGAGAGAAAGAGAAGCTGTGTGGTTCTCATTGTTACAGTTTACCACGGCGATATCGTCTCCCCCGTCCTTGTCCAGGTCAAGGGTAAGGGTCTTGTAGTAGGTACCGGTGTATTCGGTATTGAGGATACCGTCTCCTAAGCTGTAGAGCTTCAGCGTTTTTTCCGTGGGGGTCATATAGCCGTAGCCAATTGCCATTCGGATATTTCCCGTTTTGCCAAGATCGGTGAAAAACACCTGCTCGATGTATGTGCCTGCACCTGCATGGTCATATACCGAGCGCCATTCGCCCTCGCCCTTGTCAAGTATATTCACGCGGACGTTGCTGTCCTTACTGTTTGAACTGTTGTAGAAAACCACTGCTTCGTCCTCGCCGTCAGTATCAAGGTCACGGAAAACAAAAGCTGAGCGGTATGCTCCCGAGCGGGGATACACAAGGGATATCTCCTCCCCTGCCGCCTTTGTCAGGGCAGAAAAAATCTCCTGCTGCTCCTCGGACATCATGGGCGGCGAAATAAGATTATCAATGGACGAATCCAGTCCGCAGGCACACAGAGAGGCGCACATTGCCGCAGCCGCTGTCATCAGGGCGATCCTTTTTAGCTTCATAATCACAAATCCCTTAAAAAAGGGCGCACAAGGAGAATTTATTTCCCCTTGCCGCCCATAGCTCTTAATTTTTATTCGGTAGGCTTGATATCGATATTCTCTATCTCCAGATACTGCTTGTTCATAGGCGCTCTGCTCCAGCGGCGCTTTCCAACACTGAGTCTGGGCATTACACGGTATACGTAAGTACTCCAGAACACTGCGACCATTGTGATGGTCATAAACACGATGCCGATATCTGAGATGGAGGGAATGTTCATTGAAAGTCTCTCCTCATAGCCTGTGGGGATAAGGAGAAGGATATATCTCGGGATAACCGAAACTGCCGCAAGGATAGATGAAGCATATCCGAAAAAGCACATCCAGAAGCGCGTGAATTTCTTTTCCATTCCGTTGAAGAAGCGGGCTGTATTCATAAAGAACAAGGACGCTGTCATATAGGAAAGGATAATATACAGAAGCTCGGAGGAACGGCTCACTGCCACATTATCCGAAACAATGGACATCATATCCACTATCTTCCACGCCGGATAAAGCATAAGCGCTGCACAGTTGCCCGAGGAGATACCCTCACCCTTGAAGATGTTGACTGCCATTGCAATGAAATTGAGCATTACGCAGAGCATCAGAAAATGAAGTCCGAAGGTCCCGAGAGTATAGCCTGTGAGCATACTATAATCCTCAGCCTCTTCGGGGGTAAGTTCTTCGGCAATGACCTTGTTTTTATTTACAAGATCAACGAAATCAAAGATTATCTGAGCAAGCACCAGAAGCGCCATAAGCAGTGAGCTGTAGCCCGCTGCCGCAGGTATCTTCTTTTTTAATCTGTCGTAACGAAGGCGCATGGGATTGATAAGGATACAGGAGCCTAAGACCTTATCCTTGGAGCTGCCTGCCAGCAGAATGAAGGTTATAAGGATCATGCCCGGAACAATGACCATAACCGGGAAATTTTTAAGAGGCGACGGGTCAATGTACTGCCCCGTTTCAAAATTCATATTGTTATAAAGCTGGATAGTGCGGGCTGCCACCGCAAGCACAAGCACAATGAGATAAACTCCCATTGAAGCCTTTTTTGTAAGAAAGCTGCTTTTATTTGCCTTGGCAACATTTTTGCGCATCTGCTCTGCGCTGAGCTGTTTCATTCTGCCCATAATCCGTTCAATCCTTTCGCAGATAACCCGTTGGGGATTTTTGAAAATCGCTATGCCAAAATAATGCGGCAAAATGAGTTTTGCAGGTCTTTGGGAGATGTATTATCTCCGAAGCTGCCGCATATATATTATCAGGCGCATCCGGATAAATCACATACATAATGCAATAAATACATTGTACTATAAAATCTTCCCATTGTCAAGTGTTAATTTGTATGAATTTAATAATTTGTAATTATTTTATATGCATAATCGTCAAGAGTGAATAAATATGAAAGGGACGAAAGAAATATGAGATCTTTTTTCAAATCGGTAATTTTATGGGCAGCGGTGATATGCATTCTGCCTGCGGCGGCGGCGGGCGGAATACGTGAGGACAAGCCCGAAACAGTTCAGGCGGCTCAGAGCATTGCCCTGCCCGAGAAAAAGCTCAGGCTTCTCTGCTCCGAAACAGGAGAGATAACCGAGACGGACATTGAGGATTACGTTGTTTTTGCCGTTCTTGAGGAAGTACCCTTTATTCCCGACAAAGAAGCACTCAAGGCTCAGGTTTGTGCAGCGAGGACATATGCGGCAAGGCGAATTCTTTCGGGAGAGACGGAAAAGGGCGCTCACATTTCCGACGACAGCTCAATATATCAGACAGCTCTCACCGAGGCAGACGCACGGGCAGTCTACGGCGAGGATTACGATGAGGCAGTCTCTGCCGTAAGAGCGGCGGCAAAAGCCACCGAAGGGGAGATAATAATGTACGGCGAAGCTCCTGCTGCCGCCGTTTTTCACGTTTCATCCGCAGGAGTGACCGAGTCGGCGGAAAATATATGGGGAAAGGAATATCCCTACCTTGTAAGCGTATCCTCCGACTGCACAGAAGCAAGGCGGGAGTTCACAAAGGCGGAGTTAGCTGCCCGTATATCCTCCGAATACGCCGAAGCTTCGGAATATGACGGCACAGAGATTTTATCCGCCACAGAAGCAGGAACGGTGCTTGAGGTAAAGCTTTGCGGCGTTTCTTTAAGCGGCACGAGGCTGGCGGAGCTTCTTTCTCTTGACAGCGCTGCATTCGAGGTGAGCGAACAGGGTGAAAAGGTGATCTTCACAGTTAAGGGAAGCGGTCATCTGGCGGGAATGAGCATATGCGGCGCCGATGAGCTGTCACGGGAGGGAATGGGCTACAGAGATATACTTGAGCATTACTACCCGGGTACATATATTCAGATAATACAATAAAAAAAAGGGCTGTCCGCAAATAACGGCAGCCCCGTGATATGTATCAGGTGTAGGAATCAAAAAATGTGCCGAGGAAGCTGCTTGCAAAGGTGTTGTAGCCGCTGTAAAGTCCCGAAGAGCCTGTCTGACCGTACATCATACCCTTGAAAGCTGTGGTCTGAGCCTTGTTCACAGCCGCCTTGCTTATGGTCTCAGCCTTGTCTGCCACACGGGCAACGGGTGAATAGGAGCTTCCGAACATTGATGAAACGGCGTTGTCGTCAGCTGCTCTGAGGGTCTCCTCATTTACGGTGAGCTTATTGTCACTGCCGACCTTTACGCCCATTCTTGAAAGAGCGCCCGAGTAGGTCTTGACGGTATTGGTCATAGAAAGTCCCGCTCTGAGCGCGTCAACGCTGTCGGACTTACCCATTGCGTCAACGGCGGAATTATAGCTTTCTGCAAAAGCTGTGACCTTCTTTACCAGAGTATCCTTGTCCTTGATGTCGCTCATACTCATTGCGCTTAGCTCTGCCGACTTCTTCTTTAAATCCTTTGCGGCTTCGGAAAGCTTAAGCTCGGAGGAGACTGTGCCTATCTCGCCGTCTGCCGATGTACCGCCCTCAAGCTGCGATTTTATTTTCTTCTGATATTCAGGGGATCTGACCTCGTCGACTCTTTTCATAAGTGCCTGCAGGTCGGCGGAGGTGTTTTTGTAGGTATTGTTTTTCTGATACATTCCCGAAAAGAGATTTGAATATGCGGAGTAATTGCCGATACCGTATAAGCTCATAATGTCAGCCCCTTTCAACAATTTTCTAAGTTAATCATACCATATTTTCCCAACGCGTTTGTTAATTTTTTGTAAATAAAAAAGACGCCGAAGCGTCTTCCTTATTGTACGTACAATTCGGTTATAAAATGTCCGCCGATTTCCCGTCGAAAATCAGACAGCACGTGTTACCTTACCGGAACGGAGGCATCTTGTGCACACGTAGATGTGCTTGGGAGTACCGTCAACGATAGCTTTTACACGCTTTACATTGGGCTTCCAGGTTCTGTTGGAACGACGATGTGAGTGGGAAACCTTAATACCGAAAGTAACGCCCTTTCCGCAAATATCGCACTTTGCCATTTGGGCCGCACCTCCTTGAAAAAGTAATAGCGTTTCAACGCCCTTGTACGGGACGTTTTCAGAACGTTTCTATTATATCACAAACAAATTTAAATTGCAAGCGTTTTTTTCACTTTTATAAATTATTTACAATTATGGCAAGTCGTCAGACTGCTTTTTTATTTAATTCTGAGCAAATTCATCTTCAGTGAGGCTGTTATACATATTTGCTTTGTGACAAAGCATTCCGGTGAAGCATTAAAGCTTTACTTCTGGCTATTATACCATATTTAATGCAATCAGTCAAACTTTTAAAAGTATGATATCGTTTTCTGAGGCGGACTTTGGTTTACAATGTCAAGAATATCCCGGGATAAATTTTCATATCGGACAGGATTTTTTAGGCATTTTGCATAGATTATCTTGCAAATAAGGATTTTTTCCATATTCGTGTCGAAAATTGTGAAATTTATAGAAAATGAATATATTTTTTAGGAGATTTTTGTCACCCGAAACGGAAATTACTTCATTTTTACTCTTGTAATTCTTTTTGTTTTGATGTATAATTATCTTAGCTATAAGTGTGCCTACAGGTATGCTATACCCAAATAGCCGAAAACGAAACATTCCAAGCTTTTATGCTATACAGAAAGGAGCCGCCATATATGGGACTTTTCGACAGCGCTGCATTCAAAATTACCGAGCAGGGTCTTGACGCTGCATGGTACAAGCAGCAGGTCATCAGCCACAACATCGCAAACATCTCCACCCCCGATTACAAGGCTAAGACCGTTAGCTTCGGGCTGATACTCAAGGAGAAGTCAAAATGCCCCTATCACGGCTACAAGAAATGCCCTCACGACAGGACAGGCAACGACACCGAAACGGCTCAGGTAACGGGCAGCAATGCTTCATGCGGCGATCAGGGAGACGATCTGGTATGGGTGAACACCACCTATGAGACTAACACCAGCCAGCTCCTTAACGGCAACAATGTGGACATTGAAAAAGAAGGTCTGGATCTTGTAGATGTTAAGCTCCAGTACCAGACTATGATAGATTATATGAACAGCCAGTATTCTATGATCAGAAGAGCCATTGGCAAGTAAGGCTGAAAGGAGATCATTTCTATGGGATTTTTAAGCTCTCTTGATATAGGCAACTCGGGTCTTTCCGCGCAAAGGCTCAGAATGGACATTATTTCTCAGAATATCGCTAATCAGGACTCCTACAACACCGTCACAGGCGAGCCGTATTGCCGCCAGCTCACGGTTATAAGCGAGAAAAAGGATTTTGCGGGTATTCTGAACAAGTATACCACAAAAGAAGAGTCCACTCACAGAAGAGGCGTTTATTACAGGGCTAATCAGGACAAATACAAGCTTGCAGGCGCTGTCATTACCAAGATAATCGACGATGACGCTCCTATGATACCCGTTTACGACCCCACCAATCCCCTTGCCGACGAGGATGGCTACATTTATCATTCAAACGTTGACAACACCAAGGAGCAGACCGACCTTATGGCGGCTCAGCGTGCTTATGAGGCAAACGTTTCGGCTATCGAGGTTGTCAAGGCTATGATGAACAAGGCTTCTGAGCTCAAGGGCAACTGATAGGATATACCATGTTAAAAGAAATATAAAGGAAAGGATCCGATAAAATGTACATCGTTCCTATAAGCTCCGCAATTACGCCGCTAAACATTCTCTCACAGAATGAAACGGCTGCGGCGGACAATAACAAGACCGACTCTCCCTCCTTTGCGGACGTTTTCAGAGGGGTCATCACAGATGTTACCGAGACACAGCAGGTCGTTAACGAAGACTCCGCACGTCTCGTTATGGGCGAGATAGACGACCTTCACACAATTTACAACAATCTCACCAAGGCAGAGATAGCCGTTGAGACTTTCGTGGCGGTCAAGGACGCCTGCCAGCAAAGCTACGACCAGATAATGCAGATGAGTATGTAACCGCCTGCCAAGAAGGGAACTAACAGGGAATGAACGAAAAAGTACAAAAGACCATAACCACTGTTAAGGAATACTGGGGCAGGCAGACAAATAAAACCAAGGGCATTTACATAGGCGGTCTTGCGCTGGTTCTTATTATTGCAATTGTTGCTGTGGTGCTTCTTAACAGGAAGGAATACGTTGTCCTCTATGAGGGGCTTGAGACCTCCGAAGCTGCGGAGATAGTTCAGCTCATTGAGGAATCGGGATATGAATGCACTCTCCGCTCGGGCGGTACTATTATCGTACCCAAGGGCACGGAGAACACCATTGCTATGAATCTGGCAATGCAGAAATATCCCAAGTCCTCCATAAACTACAGCACTTATACGGAAAAGGTGGGAATGTTCACCACCGAGTCGGAGAAAAGGCAGTATGAGCGTATTGCAGCCGAGGAAAGGCTCTCCGCCATACTCTCCACCTTTGAGGGCGTTCGAGAGGCAACCGCAACACTGACCATACCCGAGAAGAAGAACACTGTTATCGAGGCGTACAAGCAGGAGCCTACCGCAAGTGCTGTTCTGTACCTTGAGGACGGCGTAAAGCTCACAAACGAACAGATAGAGGGTATGACCTACCTTATCACAAGCTACGGCATCAAAGAGGAAAACGTTACTTTAGTTGACAACTACGGCGTTCTTCTCTTAGCCGAGGACACTCCTGCGGATGTTGTGGCAGAAGAGACAAGAAAGCTTAAATTCAAGACTGACCTTGAAAATCAGATTCGTCAGAAGATAGAAGCCCTGCTTATCCCCGCTTACGGTGAGGACGGCTTCTCGGTGGCTGTCAATATGGTGCTGAACTTCGACAGCAAGGTCTCCGAGGACACGAGATACACTCCCTCCACCAATGACGAGAGAGGTATGCTCCAGCACACAGATGCCGAGCAGGCAAGCGGCAATACTGTTGTTGACGGCGGTGTTCAGGGTGTTGAGACAAATGCCGATGACACCTATCCCGAGGGTGCTACGGGCGGAAACGGAGCATGGACGGAAAATTCCGTTTCCAACACATATCTCGTAAACACCTACAAGGAGCAGGTGGAAAAGGCAGGATATGTTATTGACGGTCTTTCCATTTCGGTGCTTATCTACACCGATTACCTCCCGGATACAACAAGGCAGAACCTGGTAAGTCTGGTTGCAAATGCGGCTACGGTAAATCCCGCTGTGGCTCAGGACGTTGTTACCGTTACCAACCTTCAGAAGGTGGGCGAGGCAGTCGAAGCAGAGTCCCAGACCTTCCTCTTCGGTCTTACTCTCAATCAGCTTGTTATTCTTGGTGCGATTCTCCTTGCAATACTTCTTATACTTATCATCGTTCTCGTATCTCTCAGATCCAAGAGCAAGAAAAAGAGAAAGGCATTCGAGCAGACTCTTCTCGAACAGCACGCTCCCGAGGACGGCGAGCCTCTGGTGGAAAGCTTCTTCTCTCTCGGAGACGAAACATCTCCTGCAGTTGATATCCCCAGCCTGAACGCAGACTCGGGTGTGGAGACCAAGGAGACCATTATCAGAAGAGAGCTTACGGATTTCGCACGTACAAGCCCCGAGATCGTGGCTCAGCTCCTCAAGAGCTGGATGCACGAGGAGGACGAGAGTCCGAAATCCAAGAAAAAGAGCGGCAGCGAGCCTGCTCCCCAGGCTCCCGCAGAAGAGTAACAGCCTTCCCGCTTATATCCCGAAAGGAATGTTTTTAAATGAGCGATCTGCTTGAACTTACATCAACACAAAAGGCTGCTGTGGTCATTACCGCTCTCGGAACGGACAATGCCGCAGGAGTATATAAACACCTGAGCAATGACGAGGTCGAAGCCCTCACGCTGGACGTTTCAAGTCTTCCCTATCTTGAGGCGAACATTGTGGACTCGGTTTTAAACGAATTCTATGAGCTTTGCCTTACTCAGAAGGTCATCACCGACGGCGGCGTTGAGTACGCAAGAGATGTTCTTACCAAGGCATTCGGTGAGGAAGTCGCTGCAAAGCTTATGAGCAAGATCACCAAGTCTATGCAGTCCAAGGCTTTCGAATTCGTCAGAAAATCCGATTACAAAAATCTGCTGGCTATCGTTCAGAACGAGTATCCTCAGACCATTGCCCTCATTCTCTCCTATGCAACCTCGGAGCAGGCTTCCGCTGTACTCAACGAGCTGCCTAAGGAGAAGCGTGTGGAGGTAGTTGAGAGAATTGCCAAGATGGATTCCGCTTCCCCCGACACCGTCAAGGCTATCGAAGCTACTCTCGAAAGAAAATTTGCTTCCGTTGTTTCTATGGACACCACCGAGGTGGGCGGCATAAACACCGTTGCGGATATCCTGAACAAGGTAGACCGCTCCACCGAAAAATACATCTTCGACGAGCTGTCCGTCAGAGACCCTGTTCTGGTGGACGAGATCAAGAAGAAGATGTTCGTATTCGAGGATATCCTCTCTCTCGACTCTATGTCCATTCAGAGATTTATCCGAGACTGCGACACCAAGGATCTTTCCATTGCCATCAAGGGCTCCAACGAAGAAGTGGCTGCCGCTCTCTTTGCAAATATGCCTCAGAGAATGCAGGAGTCCATTCAGCAGGAGATCGAGTATCTGCATAATATCCGTATGCGTGACGTTGAAGAGGCTCAGCAGCGTATCGTTGGCATTATCAGACACCTTGAGGAAGAGGGCGAGATCGTTATCGGTAAGGGCGGAGATGATGAGATAATTGCTTAAAATCGTTAAATCAAAGGTTTATAACTTCGACAGCTCAAAGCTCGTCCCTGTGGGCGAGCAGGAGCAGAAGAAGCCCGAGCCTGTTCCCGAGGAAGTCCCCGAGCCTACCCCCGAGGAAATTGCCGCAAAGCAGGAAGCTGAGCGTGCAAAACGCCTTGAGGACGAGGCCAAGCGCTTCAACGAGGCTGTGATAAAGCGTTCTGAGGAAATAATCCTTGCCAGAAAAAAGAAGATGGACGAGGATTACGAAAGGATCGTCACCGCCGGAAGAAATTCCGCAGACAAGATGATCGAGGACGCAAGATCTAAGACCAAAGCGGTCTTTGCTGCCGCCGAGGAGGAATGTGACAGGCTAAGGGAAAAATCCCGAAAGGAAGGCTTCGATGCAGGCTTTGAGGCAGGAAAGGAAGAAGCACTTAAAAAGTGTGAGAAGTACCTTGAGACCGCAGGGGCACTGCTTTCCGAGATAAATTCCAAAAAGGAAGCTTATTACATATCCCACGAATACGAGCTTTGCGAGACTGTTCTGGATATGGTGCGAAAGATAACCCTTTCCGAGATAAAGACCGACCCCGAGGTCATTGACCGCATTGCCGCTAATGCCGCAAGGAGCTTTCGAAATTCCGATTATGTTAAGATATCGGTTGCACAGGGCGAGGCTTCAAGAGAGTTTGTTACCGACAAGGAATTTGTTAAGTCCCTTATCCCCTTCATTCCCGAGATAGAGGTAGAGGAGCTTGACCCGCTGGATGCTCCCCCGGGTACGGTGGTGCTGGACAATGGCTCGGAGATAATCGACGCTTCTATCCCCACTCAGCTTGATTTCTTGAAAGAGATCATGAAAAACTCACATAAGGAAGAGCAGGAGGACTAAGCTCCCCTGCCCATACACATAGATCGAGGTTATGCAGATGGACTTTAAGGCTGTAAGAAGCGCTGTGCGAACAGCTGAGCTTTACCGCTATCAGGGCAAAATTGAAAAGATCATCGGTATGACCATCGAGGCAAGCGGCCCTGTCTGCAACATTGGCGATGTCTGCCGCATTTACAAGAAGGGCAGGTCGGGCGAGTTTATATACGCCGAGGTGGTGGGCTTCCGCCACGGTACGGTAATGCTTATGCCCTACACCGACATTGAGGGTATTGGTCCCGGGTCGGTGGTGGACAACACAGGCGACAAGCTTAAAGTCGGCGTTGGCGACTGCCTTATCGGCAGGGTCATAAATGCGGTGGGAGACCCCATTGACGGCGGCGCTCCTATCAAAACTATGGAAAGCTATTCCATTGCGGGAAAGCCCGTCAATCCCCTGACGCGCCCTGCAATCCACGATATTATCCCATTTGGAGTTAAGGCTATAGACGGTCTGCTAACTATTGGCAGAGGTCAGAGAATGGGCATTTTCGCAGGCTCGGGCGTTGGTAAATCCACGCTTCTCGGTATGATAGCACGAGAAGTCAAGGCGGACATCAACGTTATCGCTCTTGTGGGCGAGCGAGGCAGAGAGGTGCTGGAATTTATCCAGCGTGATTTGGGTCCAAAAGGTATGGCAAGGTCGGTGCTTGTAGTTGCCACCTCCGATCAGCCTTCTATGATGAGAAACAAATGCCCTATGACTGCCACTGCCATTGCCGAATATTTCAAGGACAAGGGCAAGAACGTGCTTCTGATGATGGATTCTCTTACACGTTATGCTATGGCTCAGCGTGAGATAGGTCTTGCCACGGGAGAGGCTCCCATTGCAAGAGGCTACACTCCTTCCATTTACACGGCTATGCCCAAGCTTCTTGAGAGGGCGGGCAATTTCGAAAACGGCTCCATTACGGGAGTTTACACCGTGCTCGTTGAGGGCGATGACACCAACGAGCCAATTTCCGATACCGTAAGAGGTATCATTGACGGTCACATCATTCTGTCAAGAAAGGTGGCGGCGAGAAACCATTACCCTGCTATTGAGGTTTTGGATTCGGTTTCACGTCTTATGTCGGAGATAGCTCCCAAGGATCAGCGTGACACTGCCGCAAAGATGAGAAATCTCCTTGCCACCTATTACGCAAATGCCGATCTGGTCTCCATCGGAGCATACAAAAAGGGCACAAATCACGCTCTTGACGAGGCTCTCAGGAAGATCGACAGGATAAATGCATTTCTTCAGCAGTCCACTGATGAGGCGTTCAGCTTCGAGGAAACGGTGAAGATGATGAAGGAAGCTGTAAGCTAAGCCTTTTTGAGGAGGTAATTTCCTTTGAAGAAATTTCAGTTTACTCTGGACAAGCTCCTTGATTTCAAGGATCAGATCCTTGAAAAGGAGAAAAACAGTCTTGCTTCCTTAAATGCACAAAAAATCGAAGCAATGGAGTTGAAAGCCGCTCTGGAGCAGGAAATGCGCGAGGCTCAGGACGATTTCAACTACAGGGCGCAGAAAGGCATTTCCGCTATGGAGATGTTCATCTTCAAGGAGCATCACAACACTCTGAGACTTCAGATCGAGGACGCAAAGGCTTCTATCGCTTCTCTGGAGGCGGCTGTGGAAAAGCAGCTTGTTGTGGTCACAGAGGCCTCAAAGGAGGTCAAGAGCCTTGAGAAGCTTGAGGAAAAACAGCTTGAGGACTACAATTTCAAGGCGGCAAAGGCTGACGAGCAGTTCATTGAGGAATATGTGAACGGTGCGTCGGTAAGGGCTGCTATGGCGGAAAACGCCGTTTGATGAGGTCACAATGCATATCGCCGTTTTCTTCTGCACGGCGGCAGGCGTTTGACATATACATTTTACTTTGAAAGGAGGTTTGATAGAAATGGGCGAAATTGCAATGCCGACAATATCGGCACTGCCTACCGAGCTTATGTCTGCTATGAACATCTTCGGCTGCTCGGGCGATATGACCGCTTTTTCGGCGGAGAACGGCACTCAGGGCGGTTCATTCGGCGATGTTTTAGGGCTTCTGATGGCAAATTCGGCTCAGGTTCAGCTACAGACTGTTCCCGAAACGACAGAAACTGAGGCTATGCCCGAAATGACAGCGGCGGATATACTCTCCGAGGCTCTTAAAGGAAATGCGGAGACAATGCTTCCCGAGGTTTTCTCGGAAAATGGCGCAAAGGCGTTTATTGAGACGCTTTCCCGCATTCTTCCCAAGTATGACGGTGACGAGCTTCCCGAGGATACGGTTTCCCTGTGGAAAAATGTCTCACCCGAGGAAAAAAAGGCTTTTGCAGAGCTGCTTTATGCGGCGGCTGATTTTTCCGAGGACGAAAACATTCAGACGGTTAAGTCTCCCGAGGATATCGTAAAGATCGTTTCGCGGATAGTTTTAAATTCGGCGAAAAAGTCCCTAAAGAAGGTGTCCGACGAGCAGGAACTTACCGATGAAGCTGTTCTCATTCAGGGAATAGACCTCATTCGTCCTGTGCAGGCGGTACCCACGCAGGCTGTTTCCGAGGAAAATCAGGCAGACAGCGAACAGGTCATTCCGGCGGAAGCTGTATCGGTAACGGATACCCAAACAGCTGAATATCCCGAAACGAACATACCGGATATGGCAGATACCGAGTTACCCGTTCAGGCTGAAAATTCGGAAGCAAAAAAGGCTGAAAGCACTGCTGAGATACCCTTTGAGGATATTCGTAATGCTTACGAAAAGCTGTCCGAAACGGAACCGGAGGATATTGTAAGCTTTTGCAGAAAGCTGGCTGACGAGCTGAATGTTTCCGTAAAAGAAACAGCTCCCGAAACCGCTTACGAAACACCCGATAACGGTCACATCGGCTTCGGAAGACAGGGTATGCAGGGCTTTATGGCACGAATAAACAGGCACGAAAAGCTTCCTGTTGACACCATCACGGAGATAATTCCCGAACAAACCGAAAATAAGGGTGCTGTTACGAACATTCCCCTTGACGAAAGCATTTCCGAGAGCGAGGATATCCCATCTCAGATAATGAGACAGATAGACCGTTACAAGGATATTTTCGAGGATAATTTCTCCGAAAAGGAGCTTTCTATGAAGCTTAGTCCCGAATCCTTAGGTGGAGTTGAGATAAGGATCAAGCGTTCGGACAAGGGATTTGAGATAACATTCACCGCTGAAAAAGCCGAAGCTGCAGAGCTTATCGGAAACAAGGCTGCGGAGCTTCATGAGGCGCTTGCTTCGAGAGGTATCGCTCTGAAAGAGCTTTCGGTAACACGTCAGATCGTGACAAACGAGTCGGACGGAAGCCTTACGGACGGAACACTTTCCGGAAACGGAGGACTCTACCAAGGCGCTCAGAACGGTCAGAGCGGCTCGGGCAGACATTTTTCCTTCGAAGGACAGACTTCGGACGCTGCTTCGGAAGCTGCTGACGAAAGCGCTTCGGAACAAAACTTTAACAGGGAGGCGAAACTATGGGTATCAGCGTAAACGACTTTTCCTCAGATAATCTGGCGGGAAGGGTTTACTCAAAGTATTCCACCAACGAGATCGACACCAACGTTACAGACAGCGACAGTTCAAGCTATCTTGATTTTGAGGGCTATTTAAAGCTTCTCACGTCCCAGATGTCAAATCAGGACTTCAACAACGCTATGAGCGATTCGGAATTTATCCAGCAGATGGCTTCTTACTCTATGATGGAGGCTATTTCACAGCTCACAAAACAGAATGCGGTCACATATGCTTCTTCCCTTATCGGAAAAGCTGTTACCGTTCAGTCGGGCACAGGCGCTCCCGAAACGGGATTAGTTGAGTCTGTTACAGTAACAGGCGACGGCTGCAAGGTTCTTGTAAACGGCTCGCTTTATGCGACGGACGGCATTACCGATGTAGTTGACGGAACGGTTTACACCCAGCTCAGAAGCTTTGTGGGTCAGACAGTTGAGGTCAAGGACGGCGACAGCACCGTTACAGGCAAGGTCACCGGCATCATTATCAAGGGCGGCAATGGTTATGTCACACTTGACAACAAGTTCTCCTACGATATGAACTCTATCACCAATATTATCAAGCCCGAAGAGGACGGCGATGATGAAGGAAACACCGAAAACGGCGAAAATGTTTCTGAGGAGCTGTCTGCCGACAATACTCAGGAGGCGGAAGTTCAGGAAAATCCCGCAGGAGCAGTGAACCGCGGTGATGCTTCGGGTACACTTTATGCTTCGGAAGCTTCATATAACGCTCTTATGAAAATGCTTGATGATACCTCCGACGATGACACTTCACCCGTTGACGCTGAGCTTAAAACCGCAGATGTTAGATCCCGTCTCGGCGATATGAGCAGATATATGAGTGCTAATGTTGACACACAGGCAGCAGCATCAGGTCTTTCAAGCGACCGTGTCCCCGCTCCTTATTCATATGCGGCAGGCACATATTCTTATCAGACCAAGCCTGCACAGACCGAAAGTACAACAGCTTATCAGGCTCAGAGCAGAAATTCCTCCTATGACAAAGGAGAAACTTCGGGAGTTGTCAGCGTTTCCGACAGCAAAGCAGAGTCTACAAGTCTCGGTCAGTACACATCTGAAATTGATTTCGCTGAAATGCCTTCAAGCACAAGAAAATATGCCGATCAGTATCCTGTTGAAGCGGCTTTCGCTGATTCTGTGGGAACTAAAATGGTTGACATCAGATTTATCGGCAATACGGGAATAAACTCAAAGATCGACACTTCTTCCGTTCTTTGCTACACTGAAAGCGGCAGAGCTGTTACAGACATCGGCTGGTGCGGAAAGGGACGTCTCGGTGAGGTCGTTACATTTGCAGACGGCAGACAGAGAGTTGAGATAATCGGTCCCACACAGGTCTCATATCTTTACACATCAGGCAAATACACCCTTGATGAGATCTGCGATTACACCATCGTTGACGGCTCCCTTCAGGGAAAGCTTGATCCTTTTGAGACAGCTATCCGCCACTACGCAAAGGAATATACCGAGGCTGAAAAGAAGGCAATGGCAAAGTTTGAAGAGTACGCTGTATGGCACGCAACAACTCAGTACGGCAGGACTGAACCGGCTCAGTAATTTTCAAAACGGGCTGACATACGGGAAAATATCCGTAGATACGGCTCTCAGAAAGGACTGAAATTTATGCTTATCAACGAATATCTGCAGCTGAGAGGCGCAGCGGCTGCTGAACAGTCAAGACAGGAAACTCCTGCCAAGGCTGCCGAAGCACAGGCAGCGGACAGTCCCTTCGCGGCAGAACTCAAAAGCCTTATGGCGGCTCAGAGCGGCACAGGCAATACATATGCAGCCACTCCCACCACCGCTGAACAGCTTGAGATAATGTCGGGCGTGAATTTCTCCCGCCACGCTGTTGAAAGAATAAATCAGCGTAATATCGACGTTATCACAGGAGGAAAGCTCCAGAGGCTCTCAAAGGGCGTAGAGCTTGCTGAAAGCAAAGGCTCCGACGACGCTCTCGTTATCGTGGACAGAACTGCTTTTGTGGTAAGCGTCCGCAGCAACAAGGTAATTACTGCCGTTGACGCTGACGATATGCAGGGCAATGTCTTTACAAACATCGACTCAACTGTAATTATGTAACCCCCCACGTTCAGAGGATAAAACGGCTTGGACCTTTTCGGAAAGCTATTCTCCCGACCGATTGACGGAGAAAATTCCTCTGACGAATAAAAACGATAGGAGTTTTTTGAAATGGTTAGATCACTTTATTCAGGCGTTTCGGGACTTAAATCCCACCAGACAAGAATGGACGTTATCGGTAACAACATCGCAAACGTCAACACCTACGGCTTTAAGGCTTCAAGAACATCCTTCTCCGACATCTACTATCAGTACCAGCGCACAGAGACAGGCGGACGTGCTACCTATGCGGGCAACAACCCCTCTCAGGTGGGCTATGGCGTTCAGGTGGCTTCCATTGACAAGGATATGTCAATGTCCAGCTTCCAGAATACCGGAAGAACTCTTGACCTTGCCATTGCGGGAGACGGTCTGTTTATGTGCGGCTCTCTTGACAGAAACGGTCAGATAAACAGCGTTACATACACCAGAATGGGCAACTTCGGCATTGACTCCGTGGGCAACCTCGTTAACGCAAACAACGAGTTTATCCTTGGTACAATGAACACCTGGAGAATTGACGGCGGCACATATTCAACTACCGAAATGATAGACAAGGAGCCTGCAGATACCCCCAATGCCCTTGACACCATCAACGTTAACGACCTGGTATGGGACGCTTACAAGCCCGAGTGCCAGATCGAATATGACGATGTTGCAAGCAAGTACAAGCCTGTAACTGCCGAGGACGGCACCACTTCGGGCGGCGTTATCTTCGAGGGCGTTGACCCTTATGACGATACAAAGAGAATTGCATATGATTATCATATGGATCCTGCACTTGAAGCGGATAAAGGCGGTCTTGCAGCTGCTGATGCCGAGGGCGTTTACTCCGACGACAAGACTATGATACAGACATACCTTGATTCTCTCGGAGAAGGTGGAACCGGTGACAACGCTCCTACCCCCGGTACAGAGTATCAGGTTCGTTCGGACTATATCCTTTACAGCGTTAACGGCAAGTTTGTAAATAATCAGGGCGTTATTTATGACACTGACAAGGGTATGTACGTTGACAATAACGGCAATTATTACGAGTACAAGTGCTACACCACAATAAATGACCAGGGCGAGCTTTCAAAGCGCCATGTTTACACCCTCAAGACTCCCGTTATCGACGAGGCAACAGGCAAGCAGGCTGAAACTGACGGCGTTCTTCAGTGGGAAGAGGGCGGCAGAGAATACACCTACAACGATATCACCGACAGCTATGAGGCTACTGACGCAAGAGGAAACACCATCTATGCGGATATGACCGACGGCGCTCTCAAGTATTCCGACCTTGACGGCTTCACCATCGGTGCTGACGGCGTTCTCACCGCTCAGTACGCCAGCGAGATGCGTTCTCTTGCACGTATAGAGCTTGCTACCTTCGACAACGTTGAGGGTCTTACCGAAATAGGCGACACTGCCTTCGCTCAGAGCGCCGCTTCCGGCAAGGCAAACATCAAGCGTCCCGGCGACTCGGGCGCAGGCGAGGTACAGTCCTCAAAGCTTGAAATGTCAAACGTTAACCTGGCAAACGAGTTCTCCGATATGATCGTAACTCAGAGAGGCTATCAGGCTAACGCAAGAATTATCACCACCTCCGACTCGATGCTTGAGGAGCTTGTAAATCTCAAGAGATAATTTAATAGCATAATATTGCAGGGCGCTGCTCACAGCTTTACAGCTGTGGGCAATGCCCGTGCAAAAAATAAGGGGAAAATGTTATGATAATGCTTACCCGTGTAAACGGCACGACCCTGCTAATTAACGAAAGCTTCATTGAAACGGCAGAGGAAACTCCCGATACTGTCGTAACTATGCAGAACGGTCACAGGTATTTCGTAAAGGAAACTGTAGATGAGATACTCCAAAAAGCTATGGAGTTTGAAAAAGAAAAAAATATCCGCTAAAAAAGGATTTGTCATATAGATTTTTTCATCGAAAGGAATTGCTGCTGTTATGAATATAGCGTGGATCGTAGGATTTGTGATCGCTGTCGGAATGACTTTTTACGGAATGGTCTCAGGCGGTGAATTGGAGTGGTTCGTAGATATTCCCTCCATTGCAATAGTTGTGGGAGGCACCATAGGAGCGGTCATCGCAAACTATCCTATGAGTACCTTAAAAAATATGGGCAAGCTCTTAAAGCTTGCCATACTCAGCCCAAAGTATGACCCCGATAGTTACATAGAGCAGATGGTGAATTACTGCAAGACCGCCCGTCAGAAGGGTATCCTTGCCCTTGAGGAACAGGCAAACGCCTGCACCGATACATTTATGAAGTCTGCTCTTATGCTCATCGTTGACGCTAATGACTCGGACAAGGTAAAGTCTATGCTCGACGACTCCATTAACTTCCTCTGCGACAGACACGACCAGAATATCGCTATCTTCAACCGTGCTGCAGGCGTTGCCCCCGCTTTCGGTATGGTCGGCACCCTCTGCGGTCTTATCGGTATGCTCAGACTAATGGACCCTACCGACCCTAACTCCGCTGCCGGTCTTGGAAGCTCTATGGCAACGGCTCTCGTTACCACATTCTACGGAAGCATTCTTGCCCACGTTATTTTTACTCCTATCGGAAATCAGCTCCAGTATCTCCATAACAGAGAGGTGCTGTGTTTACAGATAGTCGAAGAAGGTACCCTTGCCATTATCTCGGGCGCAAACCCCAGATATGTTGAGGAAAAGCTCAGAATGATGCTCCCTATGAACACTAAACCCAAGGGCAAGGCATGAGCATAATCTAAGTAATTTACGCAAAACATTGCTCTCTTGTGCATAATGTACAAAATAGACAAAGTTTTACGAAAAAGTTTTAATCTTATTTCGTAAATATATTGTGAATTGCAGTAGAGATTTTTAAAGAAATATGTTATAATATATTCAGATAGGGATATCTGCGCTCAGAAAGCGGAGTATCCTTACCCCTCGGAGGTGTAAAAATGGCACACAGAAAAAGCGGCGGAGGCGGCGGAGGCGGCGCCAACTGGATGGATACCTACGGTGACCTTGTTACCCTGCTGCTGTGCTTCTTCGTGCTGCTTTACTCGATGTCCTCTATGGATGAGACAAAATGGCAGTATATCGCCCAGGCATTTTCCACAGGAAAGGGCGAGATAATAAACGTTGTGGTGGACGAGCCTAATCCCGAAAACGACCCCTCGGCTATATACGTGGACGAGGAACAGGAACAGAATTCCCAGGAGATAGACTTCGACGAGTTCTATATGTACCTTAATGAAGCCGTTGAAAGTGCCGGACTTCAGGAACAGGTCTCTGTGGAAATGGCTGACACAGGCGTTTATATGAAATTCAGAGACAACGTTTTCTTCGCAGGAGACTCATATGAGCTTCTCGATGAAGGAAAATACATACTTGAGATAATCTGCGACGGCATCAGAGCCGTTGACAAGCACGTTTTCGCCATTAAGGTAAACGGTCACACCGCCAAGAGCGCCAGCTCCTCGGCAAACGAGTGGGAACTGTCATCGGGACGTGCAAGCTCGGTAATAAACTATATGCTGAGCCTCGACTGCTGCGACCCCGATAAATTCTCCGCCGCAGGCTACGGAAAATATCGTCCCATAAGCGACAACGACACCGAAGAGGGCAAGCGCCAGAACAGGCGAGTTGAAATAGTCTTTATCAGAAACGACATTGATATGGAGGATCCTGCGGTAATGCAGGAGCTTATGGAGCTTGAGTTCGGCAAGAGCTTTGTGAGCTACTCCGACGCTGACGGTACTGTTTCCGAGGACAGTCAGGGTACTGCGGCAGAAACTTCTTCCGCTCCCCCTACTCAGAACAACGGAAACTATTCCTCCAAGAACGACCGTCTCAACGAGATGAAAAAAAATCCTCCCGAGGTCACAGTCTCCGACACCGAATAATGACTATATATATAAGACAATTCCCTATGAATGAAGGTGAAAATATTGGCTGACGTTCTGTCTCAGAAACAGATAGACGAGCTGCTGAACAGCTTTAATACCCAGGGCTCAAAGGCTTTCGAGGAGATCGAGGAGCAGAGCTCGGACAAAAAAATAAAGAATTATGACTTTAAAACCCCTAAGAAATTCACCAAGGAGCAGCTAAAAGTCATCGACAGTATTTTCGAGAATTATTCCCGAGTTTTGTCCTCCTACCTTACAGGTCTTATGAGACTTTACTGCAAGGTGGAAGTAATGCAGATAGAGGAACAGCGGTATTACGAGTTCAATAACGCTCTCCCCGACTACGTTATGATGTCCCTCATAAATATGGGCGTTCACGACGAGGACGTTATGGAAACAAACTGCATTATGCAGATATCAAATCCCATAACCTTCACCATAATCGACAGACTGATGGGCGGTCTCGGAACATATACCGAAGTTAACCGTGACTTTACCGAGATCGAGATAGCCCTTATGCAGGGCATTATGGAAAAAATGGCGCAGTCTCTGAAAAGCGCCTGGTCACAGTACATAGATATGGACCCCGTAATGACCGCAGTTGAGACAAACTCCCGTGTAATGCAGTCCATTCCCCCCGACGAGGTAATTATCCTCGTGTCTCTGGAAATTGAGATAAAGGACGTAAAAAATATTATGTCCTTCTGTATCCCCGCTATGAACCTTGAGTCCATTATGAACAAGTTTGGCGACAGATGGGCAAGACCCACTCAGAGGCAGGATCCCAAAAAGGATCAGGAAAGGCGCCGCAATATCATGAGCGCTCTCAGTGACACGGATATTGACGTTAAAGCTATCCTCTGTGACACTCAGGTGGATCTTTACGATATCCTCACTTTGCAGGTGGACGATATAATACCCCTTAACGTTCCCATTACCCGGAATGTGGAGCTGAAGATCGGCGGAAACGTCTGGTACGACGGCAAGCTGGGAATTATGGGCAACAAAAAGGCTGTTAAAATTGATAATATATACAAAGAATTGAGGTAAAATAATGAGCGACGAAAACG
>JAGAJF010000100.1 GCA_017829005.1 Oscillospiraceae bacterium | reverse complement strand
TATCCCGAAAGGAGTGCCGCAGGGAACGACCACAGACTCGCTTACCTCCGTCACATTAACGTTTTTTATGGGAAAGACCCCGAAAAGCCTGAGCTGTTCTGTTCTTTCCTCAACCGCACCTTTCATAGAAGAAGCGTTAAATATAGTATTATCCGAAACCCTGATATCATAGCTTTCGGGAATTATCCTGTCTGAGCGGACTTCGATATGATCGTTTATAATAAGGCTTCCGCCCTCGGCAATACAATAATTGTCGGGCAGAGCGCAGTTATAGTATATTATACTTCCCGTCAGTGCCGCCAGCGCCGTACACGCCGCACTGCACAGCAGCTTCAGTGCAAAATTCATATTGACTTCCTCTCCGCAGCATCCGCCGCATTTGGTGGTAAAGCTCCCCGAACGGGAAACGCTTCACAGGATTAATATTTGCTCCTTGCAGAAAAATATAAGAGTTTTATATTCTGTAATTTTAACCCCATTCTTTAAAAAAAGAAGTCGGAATTAGCAGACCGATATAATCTTCACAGAAAATGCTTCATATTTTTCTGTAAATTGAAAAAAATTGTTGCACTTTAAACCATTTTGTGGTATAATATTTTTTATAACCAAACTGCCTGAGCGGCAGTAAAAATAAGGATCATTTTATCAAAGGAATGTTTATAAATTATGGAAATCCTCAGAAAGGCTTCACTTGTACTCAGCTGTGCCGCATTTGCCGTATGCTGCCTGTTTTTGAACCTCCTTGGCGGAATTGCACTTTATACCAATAATTACCAAAATGCAGGAATGAGCCTGATAATTTCCGTGGGAGTGCTTCTTGCCGCCCTTGTTTTTGCATTTTTCCGAAAAGGGATAACGAACCTCCTTTCCCTGATCTTCAATATTGCGGGAACTTTGCTTTACATCTATCCCATCGCTGTTTTAAATGGCATACCCAATTCTACAGTTCCCCGCTCAAGCATAGAATTATTCACCTCCAGAATATACCCCGCAGTATCCGTAACAATACTCCTGCTCACGGTGATTTTTGCCGATTTTTTTTCATATGACCGTTTAACAGAACGTGAAAGAAAGAAAAGCGAAAAGCTCAGAGAGCGGCAGCGCGGTCTTACAGATGACGAAAAGATAATATAATATAACCTGAAAGGACGGATTTATAATGAGCGTAACGATCAAGGACGTTGCCAAAGCGGCAGGAGTTTCTGTTGCTACCGTATCCCGTGTTCTTAATAACAGCGCAGCAGTATCCGAAGAAACAACCTCAGCGGTAAACGAGGTAATAAAGGAAATGGGGTACAGCCCGAATTTTCTGGGAAGAAATCTACGTAAATGCGAAACAAACAATATCCTCGCCATTCTTCCCTCCACAGAACACACAGTCTACAGCGATATAATAAAGGGAATGCAGGACGCCGCATATCCCAATTACGATATTCTCCTCAGTACCAGCAACAGCTACCTTGGAACCGAAATGCGCCTGCTTGAAATGCTTTTCAACCGCACAGTTGACGCTGTAGTTCTTCTTGGCACACAGCTTGATGCACAGACCTTAAACGATCTTAACAAGCGTTATAATATCGCACTGTGCTGTGAACGTGTCTCAGATGCAAAGGTGCTGACGGTCACTATCAACGATGAAAAGGCTGCATATGACGCTGTAAAAATGTTCCTTGAAAAGGGGAAAACCAAGATAGGGCTTGTAACAACGGGAGAAAATACTGACGCACTTTCCTCCGTTGACCGTGAAAAGGGATATATCCGTGCTCTTTCCGAATATGGTATCAAAGCCGAGGAAAAATACATTTACAGATGCTCTTATGATTATTCCGACGGCCGCGAGGCTCTGAAATATTTTCTATCCCTGGACGAAATGCCTCAGGCAATATTTTGTATATCAGACCTTCTTGCTGCAGGCGTGATAAAGCAGGCTTTAAAAGAGGGCATTGCAGTAGGAACAGAGCTTGAGGTTTGCGGATTTGACAATATCAGTCTCAGCGAAATGTACAATCCGGGAATAACCACAGTTGCCCAGCCGGGATATGAAATGGGCAGAACAGTTATTAACAAGCTTCTTGAAAATATGCACAGCCCCGTAAAAAACAACGATATGATAATTCTTGACCATAAGCTTGTTATCCGCGGCTCCGCAAAATAAAAAATTTTCCCCGAAAGGACGCTTTCAAAAAATGATATACACCGTCACCTTCAATCCTGCTGTGGATTATGTTCTTCGTCTGAATACCCTGTCACGGGGCGGAGTGAACCGTACCTCTTCCGAAGAGATATGCTGGGGAGGAAAGGGCATCAACGTTTCCACCGTTTTAAAAATGCTGGACACCGAAAGCACTGCACTTGGATTTACCGCGGGCTTTACGGGTGAAGCTCTTGAGAATGCCGTTAAAAGTATGGGCATTAACAGCGATTTTATTCGTCTTGAAAAAGGCGTTACAAGAATATGCGTAAAGCTTTTTGAAACAGAAAGCTCCGAAGAAACGGAAATAAATCCCGGTGGTCCCGAAATTGACGGCGAGGCAATAGATAAGCTGCTTCATCGCCTTGACGGTCTTATGAGCGGCGATATACTCGTCCTTGCAGGAAGCGTTCCTAAGTCTGTACCCAATGATATTTACGAAACGATATGCAAAAGGCTTGAAAACAGCGGCGTTCTTATTGCCGCTGACGCATCGGGAGAGCTTCTGACAAAGCTTCTGAAATATAAGCCTTTCCTTGTCAAGCCCAATCATCACGAGGTGGGAGAGATATTCGGCTGTCAGATATTTACATCAGACCAGGCAGAAGCCTGTGCACTCCGTCTTAGAGTTATGGGAGCAGCAAATGTTATCGTTTCTATGGCAGAAAAGGGCGCCGTACTTGCCGCCGAGGATTCAAACGTATACAGAATAGGCTCTCCGAAAGGCACAGCCGTTAATTCCGTAGGCGCAGGCGACTCAATGCTGGCAGGCTTTTTAGCAGGATATCTCAGAACAAATAGCTATGAAGAAGCTTTGAAATGGGGTACAGCGGCAGGCAGCGCCACAGCATTTTCCAAAGGTCTTGCCGACAGATCCACATT
>JAGAJF010000099.1 GCA_017829005.1 Oscillospiraceae bacterium | reverse complement strand
TCAAGTCCCAGCGAACGTGCCTCCTCGGACTCGCCGTGATGCTTTCCTATAAGCGCCTTGAGACATTCCGCAAGACCGATAAAGCCCATTGACAATGTGCCGTGCTTTAACACCTCCCCCACCGTATCATCGGGGCTAAGCTTCTCGGAATCTATCCACACGCCCTGTCCCATTAGGAAGGGGAAATTCCGCACCTTTTTCTCCGCCTGTATGCGGTATCTGTGCATAAGCTGCTCGCAGACCATATCCATTGTCTCCTCAAGGCTGTCGAAAAAGGCTCCCACATTTCCGTTGGCTTTGATGGCAAGCCTCGGAAGATTTACGGAGGTAAAGCTGAGATTTCCCCTGCCCGTAACTATCTCACGCTCGGGGTCGTAATGGTTGCCGATAACTCTCGTGCGGCAGCCCATTGTTGCAATTTCTGTATTGTAGTCCCCGGGCTTGTAATACTGCAGATTGAAGGGTGCGTCGATAAAGGAGAAATTGGGGAAAAGTCTCTTTGCGGACACTTTGCAGGCAAGCTTGAAAAGGTCGTAATTTTTATCCTCGGGGTTGTAATTTATCCCCTCTTTTATCTTGAAAATGTGAATGGGGAAAATTGGTGTTTCACCGTCTCCGATGCCCGCTTCATTGGCAAGAAGGATATTTTTTATAACCATTCTGCCTTCTGTAGTGGTGTCCGTTCCGTAATTTATGGAAGAAAAAGGCACCTGCGCACCGGCACGGCTGTTCATAGCGTTCAGATTATGGATAAATGCTTCCATTGCACGGTAAGTTTCCCTGTCCGTCTCCTTTAAGGCTTCGGCGCAGCAGTAGGACTGTATCCGCTCTGCTGTTTCCCTGTCGGTCATCTCAAGAAGCTTTGACAGTTCAGCCTCTTTATAGCCGTTATTATTGTCCATAACGGGGTAAATATTCTCTGCGGAAAATATCTCCCCTGCTATCCTTTCAGCCGTCTCCTCGGCATTTTCACAGCCGCAGAGAAGCTCCAGACAGCGAGCCTCATTCTCACGATATTTTTTTCTGTAGGTTTTTGCCACACCCTGAGCCATTGCATAATCGAAATTGGGAATACTCTGTCCGCCGTGCATATCGTTCTGGTCGGACTCAATGGCAATGCAGGCAAGAGCTGAGTAGGACAGGATATCATTCGGCTCTCTCAGATGTCCCTGACCCGATGAAAATCCGTTTTTGAAAAGCTTGATAAGGTCAATCTGACAGCAGGTGGCTGTAAGAGTATAATAATCCATATCGTGGATATGGATATCCCCCTCCTCATGCGCCTTTGCGATCTGAGGGTCGATAACGTACATACTGTAAAACTGCTTTGCGCCCTCCGAGCCGTATTTGTACATTGTTCCCATTGCCGTATCGCCGTTTATATTGGCGTTCTCACGCTTTATATCGCTGTCTCTTGCCGCCTTGAAGGTAAGATTTTCGTATATCTTCATCAGCTTGGTGTTCATCTCACGTGAACGGGTGCGGTCGGAGCGGTAGAGGATATACGCCTTTGCAGTTTTTGCGTGACCCTCCTCCACAAGCACCTTTTCAACCAGATCCTGTATCTGCTCAACAGTGGGAGTGCTGTTGCTGCCGTATTTTTCCTCGCACAGACCGCATACCTTGACCGCAAGCTCCATTGAAGCGTTGTAGTCGGTGCCTCCCACAGCCTCGGCAGCCTTGTATATAGCTTTGGCTATCTTCTCAATATTAAATGTATCTTTTCGTCCGTCTCTTTTTACGATATGAGTTATCATTATTAAAACCGTCTTTCCTGAAAACACAATATGTAGTAATAAATACACACTAAATTATAGTATATAGTATTTGAGACCTCTTGTCAACAGCTCCGATTTACAAAAAGCGACGGCAATTTTGTGTAAATTGCCGTCTTGACTTTTTGTAAGTTTTATGCCTGTGAACCGCTGTTCTTTCTGTAGCCCATATAGCTTTCAAGGATTATAACGGCGGCAACAGCGTCTACTACGTTTTTACGCTTTTTTCCTCTGACGTTTACCTCGTTGAGATAGTTGTGAGCCGATACTGTGGTGCAGCGCTCGTCCCACATAACCACCTTTATCCCTGTAAGCTCCTCAAGCTTTTCACCGAAAAGAGCGCATTTCTCTGCCCTCTCCCCTACGGTGTTGTTCATATTCTTGGGATATCCCACCACCAGAAGCTCCGCCTGCTCCTCTTTAGCAAGATCTGCGGTCTTTTCAAGGCAGCGGTCAAAGTTTTTTTCAAATATGACCGTCAGCGGTGAAGCAAGAAATTCGCTTTTGTCGCAAACGGCAATACCCGTTCGGCTGTCACCGAAATCCACGCTCATTATTCTCATTTCATTGCCTCCAATTCATCGCTGCACCATTTTGATACTGCTAAGGTGGACAGCCCTCCGCCAAGGTGAGAGCCGTCATTTTTGAATATAATTTTCGGGACAAGCTTATCGTCATACTCAATGAGCGACACCGCCGTATTGTCAGCCCAGCCGGGGTCGGCATAGTTTTCCCACTCCCTGCCCTCGGCGCAGTTAAGATATGCCTTTATAGCCATTCCGTGAGAAACTACAGCAATAGTCCTGCCCTTATTTTGCGAAGCGATACGTCTCATTGCAGCTTTCATACGGTCATATACCTGTTTGGTGGACTCCCCGTTCGGAGCGGTAAAATGGTTTATCTCCTCTTTCCACATACGGTATTCCCCGGGAAATTTTTCGGGGAGATCAGACCATTTAACGCCCTCCCAGTCTCCGCCGTTTATCTCCATAAGCATATCGTCTGTGATAATGGGCAGACCGTGGTATCTGTTAACAGCTTCTGCGGTGGACATTGCCCTTTTAAGTGGACTTGAGTACAAGGCTTCAATAGGGATATCCCTAAATCTTTCCCCAAGCCTTTCAAGCTGCAGGAGTCCCTTTTCGCTCACATCTGTGTTGATACGTCCCTGAAAGAACTCCCTCACATTTCCCTCAGCCTCGGCGTGACGTACAAGATATATCCTTACCAAGGCTTAACAGCTCCGATAATTTCACTGAGCATAATATCCTTCTCCTTGCAGTAAGCGGACAGCCCTTCGGTTATCTTAACAGGGGTCATAGGGTCGTTAAAGATAGCCGCACCCACCTGGACCAGAGAAGCTCCTGCCATCATTATCTCCACAGCGTCCTCCCAGCTTGAAACGCCGCCCATTCCGCATACGGGGATATTAACGGCATTTGCAACCTGCCATACCATTCTCACCGCCACAGGGAAAACCGCAGGCCCCGACAGACCGCCCACATTGTTGTGAAGAATGGGTCTGCCTG
>JAGAJF010000098.1 GCA_017829005.1 Oscillospiraceae bacterium | reverse complement strand
GTTGTCCACAGCCTTTTTTGCGCCGTACTGCTTGGTAAGGTTTTTGACCTCTATCATTTTTTAAGATCATTCCTTTCTGAGAGCTTTGCATTTTCATTCAGAAGTCAGGGCAGCAGTAACGCCGCCCCGAAATGAAAAATCATCAATATTATATAAATTTTACCGCGTTAATGTGAAAGTCACGTGATAATACAGCGTAAGCGGTGAAAAATGAGTTTTTTTCAATCGCCTTGCGCTGTATCCTCAGAAATTATTTCTCAAGCTTTGCAATTGCAGTTTTAACTCTTTCGATAGTTACGTCTTTGCCGAGAACAGCCGCAAGCTCAATGCCGCCGCCGGGAGTAAGAGGCTTGCCCGAAAGCGCAACTCTAAGAGGCCAGAGCATAAAGCCGTTCTTAACGCCCTGCTTCTCGATCTCCGCAAATGCAGCAGCGTGGATATTCTCCTCGTTCCACTCGCTCACACCCTCAAGAACGGGAAGAAGCATTTTCAGAGCCTCAAGACCCGTTTCGGGATTTGTTTTCATCTTCTTGTTGAAGTAAAGCTCCTCGGTGTACTCGGGCATCTCATCAATGAAATCCACCTTTTCGGGAATATCGGTGAGCAGCTCGGTACGGGGCTGAAGAGTATTTATAAGCACGTCAATGTCAATATCCTCACGCTTGCAGGTCTGACGGATATAGGGAAGTGCAAGAGCCTTGAATTCATCGTGAGAAAGTCTTCTCAGATGCTCTGCATTTATCGCCTTCATCTTCACGATATCAAATACCGCAGGAGACTTGGAAAGTCCGCTTATGTCAAACTCCTCCACAAGCTCGGAAAGTGAGAATATCTCATTCTCACCCTTGGGCGCCCAGCCCAGTAGCGCAATGTAGTTGATGATAGCGGGAACATAGAAGCCCTTCTCAACAAAATCGCCGAAATATGCGTCTCCGTCACGCTTGGAAAGCTTGTGCTGAGCGTCTCTCATAATATGCTCAACATGAATATACTGAGGAACTTCCCAGCCGAATGCCTCGTAAAGCAGGTTATACTTGGGTGCAGAGGAAAGATACTCATTTCCTCTTACAACGTGGGTAATGCCCATAAGATGGTCGTCAATAACGTTGGCAAAGTTATATGTGGGCATACCGTCAGCCTTGATAAGTATCTGATCGTCAAGGATAGTGTTTTCAACGGTGATATCGCCGTAAAGCACATCGTGGAAGGTAGTGCTGCCCTCGAGAGGCATTTTCTGTCTGATAACATAAGGAGTGCCTGCGTCAAGCAGTCTCTGTACCTCCTCAGCAGGCAGATTGCGGCAGTGACGGTCATACATCATATTTGATACCTTTGCCTCCTGCTGAGCCTTGTGGAGAGCATCAATTCTTTCCTTGGTGCAGAAGCAGTAATAAGCATGACCCGACTCCACAAGCTTCAGAGCATACTCCTTGTACAGAGCCATTCTCTCCGACTGAATATAAGGACCCACGGGTCCGCCCACATCTGGACCCTCGTCCCAGTTAAGACCGCATACTCTCAGGGTGTCGTAAATCTTCTCAACAGCGCCCTCAACATATCTTTCCTGGTCGGTGTCCTCAATTCGGAGAATGAAGTCTCCCCCGTATTTTTTTGCAATGATATAAGTATAAATGGCAGTACGCAGATTACCGATATGCATAAAGCCTGTGGGGCTTGGCGCAAAACGAGTGCGTATTCTCTTTGAAACGTCCATTGTAAACAAGTTCCTTTCGGTTAAATTTTATATTAAGGGCAAAGGGGCTTCGGAAGCCGACATTACCCGTTTTACATCGCTGTTTATCTGAGCGCGAAGCTCGTCCGTATTATTAAACCGCATTTCGGGACGGATAAAATCGTAAAGTCTCACAACTATCTCCCTGCCGTATAAATCCCCCGAAAATCCGGGAAAATGAGTTTCCGCCAGAGGTATACCCGAGCTTTCGACTGTAGGCTTTACGCCGATATTGGTGATACCTTTGTATACTTTTCCGTCAAGCTCTGCATATGAAGCGTAGACACCGAAACGGGGCATAACATTTTCCTCAGACATTCGCTGATTTGCAGTGGGGAAATTCATCTGCCTGCCGAAGCGATTGCCGTGTATCACCCTGCCCGTAATGGCGTAATTATGCCCCAGAAGCAGATTTGCGGATCTGATATCACCCTCGGAAATATATTTTCTTATATCCGCCGAGCATATCCTTTTACCCTTTTCGGTAACGTCGCCCACCACGCAGAGCCGCATTCCGAGACGGGCGCATATTTCTTTCAGTCCCTCTGACGAACAGGCGGCATTTTTCCCGAAACGAAAATCTCTGCCGCATACCACGATACGAGCGCCCAGCACTCCGCAGAGTATCTTTTCCGCAAAATCCTCGGGGCTCATATCTCTCACATCGGCAAAATCGGGAATGAACACATATTCGGCACCCTCTTTTTCCAGCAGTACAAGCTTTGTCTCATCGCTGTAAATGGGGCGGTAGCCGCTGCCCTTAGTGTTTATGGTACCTGTTTTAAAGGTGCAGACCGCAGGAGCAAGACCGTTTTTCTCCGCTTCCTCCGCTGCCTTGTCAATGACCGCCCTGTGACCTCGGTGTACTCCGTCAAAGATACCCAGAGCGGCAGCGGTTCCCCTGCCGTCCATCTTAAAGTCGGGCGACAATTCTATCAAAACATATCACCTCAGAAAAAGTTCTTTTCCACCTTGAGAAGCCGTTCCTCGGGCAATATTACGGCAGTCCCGATAAATCCAGAAACACCGTATACAGCATATCTTTCGCTGTCCGACGCTTCCCTGTTCACCCTGTCAATGTCAAGGCGAACGCCGTTTCGATACATTTTCTCCTGCGCCTCGCTGAGACGAACCTTGGGAAGATAATCGAACACCTCCGCAACGGGCAGCAAAAATGTGGAGAAATCCCCTCCCCTATCGGCTTCCTTCTGCAAATTCTCAATGGTAACGCAGTCGGACAGTGAAAAACCGCAGGCAGCCGTTCTCATAAGTGAGGTCATAATGCCGCCGCAGCCTAAAGCCTCGCCTATATCGTTAATAAGCGTGCGTATATAAGTACCCTTCGAGCAAGCAATCTCAAGCCGTCCGCACCGTTTTTCCTCGTCAAATTCAAGAATATCAAGCCTGTAAACGGTTATTGGTCTTGGCTTTCTCTCAACTGTGACACCCTGCCTTGCAAGCTCATAAAGCCGCTTGCCGTTTACGGAAACAGCGGAATACATAGGCGGTATCTGCATAATATCTCCCCTGAACCGCTCCGCCGCCTTTTCAAGCTCCTCCCTGCTAACAGGAATATCACTTTCAGACATCACCTTGCCCGTTGAGTCCTGTGTATCGGTAACAATGCCAAGCTGAAATTCTGCCTCATACACCTTATCGTGGTCGGGGAGCATTTCGCTTGCCTTTGCGGCACTTCCCGCAAAAACGGGAAGAACGCCCGTAGCCATGGGGTCAAGCGTTCCTCCGTGTCCGAGCCGTTTCATTTTAAGGATACCTCTCATTTTTGCGATAACGTCAAAGGAGGTGAAGCCCGCAGGCTTGTTCACGCAGATAATTCCGTTAAGCTCGTTTACGACAGCCATAGATCAAACCCCATTGCAGGTGCGATCACCGACAAAAGCTTCAGCTTCACCTGAGAAAGGTCTCCCTCAACGGTGCAGCCTGCGGCTCTCATATGTCCGCCGCCGCCCAGCTTTGCACATATATCGGAAACATTCACACTCTCAGCACTTCTCATTGATACCTTGAATTTATTCGGCTCCTTCTCTTTGATGGTAACGCCCACCTCAACCCCCTCTATCTGCATAGGAATGGACGCAAGCCCCTCAAATTCCTCCTGGGCAAGCCCTGTTTCCTTGACAGTTTCGGAAGTAACGGCTATCATAGCGCATTTGTCGTCAAGGTAGGTCTCAACATTGCTAATAGCATACTGCTCCACCATAAATCTTGCCTTGCTCTTGATATCAAAAAGCTGACGGTTGATTTTAGCAAAGGGAATACCGTAGCCCATAAGCTCGGCAGCTATCATATGCGCCTTGGGAGTGGTATTTTCAAACTTAAAGCAGCCCGAATCTGTTGCAATACCTGTATAAAGGCAGGCAGCTACCTGCTTGTCGATGGGCATATTCCCCTCTTTCAGCATCTGATAGATAACCTCACAGGCAGCGGTGGCATTCCCGTCAAGCAGAAGTCTTGCGGCATATTTTGTATTGGAAATGTGGTGGTCTATGGCAAGATCCACATAATCCCCGTAAACCTGCAGCTCTCTGCCGAAAAGTGTGGTATCCGCCAGATCCACCGTTACGATGGTCTGGGGAGTAAACTTCATTGGGGCGTAATCGCCGTAAAGAAAGCTGTATCTTTTCGGAAAAGGGTCGGAGCAGAGAACGTTCGCCTTTTTCCCCATTGCCCGAAGCGCAAAGCAAAGCCCGAAACCGCTTCCCATAGCATCTCCGTCGGGACTCAAATGAGTAAGGATATAATAATTGTCGTTTGTTTTCAGAAAGCCTGCAGCGTCTGCAATGCTTATGCTCTGAGCTTTTCCGTTCATACTCCTCGCCTCTCCTTTATTTTTTATTCTTCTTCCTCGTCTCCGTCAGCTTCCGTGTCACCCGAAATATCCATATCCTCAAGCATTTTCGCAATTTCTGCGGAATGCTCAATGGAATTATCGGCAATAAATTTCAGCTCGGGACACTTTTTCAGATGAAGCTTGTTGGAAATTTCTTTTCTTATCATCCATGAAGCGCTCTCAAGACCCTTGACAGCGTTCTTGGAAGCCTCCATACCGTCAAGGTGTGAAATAT
Source organism: Oscillospiraceae bacterium (assembly GCA_017829005.1). GTDB lineage: Bacteria > Bacillota > Clostridia > Oscillospirales > Ruminococcaceae > Huintestinicola. Next base: position 1,261 of record JAGAJF010000098.1, on the reverse strand, counting down.
ACACCTTGCAGTGGGAATTATCCCCCGAAAGCTCGGTGCGGACTACGGAAACCAGTCCGAATTTTACTCTCGGGTCCTTTATGCGCTCGCATATGAGACCCGAAATTTCTCTTTTAATATCCTCGGATAATCTTGCGTTTTTAAAATTAGGCATATCTAAGCCGCCTTTCTGTTATCAGTCGGGACGATATTCCTCAATGATGAATGCCTCGAAGATATCGCCTTCCTTGATATCGTTAAATTTTTCAAGTGTGATACCGCATTCGTAGCCCTCAGCTACCTCTTTGACATCGTCCTTGAAGCGCTTGAGGCTGGACATCTTATCCTCTGCAATAACGATACCGTCACGAACAACTCTTATCTGACTTGCACGTGTCACCTTGCCGCTGAGAACGTATGAGCCTGCTACAAGACCAACGCTGGATATCTTGTAAACCTGTCTTACCTCGATACGTCCCATAGCTATCTCTCTGAACTTGGGAGCAAGCATACCCTTCATAGCGGTGCTTATCTCCTCGATAGCATCATAAATTATGCGGTAGAGACGGATATCAACGCCGTCACGCTCTGCATTGTCTGCAGCAACGGGATCAGGACGTACATTAAAGCCTACGATAATGGCATTGGAAGCACTTGCAAGCATAACATCGCCCTCGGAAACAGCACCAACTGCCCCGTGGATAACTCTGATACGTACTTCCTCATTGGAAAGCTTCTCAAGAGACTGCTTAACAGCCTCAACAGAGCCCTGAACGTCAGCCTTGACGATAATGGGAAGCTCCTTGATCTCGCCCTGTTCGATCTGGCTGAACAGGTTGTCAAGAGTAACCTTCTGATACTGCTTGAACTGCTCCTGCTTAGCCTCGTGCTTACGCTGCTCGACAAGCTCTCTTGCAAGACGTTCGTCCTCAACAGCGTTGAAGATATCGCCTGCGGAGGGGACTTCTGCAAGACCTGTTATCTCAACGGGATAGGAAGGACCTGCCTCGTGTACAACAACGCCCTTGTCATTGGTCATAACTCTTACACGACCAACAGCAGTGCCTGCGATAATGATATCGCCTGTGTGAAGAGTACCGTTCTGAACGAGAACTGTTGCGATAGGACCTCTTCCCTTGTCAAGACGTGCTTCGATTACAGTACCCTTTGCAAGACGGTTGGGATTAGCCTTAAGCTCTGCAACCTCGGCAACGAGAAGTATATTTTCAAGGAGATCGTCAATTCCCATACCTGTCTTTGCGGAAACGGGAACACAGATAAC
>JAGAJF010000097.1 GCA_017829005.1 Oscillospiraceae bacterium | reverse complement strand
TGGGTAAAATACGGCAAGCCCGATGTTTCAATGTGCCTTAACGCTTCCCTTGCAGGTCTTGTTGGTATCACAGCAGGCTGTGATGTGATGGACTGCTTCGGTGCCGCAATGGTGGGCGTTGTTTCGGGACTTTTAGTAGTATTCGGCGTATGGCTTCTTGACCACGTTCTCCACATTGATGACCCCGTTGGTGCGGTTGCAGTACATATGATGAACGGTATCTGGGGTACTCTTGCAGTTGGTCTTTTCGCAACAGAAACAGCTCCCGAATGCACAATGAATGGTCTGTTCTACGGCGGCGGATTTGGACTTCTCGGTACTCAGGCACTTGGTGTTGTAACTGTTGCAGCTTGGACAGCAGTTACCATTACAATTACTTTCATCATCATCAAGTCCACTATCGGTCTCAGAGCTTCCGTTGAGGAGGAGACAAGAGGTCTCGATATCACAGAGCATGGTCTTCCTTCCGCATATGCAGACTTTATGCCTGCCAATTCTTCAATTTCCATCTTCACAGGCAAGTCTACCGTTGAGGAGCCTGCTCCCGTTGCAGCGGCTGTTCCCGTTGTTGAGAACCGTCCTCATATCGAGAGAGACCCCAACGCAAAGAACAAGTACACCAAGGTTTCCATTGTCTGCAAGCAGGGCAAGTTTGATGACCTGAAGAATGCTCTCAGCGATATCGGTGTAACAGGCTTTACAGTTACAAATATCCTTGGCTGCGGCACTCAGAAGGGTGCAGGCGAAATGTATCGTGGTGTTCCCATCGAAACCACGCTCCTGCCTAAGATAAAGGTCGAGGTCGTTATCTGCAAGGTTCCCGTTGAAACAGTCATTGAAGCCGCAAGAAAGGCTCTCTACAGCGGTCATATCGGAGACGGTAAGATATTCGTTTACGATGTTGAGGACGTTGTAAGAGTAAGAACAGGCGAGAATGGCTACGATGCCCTTCAGGACGCTGAAAACTGATTAACTAAAAAATTTGCTCCCTCTGTCAATCGGCAGGGGGAGCTTTTGCGTTATGTGTTTTCGGTTATTGTTAACGAGCTGAGCAGTTCGTCAATTGTCTCCTCGCTCGTTCCCACATCGGAAATGAAGCTGAGAAATATGTAATAATCCCCGCTTCTTACAACATAGTCATAAGCGTCATAGGTGCCATCGGGTGAATATTTATCGGGAGTGGAGGTGGAGATAAAATATTCAAACGGGTCGTCCTCACCGCCGAATTTTTCCTCATTCACCGTTATCTCATAGCCGTGAGCTATATCTGTTTTGAAATCTTCGGTTTCGATGCCTTCGCTTACGGGATATGGAACGCCTATCTCAAAAACCTTTTCGCCGTTTAATGAAGCGGTGCTGTGACCCATTTCCCATTCGGCAGGTATCATAAGAAAGACATTGACCGTTCTGTTGTCCTCGGGGTCGGGGGAATAGCCTACCTGTACCCTGTGATATACAGGAAAAAAATCGTTGTAACTGCGCCTTGATTCGGGAAATTTTATGCTCTCTCTCGCCTTGACAATATCAACATACTGCAGATCGGAAGGTTCAACATATGTCCAATCAATTCCCAGTTCTTCACCCCACGCTCCCCATATATCATATTGACGGTGAATTTTCATATCCTCTCCCGAGACTTCAAGCTCGAAATATGCTTTGTAGCCGTTATAATGTTCATTGTCTGTGGTCCCGTCCTCAAGGTTAAGCTCAATGTTGTAGGTGAACGAAAGCCATATTCTGCCCTCGTCGGTAATACCGCTGAGAACATTTCCAATGCCGCTCTTTGCTTCAAGCGATTTTACCCCATGTCCAAAAGTGTCTTCATTGACTTTCTTTTTTGCATTGGCATACATAAGCATATCGGGGTCGGAGATGTATTTCTCGGGATAAAAATCTCCTATCTTCATAAGGTCATTCCAGTAATCGGTGATGTAGCTTAGGCAGAACTCAAGCTGCTGCTCAAGCTGCCGTTCACGCTGCCGTTCAGTCTCCTGTTCACGCTGATGTTCAAGCTCTTCTCGTTCACGCTGCCGTTCAGTCTCCTGTTCACGCTGATGTTCAAGCTCTTCTCGTTCACGCTGCCGTTCAGTCTCCAGCTCAAGCTGCCGCTCAAGATCCTCATTCCCGGGCGCATCTGAGAGCGATACGCAAAGCTCATTATAGCACTTCTCCGACATCTTAAAATATTGCGTTTTGCCCTCCGACTCATAAACCGCATAAAATACATCTCCCGAGCGGCAAACGGTAAAGCTGTCATATTCTCCCGTGAAGTCTGAGCTTTTGTACATTCTGAAAGCGTAGTCAAGATATATGCCTCCGTCAATGTCGGGAAGATCGCTTTCACGTATCGTTTTAAGCCTTGCACCGTTTATATTGTCTATCACATTTTGGATATATTCACCGTCGGAAAGCTTTGTCTCGGTTTCACCTTTGTAGGTTATAGCCGCCACCGAATATGAGCCTGCATTTTTTTCAAGAGTAATTCCCGATTTTTCCGCATTTGTGAGCAGGCAGACCGCCGCAATTGCAAGAAGTATCACAGCGGATATTGTTGCAATGACCGTGGGCTTTTTAAGGCTCAGGACGCCCTTTATCCTTGACTTGATACCCGTCTCGCCGAATCCGAGCAGACCGTAAAGCCTGTTCTGCCGCAGAGACATATTCAGAAGTGCATTTGCGTATTCCCGCCTTACGTCTCCCTCAAAGCTCCTTACAGCCCTTTCGTCGCAGGAAAGCTCCATATCCTTTGACATTAGCTTGTAGGACAGCCACACCGTTGGATTGAACCAATGTATGCTCAGAGCCGCAGTTGCCAGAAGCTTGATAATGTGGTCGCCACGCCTTATGTGAGTGTTCTCGTGGGCGGCAATGTATTCAATGTCCTTTTCCGAGACGCCTTTTGGAATGTATATCCTCGGTCTTATATATCCGAAAACAAAGGGCGAGCCGATATTATCACAGAGATAAATATTGTCCCTGAGATGTTCGCTGTCCCTTACAAGCCGCCATACCTTTATAAATGATACTGCTGTATATATTAGCATTGCCCCCACGCCCACAAGCCATATAACAGAGCAGACGGACATAATGATCTGCATCGGGTCAGCGCTGTATTCCGGAACGGGCGCAGGCAGGGAATTGTTTATTGCCTCGTTCACCTCGGGCACTGAGATAGTCACCGAAGGAGAAGGGGAATGTGCAATATTGTCGGGGATATAGGTCATACGGCTCTCCGTTGTCTCGGGCCGGATAAGATTAAAAAAGCTTGCTGCCGATGAAAAGGAAACGGGACAGAGCAGGCGTATGCCTAAAATGCTCCAGAGCGCATAGGAATATTTTTTCGGCAGCTTTTTCATAAAAAGCCGTATTACCATAATTGCGGCAGCGATATATGCCCCCGTAATGCTCATATTTAGTATAGTTCTGAAAATATTCTCCATTTGTCATTTCTCCTCTGTATGTTCGTCAATAAGCTTTTTCAGCTCCTCGGCTTCTTCCTTTGTAAGCTTTTCTCGGCTGAGAAATGCGGTGAGAAACATAGGCAGAGAGCCTCCGCAGACCTTGTTAACAAGGTTCTCCGATCTTTCACCGATAATTTCTCCCCGAGGGCGAAGGGAGGTTATGACCGCATTCTCGCTTTTTATTGCCTGCTTGTCCGTAAGCTTTTTTATAACGGTGTAAACTGTGGATTTTTTCCACCCAAGCTTTTCAAAGGCAAGTGTTACAAGCTTTCCCGATTTTATAGGCTCGTTGTCCCAGATAATTTCAAGTAATCTCTGCTCGCTGTCGGATATGTTCATTATGAGTGACCCCTTTCTTTTATAATGTTGGTCTATGAATATAGACCTCGCTGCTTATACATAGTCTATCACAATAGACCAAAAATGTCAAGAGGAAAATTAAAAAAATCTGCATTATGCCGTAAAAAGCATAACGCAGATTTGAAATACCATATTATCAGCCCTTGAGCCGAAGTTTCCTGAGCCTATCCTCAATTCTGAGACAGGCTTCAATGTGCATTATCCGGTGCCTTGACAGAGGCATTTTAATAAGTCCCCGAACGTCCTTGCCGCACCAGTAATCAATGAGCCACAGGGCATTTTCCGAGCTGCTGACAACGTTCAGACCTTCGAGAACCGTTCTTCTTTCATCTGTTACTTTTTTCTTTAAGTCATCATAAGACAGCGAATTCAGAATTTCGGAAGTGGATTTATCCACCTCGGATATGTAAGCATACAGCTCATCAATGTCCAGAGCCTCGGAAAATCGGACTATCTCCTCTTTAATAAGCTCATTCCCCGTTGTGATTATGGGAGAATTTATCCTCTTCTGAAAATCCTGCCCGAAAAACACCTGCCCGTCTCCTGCAATGAGAGTGTGAGCGGTAATGTCCTCAATTCTGAAAATATGCCACAGGGAATATGCGATAGTTTTGCTGTGATATCCATCGGCATTTATGAAGGGAGCGGCGCAGAATTCCTCACGGGAAAGCTCGTCCTTAAAACGGAAAATTTCCTTTTTAAGCTCACTTCTGAGTATAAGAAGTGTTTCAATTCCCTGAGAAAAAGTCTCGCGTTTTTTGAGCTGTTCCTGCATAGCCTTGTTAAGTTCGGACCATTCCTTGTTCATAAAGGCTCCTTATTCCGGTCTGAGGACGCTTGTGTCAATTGCACCGATGTCTACCTCGGAAATATTTCCGAGACCCTCGGTCACAATTCCCGTTTTGTCAATAAGCCCGTCAGTGCTTACATCGGCAATGTTCCTTATTGCGCTGTCGGGGGGAGGCAGGGGAGCCTCTCTCAGTCCTGTTACCTCGGGAACGGCAATATCAGCCTTGACCCTGTTTTTTCTCCTGTCGATGTCCTTGAAGAAATCATCGGGGTTCTGGGAGGCAAGCATTTTTTCTTCTTTAAGGCGTGCTTTTTCTGCACGTTCTCTTGCAAGAGCATCGTCCACATCAATGACATCGGTATTTACGGTTACGATATTACCATGGATAAAGCTGTCGTCAAAGCCTGATTTATCTGCAAGTCCGTCAGTGCTTACATCGGCAATATTTTTAATGGAGCTGCCCGGAGGAGGAAGGGGCTCCTCTCTGAGACCCACGATCTCGGGGGACTCTATATTAACGTCCACCTCCCGTTTTTTCGGCTTTCTGCCCATATCCTTGAAGAAATCGTCGGCATTTACGGGCTGATTAAGTCCCGAAGCAGGGGAGGGGCTGACGGGAGCGGTATCATTTTTTTTAGTTCCGAAAAAAAGCATTATTCATCTTCCTTTTATAATTATTTTGCAGGAAATATGTATCTGTGATATTATGATTTATGTAAATTATACCATATCTTTCAAAAATGTGCAATAGTTTTTGGCAAATTTCTTTAATAAATAAATCTATCGTGATTGGGGAATAATAAATAAAAACAAACAGGGAGGAATTTTCGGTATGCCATATGAAAACGAACACGACACCGCAAAGCTTCTGAGAGAATGTGACGCGGGAATAAAAATGGGTATCACGTCCCTTGAAGATGTGATTCCCAAGACGGCAGACCCGCAGCTTGAGAAGATACTGAAGCAGGGCAGGCAGGAGCATATAAGGCTCAGAGCCGAGACAGAAAGACAGCTGAACCAATTAAAGGATAAGGGAAAATCGCCCACTGCAATGGCTAAATCAATGTCATCGCTGAAAACACAGCTTACAATGAAGTCCGGTCACGATACAGACGCCGCAAGACTTGTGACAAAGGGCTGTGAAAAGGGTATCGGTTCCCTTAATAAATACCTTGACAAATATCACTATGCCGACGAAAAGAGCAAGCATCTGACAAATGAGCTTATCGCAGCGGAGCAGCAGCTTGTTTCCGAGCTTGACACATTCAGAAAATGAAATACCCCCGCTTTTGGGCTTTTCACCAAAGGCGGGGGTTATATTTGGACATATATAAAGAACAGAGCAACAATTATTGTACATAAAAATATCTGAATTTGTGTATATTGTACGGCATGGGGAAATATAGGTAACTATATTTGTAATTCCTGCCCAAAATTTGCGCGACAAGTTTATGCATATTTTTTTTCGGAAATTGGTTGCTGTATTTTGAACAATGTGTTATAATAGATATATATTAACAGCAGACCTTACATATTCGCTGTAAAGCATCTGCGTCTGCTAAGTTTATTTTTTTGGAGGTATCATACCATGGCAGAAAACGGATTCCTTAAAACCGTCAACTTCGGCGGATTTGACAAGAAGGATGTACTTGCATACGTAGATCAGCTCAATACTAAGATATATACGCTTGAAAACGAGCTTGAGGAAAAGAAAGCGCTCCTCGAGAACAGCGGCGGAAATATGGAGGACAAGGAGAAGTATGAAAAGCTCCTGGAATCCGACAAGGCTAAGATCACCGAGCTTCAGACAAGCAATGAGTCTCTCAAGAATCAGCTCTCCAACGCTGAGGCAGAGGCTGCCGAAAAGGATAAGGAGATCGCAGATCTGAAGAAAAAGCTCAGCGATATGGAAAATGAGCTTATCGAGGCAAAGAATGCCGCTGCAGCAGCATCTCCCGCAGAGAGCAGCGCAATGGACCTCACAAACGTATTTATGGAAGCTCAGAGAACTGCTACCACCATCGTTACCACCGCCAAGGAAAATGCGAGAAAGATGGACGAGGACGCAAAGAAGCTTGCTAATCAGGTCGTTGACGATGCTAACAGCAAAGCTTCCACTATCGTTAAGACAGCTGACGAAAAGGCTACAAAGATCCTTACAGACGCTGAGGATAAGTCCTCTAAGATGATGAGCGACGCCGAGGGCAAGACCACAGAAATGAGACGTGCTGCCGATAATATGAAGGCAGTAGTTCTTGCTGAGATCACCGAGATCGAGGGACAGGTCAACTCCATCAAGCAGATGCTGGAAACAATTTCCAAGCAGAGCCTTACCGAGAGCATTGCAAAGATCACCGAGACAGCAGGTCTCCTTACAAATACTCAGGATACTCTCAAAAAGGACGGTATTCCCGAATTTACACCTCCTAAGGGCGTAAAGATGGCTGCTCCCGCTCCTGCACCTGCAGCAGCTAAGCCTGCTCCTGCTCCTGCACCCGCACCTGCAGCTTCCAAGCCCGCACCTGCTCCTGCACCTGCAGCAGCTAAGCCTGCACCTGCACCCACACCTGCACCTGCGGCTGCTAAGCCCGCACCTGCACCTGCGCCTGCAGCAGCTAAGCCTGCACCCGCACCTGCTCCTGCACCTGCAAAGCCTGCGGCAGCAGCTCCCAAGCCCACTCCCAAGCTTAACAACAATTTCGGCTTTGATCTCAGCGAGATCGAGGCAATGGCTAAGGCTATCGAGGCTGACGCTTCCAAGCACAACAAGGGTACTCCCTTAAATGACGGCTATGACGGAAACGTTGACCCCAAGTCTATCAAGCTTTCCAACATGGGCTGATAAAGTAAATTTCACAGGTCTGCGTCATAACGGCGCAGACCTTTTTTACAGATTAAATTTAACTTGAATTTAGTTAAATTAAGTTAAATTAAACATAAATAAAAACATTGCGTAAAAAATCAAGGTGATTTTCTGTGCATTTGTAACAAATTCATATGTACTTTTGTCTGTTACCCGGCTTACAAATGATTGAAAATCCCCTTCGATAACGTTTAATTCGGACTTCATATCGGCAATTGACCGCTTTGATGCGTTTGAAATGTATTGCGTTGTGCAAATCAAACAAAATTAAACTGCATTAAATGTCAAAACTAACATCATTGACAAACGGAGAATTTTTTGGTATAGTAATTATAGTGAACAGCACAGATAAAACGTGTGTTGAACCATTTTATCTTTATTATAATGAAAGGCGGTTTTACCCTATGAAAACAAAAGTTGTAAACGGTGTATCAATGCCCAACATTCCCTGGATGGAAAAGCCCGAGGGCTGTAAGGACGTGGTTTGGCGCTATAACGCAAACCCT
>JAGAJF010000096.1 GCA_017829005.1 Oscillospiraceae bacterium | reverse complement strand
GATGTTCCCGTGACACCTGATGTTCCCGCGACTCCCGATGTTCCCGTGACTCCCGATGTTCCCGTGACTCCCGATGTTCCCGTAACTCCCGATGTTCCCGTGACACCCACAACTTACGAGACACCCGATTTAACCGATTCTGCAACCGTTCCATATATTGAGGTTTCCGAGTCCGATGTTCCTTTGGGCGATTATATCGAAATTGAGGAATCCGATGTTCCCCTTGGAGATTTCATTGACATAGAGGATCCCGAAGTTCCTCTTACCGATTCCGCAGTTTCCAACCCCAAGACCGGCGAGAACCGTACACCTCTCCATATGGCTGCTTTTGCAGCAGTTGCCTCCGCAGCTGTTCTGGCATTTGCCACAAGAAGAAAGTACGACGGCAGCAAGTACGAGAAGTAATATTTCACTTAATATGCCAAACGGCTTCGGAAGAAATTCCGAAGCCGTTTTTATATAAAAAACCGTATCGCCTTTTTTACAGCGATACGGTTAAAATTATTCTTCATCATCGGGCTTTTTGTCATCAACAGTAACTTTCAGACGAATTATCCTGTTATCCTCTGCCTCTAGCACATCAATAACAAATCTTCCGCTTCTTGTAATATCACCCGAAACGGGTATCCGCCCGAAAATCTCCATTGCCCAGCCGCCCATAGTGTAGCTCTCGGTCTCAATGGAATTTTCGGGGAGCTCCGCATATTCCTCAAAATCGCTTACATTAAGCTCTGCAGCGCACTCATAAACATTATCGGAAAGCTTAACGCAGGAATGCTCCTCCTCGTCGGTCTCGTCGTAAATATCGCCCAAAAGCTCCTCAATAAGATCCTCCATCGTTACCATTCCGTAGGTGCCGCCGTACTGGTCCTTAATTATCGCCATATGTATCTTTTCCTTCTGCATACGGGCGAGGACCTCCGAAACGGTGGCAAACTCGGTTATATAAATAAGCTCGTGGATTATGCTCTCTATGCCGTCAGATCTTTCCCCGCTGACGGTCATTTTGAAGAAGTCACGCTCGTGGATAAATCCGATGATATTGTCGATATTCTTTTCATACACAGGCATACGGGAATACTGCTCGCTGAAAAACACCTCACGGATATGGTCAATACTGTCGTGCCTCTCAACAGCGGTTATCCTAACTCTGGGGATAAGCACCTCGGATATGCTCTTGTCGTCAAACTCAAGAGCAGAGCGCACAAGGTCGCTTTCCTGCTCCTCAAGAACACCCTCCTCCTCGATCTCGTCGATAATATATTTCAATTCGTCCTCGGTAACGGAAGGAGCGCCGCTGCCTTTACCGAAAAGCTTTGAAGCAAGCTTCTGCAAAGCACCGAAAACAACCGTCACAGGCGTAAGAATAACTATAAAGAACCTGAGTATACCGCATATAGCCAGTGCCATACTGTCAGCGTGCTGCTTTGCAAGACTCTTGGGCAGTATCTCTCCGAAAATCAGCACCAGCAGGGTCATTGCAACGGTGGAGATGGCTGCAGCCGTTCCCGTTCCGTATTTTTCCGCAAAGAGGGTGGTGCAGATGAGCGTGGCAAGCGAAGCCGAAAAGATATTAACGATATTGTTGCCCACAAGAATTGTGGTTATAGTTTTGTCGTAATCCTCGGCAATCCTGAGCGCTCTCTCGGCTTTTCTATTACCCTCGGCAGCCTCGTGCTTGAGACGTATTTTATTTACCGAGGAAAACGCTGTTTCCGCTGATGAAAAAAAAGCCGAAAGTGCAAGCAGCACTATTATCGCGACATATTCCATAAAAAATTATCAAACCTTTCTGCGGGTGACGACCCGCGGCGAGTACGTGGGTGAGTTTCAGGGGATTTTGTAGCTTGACGGCTCGGTAACGGCGGGTGACGACCCGCAGCGTATTCGTTGGTTAGTTTTGCGAAATTAACTAATTTGCGGCTCGGTAACGTCAGTTACTTTTGAATAGTGTTACCCCAACAATACTATGGGGCGCGGAATGATATTCCAATCCCTCATAATATAACGGCGCGACCTCGCCGCGGGGCGTCCCCCGCAAAAAGGCGCCCCCGAGCCGAGAGGCTGCGGGGGCAAGATCATGATATAGGATTATGGGGGATTCCCGCCGAAGTCGGGGTAAAACCTCGGCGGGCAAAAATTAGGGGGTTCTTTTATAAGGCTGTGAGGGGTAAACACAGTCCTGATAAAAGCTTGAAATGAAATTCATACTCATTTCTGAGTACGATTATATAATACCCTGCCAATGTGTAAATTATGTGAAAGCAAACTGAAATTGAAATGAAACAGCGTATTCCATATTTTTCACATTTTTGCTTTCATTTTCCCATAATTCCGATACGATCTTTGATCCGCAAGGAATAAACTATTCTGCAAGAGCGTAAATTTTCTTAACGTCCTCGGGAGTGAGCCTTACGTATGAGCCCAGCTTTCCTCGCTTTGCCAGAACGGCTCTTTCAGCCATTTCGTCAAAATTTTCGCTGCCGACGCCTATCTCCGACAGTCTGACGGGGAGAGATAAGGAGCGGTAGAAGTCCTCAAGAGAGGATATCATTTTCTGAGCGGTCTCTCCGTCCGAAAGACCCGTGATACCGAATACACGTCTGCCGAACTGTGCAGGCTTGGAAGGATCTTTTTCCGAGACGAATTTCAGCCACGCCGGGAAAATTACCGAAAGACCTGCTCCGTGGGCAATATCGTAAAATGCGGAAAGCTGGTGTTCAAGCTGATGAGAAGCCCAGTCGCCGCCTCTGCCGTTCTCTCCCCTGCCGCGGTCGAGAATGTCGCAGTGAGCGATACAGCCCGTCCACATAAGCTCAGCCCTGACATCGTAATTTTCGGGGTCTGCAAGAGCCTTGGGAGCAAATTCAATGACCGTCTGAGCCGCACCCTCGATAAGCCTGTCGGTAAGGTCGCAGCACTCGGTGCAAACAAAATATCTCTCCATAAGATGAGCCAGCATATCCGAAGCGCCGCAGGCAGTCTGATAGTCGGGAAGGGTGTATGTATTTTCGGGGTCCATCACCGCAAATCGCGGAAGGAAGCACTCGGCAGTGCAGCCCAGCTTTTCGCCTGTTTCCTCGTTGCTGATGACCGAGGACATAGAACATTCCGAGCCTGCCGCAGGGATAGTGAGGACAACTCCCACGGGAAGAGCAAATTCGGGAGCCTTTGTACTGCCGTAAAAATCCCAGGGGTCGCCGTCATAGGGAACACCCGCAGCAATTGCCTTGGCAGTGTCAATAACGCTGCCGCCGCCTACCGCAAGGATAAGTGAGACCCCTTCGTTCCTTGCCATCTGTATGCCCTCTCTCACCTTGCTTATCCTGGGATTGGGCTTAACACCCCAGAGCTGGCAGTATTCCACACCGTTTTCTCTGAGAGAAGCAATGGTCTTGTCGTAAACACCGTTCTCTCTTACGGAGCCGCCGCCGAAAACGAGCATAGCCTTGCCGTAAAGAGCGGCTTCTCTGCCGATATTATCCATTGAGCTTTTACCGAAAATGATCTTAGTGGTATTATGATATACAAAATCGTGCATAAATATGACCGTCCTTTCCCGAACACTTTTCAGTCGGCATTATTATATATAATACCACGATACGAAAAATTTTTCAAGTATTTTATGAAATATTTTACCAATACATTACGAAACGAAAAAGCTCCGCAGAAAAATCGCTTCTCTGCGGAGCATAATATGGCAAATTATTCACCGAACATCTTCTCGGGGTCATATCTCTTGTAAGCTGCGTCATTCTTGGAAACGCTCTGAGCGGCAGTCCACTCTGCAACAATTCCCTCAAACTCGTCATACTTCATCTCTGAAAGGAGAGATGCTCTTGCAGAAGCAAAATACTCCTCGTCCTCAAGGATATCAAGCTTCAGAACAAGATAGTAATGCTCGCCGTCAGCTGTCTCCACTATCTCGATATCGCCCTTGTTCATACTGCCGAACACCTTCTCTGCCACCTCGGGGCAGGGAACGCTCATATCGGACTTTTCGATCGCAGTCATATTGGAGTTTACCGCACCAATGGAAACGTCCTGATTTTCGGAAGAAACAGCGGCAGTCTCTTCGGGAGCAGCAGTTTCTTCGGCAGCAGCTTCTGTTGTTTCGGAAACGGTCTCCTCAGCTTCGGGAGCAGTTGTTTCCTCTGTCGGCTCCTCTGCTTCGGGAGCCATGGTCTCTGCAGGAGCTTCCTCGTCACTGTCTGTAAGCTCGTCGCCCTCGCCTGCAAGGGATGCCTGTGCGGGAGACTCTGAAACCTCGGTAACAGCAGGTGTTTCTTCGGAAGCGGCATTTTCGGCATTTGCTGCCTCCTCAGCTGCCTTTGCAGCAGCCTCCTCCGCAGCCTTCTTGAGATTATCGTAATAGGTCACATACTCGGCATTAAGCTCGTCAAAATCCTCGCCGTTTTTGTAACGCTCAATGTAGCTGTTCAGCATATCCATACGCTCAGCCTTGCCCTCGGATTTGAGGAGATTGCCCTCGCCGTCTCTCAGCTCCACCTCGATGTAATTGATAAGAGCGTAATTTTCATCAAGATAAGCCTTTAACTCGTCATCTGAAACAGCCTTCTCGCCGCCCTCGGAATAAATTGTCTCAAACAGCTTCTGCTTCTTGGAAGAATTGAGGAAAATGGACTTGTAGGAGTTTTCGCTGATACCCATAGAGGTGTAATACTCCCCCGCATATTCCCACATCTGATCGAGATAAACCTGTGCAGTCTCCTTGTCCTCATCGGTGAGAGTAAGACCGTATTCGGTAAATTTAGCATCCACAGCGGCATATTCCTGCATAGACTTTGTAGCCTCGTCATATATCCACTGCTTTGCGTCCACTCCGTCTATCTGGGAGGAGAAGAGGGGCATAGTAACGGTCTCGGAGGACTGAGCAGCCGCACCCTCGGGACTGAGGTCGGCAGTTGTTTCTGCAGCCTGCTGCTCGGATATTTTCTGCTGTGCCTCATAGTGAGCTGACTCAAGGTAGTAGATAAACACGCCTGCAGGTATCTGAACTCCGTCTATAACAGCGCCCCAGGTGGTTTTCTCACCGCAGGCGGTAAGAGAGCCGAGCATTGCTGCCGCACAGCCCAGAGCTGCGATCTTCTTTATATTAAGCTTTGACATTTTAATTAACCAATCCTTTCGATTTGTCCGTAAAATCGGGCTGCCCATAAATCGGGCAATTTCATAGGTTCTCATAGATACCTTATATTATATCATATCCGTCTGCTTATGTCTACATATTTTTTTAAATTTTGATATAGCGAGCTTCACTTCCGTTGATTTTATCAATAAGCCGCTTAAAAACGCACTTCCGATTTATCATACTGCACAATATATTTCCCCGTATTTCCCATAAGCAGAGGAAATACGGGGAAGGCATATTATTTTGAAACAATTATCTGCAGCGACTCGGGTTCGCTGCCTCTTGAAGCGGCGTACTGATAAGAAAGTCCATTGCTTCCGTCATAAACGGGAGTTCTGAGAAGATTTATCCTTGTGCTGCGCTCGGGAGAGTTGCAGTCGTATGCGTCGATAACGAACATATTGGGAGATTTTGTATCACGGACGATACGAACAGCATTCATAGCCGTTCCGCCGTACACGATGACCGCAGGGCTGCCCGTGGTAAGCTCGTTTACCAGTTCGTCAAGAGCCATATCGCCCTGATATCCGAAATCATATACCTGGCATTTTCCCGACTGAGGATATGCCTCGAACCATCTGAGCATATTCATAACAGCAAGGTCGTCGCCCTGACACAAATTGCTGTCGATAAGCACACTTTCATACGAGTCAAAGCCCTTCAGCCTGCTAAAGGTTATAGTTCTCAGGAATTCTGTCAGGGAATCGCTCTCGGGAGCCTTGAAGCCGTAATCGGCAATAGTCACCTTCATCATATGGCTGTCGATGTAGTCTCTCGTCTCCTCGCTGTAGCCCAGCACCCCGTTTCTTATCTTACGGAAATCCCACTTGTCGGGGAGAGCAAGATACTCGGTATATGAGTCAAGGATATCCATCTTGACGCTCGACAGGTCTGTTCTGTTGTCTGTAAAGCTCTGAACTCCGCTGATGTCATAGCCCTCCACAGCCTTGCCGTCCCGGGTGGTATAGCCCTTTTCGGTGAGATTCAGCTCGCCTGTGTAATAGGCTCTGATAAGACCTGCGATGCCCTTATCGGTGCCGTCCGGCGCAAAGTCGGAGCGGAAATTGCTGTAGCCGATACCGTCCTTCAGAACGTTAAAGCCGGAATCGGCAATGATATAGCCCTTTCTGCCGCTCTCCTCCTCGATAGTCACCTGATTGTAGGACATAAAGCTCTGTATCTTGTCGTAAATATTTTCCAGAGCGTCTGCATTTGAAGCCTGGAAGAACTGACCGTTAGTGTCCTCGGCAATGTTGAAAAGATACTGGGTGTCGATCTTCTTTCCGAGGCCGATGGTGAAAACGGTAATGCCGCTGCTTTTTGCCATCTCCACAGCCTGTTTTTCGGCGGCTGCATTGTAATTTGAGGGCATACCGTCGGTGAGCAGGATTATGTAATTCTTATCGCTGGGACGAACGCTTCCGAACTCTGCCACAGCACTCTTTATGGCACCTGCGATCTCGGTGCCCGAGAACACCTGCTTTTTGTTCCTGATATCGGATATCTGCTTCTTGACTGCTTCGGAGTCTTTAGAAATGGGGGTTATCTGAGCATAGCCGCCGGAAAATTCGCCTGCGCCGTAATTCGCTTCGGAACCCAGCATATCAATGAGATTTACCGCAAAGTCAAGGCGTTTGAACTCAACATCGTTCTCCTCGGAATTAGCGCACAGCTCCTCGGGGTACATAGAGCCTGAGTTGTCGATAAGGAAGAAGATGTTTGTCGAACCCTTCTGCATAAGCACGGAAGCGTCGCATACAGCGTAAACGCCGCTTTCGGTGATCTCGGCGCTGACAGTATTGCCCTTAGCGTCAAGGGTGCTTGCAAGCTTTTCAAAAAGAAGCTTGTCTTCATCAAAGCGGTAAACCGAAAGTGCTCCCTCGGTAACACCGCCCTCGGCTATATCCTTTTCGCTGTAGGAAAAGGTCATTGTACAGCTGTCAAAGTTCTTGTCGGTGTAGAACTCATATGCGTAGCCCACAAGTCCGGGAGTACCCTGGATACTGTTGTTTGCAAGCTTGGAAAGGGAGGTATATGCGGTATTGGGGATACCTGTGATATTAGCCGTCACATTTCTTTCGGAAACGGTAATGTCTCTTATGACCTCGCCGTCGGGGGTGGAGCCGTCGGTGCATGGGTTATTCGGGTCAAGCTCCGCTCTCAGCTCCCTGCCGTCAAGAACACCGTCTCCGTCACAGTCGGCGTTAAGGGGGTCGGTGTGAGAGCTTTTTATCTCATATTCATCGGAAAGTCCGTCCTGGTCGGAGTCTGCAAGGAAACGGTAGAGTCCCAGATCGTCCTTCTGCTCTGCGGTAAGAGGGCTTATTTCGGGTACCTCGTAGCTGTCATTGGCATTTGAAACTATCTGGCTGCGGCTGTTGAGCTTAGTTTCAAGCTCGGTATAGAACTCGTCATTCTTTGCGCCCACATAGATGAATGCACCTGTATAAGCAAGAATGAGAAGTATCACAATGACAAGCACTGCCTTGCCTGCCTTCATTGAAAGAATGGCACGGTTAAAACGCTTGTTGGCGTTATGCTTGCGCCTTGCGGCTTCGGCAGCGGAGTTTGCGGCTGCCTTTGCCTCGGAAGCGGCAATAGCCTCCTGAGCGGCTTTAAGCTCGGCACGCTTTTTCGCCATTTCCTGAACATTGTCCTGCCGCTGCTTTGCCTGCTCGGCACGGCTGAGACGTTCAGCCTCCTTTTGCATTTCAATATCACGCAGATGCTTGTTGTAGGCTTCTTCCTGGAGCTTTTTCTTTCTTGCGGCGGCAAGGTCACGGTCAAGAGCGTCCTCGGCTTTTGCTCTGCGTGCCGCCTCCGCTTCGGAGATCATAGGTCCCGAGGAAAGAGTCTCCTCGGCAGACATTACCTGCTTGTTCTCAGCCTTGGG
>JAGAJF010000095.1 GCA_017829005.1 Oscillospiraceae bacterium | reverse complement strand
TCATCTGCCCAAACACGATTGCCGATATATCTCATTCCGAGTTCTTTTTCTATCAAAGGAGAAAAAACTTCTTCCAGAAGCATAGTCCAACCCTCAGCAGAAAGTTCTCGTGTGGTGTATATATCTCTGTATTCCGGTAACCAATTGTTCTGAAGATATTTTTTGTATTTTTCAAAATCCATAAATACTCCCTATCACATTCGTTCTGAATAATGTATAAACAAATTCCGACTTATCGGGCTGATATTGTATCTATCGGCGCGGAGACAAAACTTCAATTTCTCACAAATTCACAGCGCGACCTCGCCGCGGGGCGACCCCCGCCGACCCCCGCCGCCGCTTACTCACAATAGTAAAGCAGATGTGTCCTCACCGCCGAAAGCATTTCCCTGTAAAGCTCGGTGGCTTCGGTAAGACCGCAGGTCATAAGCGGGTCATTAAGGAACGAATTGAAAGCAATGTCAAGGTCACGCTCCTCAAATGCCTTAACCACAGCGGCTCTGTTGTAAACGTGGCGGACGGACAGCCCCGCAATGCTGTCGGGGAGCCTGCCTGCACATACTGCTCTTACGCTGCCGCAGCTTATGAGTGCGTTTGTCTCAACAATAGCCCCCTCTGGGAGATTTTCCACCTGTCCCTTGTTGGGAAGAGAGACTGCCGATATAAGATTTCCGCCGCCGCAGAGGGCACGTATCATTTCGGGAACTTCGGTGGAGTCAACAGATTTCGGCAAAACCTCTCCGTTCATATATTTCTTGACCTTTGCGGTCTTGTCGCTAAGCATTCTCTTTTTGTAATTTACGGTCATAGGAGAAAATTTCCAAGCTGCCATTTCCTTGCTGTCCTTCGTGTACCAGGGGGGACAGAACTCGGCGGCGGAGCGGTCATTTACAGCGGGGATAAGTCCGAAGCGGAGAAACAGGTCAAATTTTACCCGATGAGCATCGGCGTCGGGATTGGTCCTATACTCGTTTATCCGAAACTCATAGCCCGAGTCGCCGTATTTTTCCGCATATTCCCTGAACATGGGCATAAGGCTCTCGCCATTGTAGGAAAGCTCGTCAAACCAGGAAAATCCGCTTATTCCCAGGAGATTTGTCTTTATGTCACGCCTGCGCACTCCGCTTATCCCCTTGCTCTCGCAGACCATTGTGGCGATAAGCTCCCTTGCGGCAAAGGTGTCCGAGGAAGCTCCCACAAGCTTCATTTCGGTAAATTCGTTGTGGAGAACGGTCATACACTCTGCCATGGGTGTGCAGAGGTTTATTACCCATGCGTTGGGGCAGAGGTGTTCTATCATATGGGAATATTCGGCGCAGAGAGGCATTATTTTAAGCGCTCTTATGACCGAGGAAAGCCCCGAGTTTTCCCCGCCTGTCTGGAAGATACCGTAGGTCTCGGGAAGATGGAGCTGGCTCACCTGCTCATCAAGTCCACCCGGCTCAAAGGCGAGAATTACGAAATCCGCGTCTCTGAGAGCCTCCTCCGCCTCGTCGCAGGCGAGATATACTATGTCCCCTTTTGTGTTTCCCCTGTCGTGGATATTGTTTCCTATCACCTCGTTGGCGAGGGAGCAGGTTTTGTCAATATCGTAAAGCTTCACCATTGCACACAGATCTATGTCTGCAAGCTCGGGGATAAGCTTCCAGCCATAGTTGCAGGAGCCTCCTCCGATATATGCGATATTAAGCCTGTCACCGTTCATTATCCGCAGTTCCTTTCTCATACATTTATCCAAGTTATATTATCCTACAAATAAGCTGATTTGTCAAGGGGGTTGAGCGCCTATGGAGCAGATTTTCGGGGGTATTTTCAGGCAGAGCTATATTTGAAATTGATTTTACACCTCAATATGTTATTATCTGACAGATCAAAAGCTGATAAGAACGCACTGCGGCATCACGCAGATTATCAATATCAAAATAAAAAATCCTCCGCACAAAAAAATGTACGGAGGACAGGAAACTTGCCGACCTACGGGAAATTACGCTCTTACGTCAAGGATAGAGCCTATCTGACCCTGAACCTTAGGCATGCTCTGAGCCATTTCAATGATCCCCTGGGCCTGGGTCTCCATTACTTCGTGGGTCTTCTTAACCATCGCAGTGCTGACAGCATTTGCAAGCTGAGCCTGCTTCATACTTGTAGCCATAGAAGCGATTGCTGTAGGATCCATAAAAACACTTCCTTTCGGTATATAGGTTTACAGCAAAGAGCTGTAAATCTCATTATGACTGAATTTCGCTGATAACGCTCTTGAGCTCTTCAATTCCCGAAACGGTCCCGGAAACAAGCTCGGAAGATTCCTTGGCGCTTTTGTCGATCTGAGCCGCAAAGCCGCCAATGCTCTTGATCTTCTGTTCAATGGTGTCAGCAGAGCTTTTCGATGTATCAGCAAGGCTTCTTACCTCCTGAGCGATAACGCCGAAGCCCTTGCCGCTCTCCTTGGCTCTTGAAGCCTCGATGGAAGCGTTGAAGCCGAGGATTCGGGTGTTCATAGCGATATCCTGAATAACCTTTGCAGCGTCATTGGCAGTCTTGACCTCGGAAACGCACTTGTCGGCTATCTCGGAAAGCTGTCTGAACTTTTCGTCCATAGTAGAGACCGCTTTGATGCAGTTTTCCGCAATGTCGTTGACCCTGCGGATAACATCGCTTGTGGCGGTAATATTGCTGGAAAGAGCAGCATTGTTCTGCTTCATCTGATAGCTGGAATAAGCCATAGAGGAAATATTCTTGGCAATGGTGTGCAGGAACTTGGCAGCAGCCTCCACCCTCTCCTTGGGAACTATCTTCACCTTTCTGAGAGCAGAGATGTACTCGTCGGGGTCAATGCTAAGTTCCTTTGCGATCCTGCGAAATTTAGCTTCGTCTGGCTTTTCGGTGAGCACCTGACCGCCGATAAATGAGCCGATGAACTCGCCGTTTACCATAATGGGAGCTGCAAAGTCCATAAGACCCGCATGGCAGGGATATGCAGCGGCTCTGCCTGTGCGGTGGGTCTGCTCGCCGCCGTCGCGGTCGCACTTTTCGCACCTTTCACAGCCCAGTCTTGAGCGGCGTGTGTATTTCATACAAAAATCGGTGAAATTGCTTCCCTTGGTCACAGGATTGCCGTCGGCATCGGTAGTGAGAGCCGCCATACCCGTAACCTCGGCAAAGCCGTCCTGGATCTCCTGAAGAACCTGAACGCTTATCAGGTCAGTTAATTTAATGGAAGACATTATGTAAAACCTCCGTGTGAGTAGTTCGGTATAATGGTACATACTAATTTTACAATATTTTCTTCCGTTTGTCAATGTTTTATTGAGATATAATTGTTATTTCGTGCAAATAATACAAATTATCCCTCTGTAATATGATAATAACGGAAAATAGGAACCCAAACAAAGAAAAAACGTTTCGAATTTTATAGAATTTACCTATTGCAATCTGCCAAAAAATGATGTATAATAAATTTATGTATATTTATAGCTGTCCGAGGTGTCCGATTTGTATTATTGCTGCGGTATTTCCGACAAGGGAGCTGTCCGCACCCACAATGAGGACGCTTATCTTGTAAACAAAATAGTTTTATCACAGGCTCAGATGGAGAGTGACATTAGCGCGCCCTTCATCGCCGCCGTTGCAGACGGAGTGGGAGGCGAAGCTTCGGGAGAGATAGCCTCAAAAATGGCGCTTGAGCTTCTTTCATCGGTAAAGCCGGGGAAGCGCACCGACCTTCGGGCAAAGCTTCTTTCCGTCCACACAAAGCTAAAGCGCTACGGCATGACCCACGGCAGCTCCGCCAATATGCAGACCACCCTCTGCGCCCTTGCGGTGGACGATAATAACAGAGCCTTTGTGGTGAATGTGGGTGACTCACGAATGTATCGTTTCAGAGGGGGCATAATAAAGCAGCTTTCCCGTGACCAGTCCCTTGTCCAGATGCTCTATGAGCAGGGAAAGATAACAGGAGAGGAGAAAAAGACCCATGCCCGGCGGAATGTGATATTCCCCGTTTTAGGCAACATTTCCGACGACCCCGACCCCTGCGTAACCGAGATCGAGGGGGGCATAAAAAAGGGGGACATCATCATCATCTGCAGCGACGGACTTTCGGATTACATCACCTCGGGTGAATTTGAAGAGATACTGGCAATGCCCATGCGCCTGCCAAAGCGTCTCAGACGGCTCATCGACGCTGCCATAGACAACGGCAGCACCGATAATATAACCGTGGTGGGAGTATCCGTCATCTGAGGAAAAAGTAGTAGATAAGTCCGTAAACCACCGAAGCGGCAGTGCCGTAAAGGATAACGGGGCCTGCGATAATGAAAATTTTCGCTCCCAGACCTAAAATATAGCCCTCGGACTTAAACTCCACCGCAGGAGAAGCAACTGCATTGGCAAAGCCCGTAACGGGTACAAGGGTGCCCGCTCCGCCGTATTTGGCAAGCTTTTCATACAGACCAAGCCCCGTAAACAAAGCGGATAGGAACACTAATGTTATCGTACACCATGCAGCGGAGGTCCTGTCGTCAAAGCCCAGATAGGAATAAAAGTCGGTGATAGCCTGACCTATGACGCAGATAAGTCCTCCAATGAGAAATGCAAGGGGCACATCACGCATACATTTTGAATTCGGCGATGCCTTTTTCACCATTTCGCCGTACTGCTTCTGAGATATTTTCATAAAAAAATTCCTCTTTTCGTTTAAGTAAATTTATGCCGTTTTTTCGGCTTTAAATTATTATAAAGTATATCCCGCATGCAAGCCAATATTCCCAAAAATAAAATGAAAAGGAAAATGACTTATGCTAAAGAACATTCTTTCAAACGAAACCTGCGCCAAGTGTCAGCTTTGCTGCATTTTCGACAAATACGACGTGTGGGAGACCCCCGTCATCACAAGGGAGCTGTATAATAAGCTCTCGGCAGAGCGCCCCGACCTGAAAATGGTATCAAAGGGCGGAAACGGCGGCTATATATTCAATATGGAGGACTGCTGGGACGAGACTGACGAGCTTTACCGCTGCCCCGCCCTCGACCCGAAGACAGGCTGTACCCTGGGGGACAATAAGCCCTTTGACTGCCGTATCTGGCCCTACAGAGTAATGGATCTTAACGGCGCAAGAGTCATATCCATCGCTTCCGTCTGTCCCGACCTGTATAAAAAACCCCTGAATATTCTTGTGGAGGAACTTGACAACGGGCTTGCGGACGCTATTTTTGCGGAAGCGGCGAAAAACCCGTCTATCGTAAAGCCCTATGAGCAGGGCTATCCCATACTCAAGGTAACAAACGAGCTATGCAGCCAAAAGGTACGCCTTGCAGAGGTCACAAGGGGCGATCTGCCTTTTCTCTGCGACCTTTATAACCGTGCCGAGCTTCTTGACAGACTGGGCGCCGGAGAGCTTGACATCGACGACTGGGACGAAGCCTTTGAGCAGTGGCGCGAGGACGGCGACGAGGAGAATTACATCGTGTATTACGGCACCGAGCCTGCGGGCTGGGTGAAGCTGTGCGGACTCGAAAGCGGCGAATGCGGCTGGATATCCATGCTTGTCATTGCTCCCGAGTTCAGAGGACACGGAGTGAGCCGTGAATGTATCCGTCTTGCGGAGGAGATATTCACTGAAAAGGGCATCAATACCGCCGCAATGCACATTTCCGTCTCAAACGAAGCAGCCGAGAAATGCTGTCTCAGCTGCGGCTATACCGCCGTTCCCGAGGACACCCCCGACGGCGAGACTGTTATGTATATAAAGGAGAACCTTGATGAAAATTATCGCACCCTCTCATGAGATATTATCGGAAACAGACGGGGCAAAAATGCTCCGTAATATAGAGCTTTGCGGCAGGGTATGCTATAAGAGCGAGGACAGGATAACCGACGGCTCTGCGGAGAAATTCGTGGGCATGATACTGAAATCTGGTCACGAATCCGTCCTTGAGCATGAAAAGATAACCGTAAGATTTATCTGCGACAGAGGCGTGACCCACGAGATAGTCCGCCACCGCATAGCAAGCTACAGCCAGGAAAGCACCCGCTACTGCAACTATTCCAAGGACAAATTCGGCAATGAAATAACCTTTATCCGCCCATTTTTCTGGGCTGAGGACGAGGAGAAATACGCTGTCTGGAAGGACACAATGCAGGAGATAGAAAATGCCTACGGAAAGCTTATCTCCCTGGGAGCAAAGCCCGAGGAAGCGAGGAGCATACTGCCAAATTCCGTAAAAACGGAGCTTGTGGTCACAATGAATCTCCGTGAATGGAGGCATTTTTTCAGGCTCCGCACCTCCGAGCGTGCCCACCCTCAGATGAGAGAGGTGGCAATTCCGCTGCTTAACGAGCTGAAAGAGCTTGTACCCGTTATTTTTGACGACATAAACGGAGCGGACGCTTCGTATTAAGTTATAAGGAGCTAATAAAATGAGCATCAACATTGCCATAGACGGTCCCGCAGGCGCAGGCAAATCCACCATTGCAAGGAAAGCCGCCGCAGAGCTGGGATTTATATATGTGGACACAGGAGCTATTTACCGCTCTGTAGCATACTATTGCCTGTCAAAGGGTGCAGATGTGAGCGTTCCCGAAAGCGCCGAAAAGCTCCTTCCGGAAATAACCCCCGAACTGCGTTTTATTGAGGGCGTTCAGCACGTTTTTGTAAACGGCGATGATGTTTCCGATAAGATACGCACCCCCGAGGTGTCGATGGCAGCCTCAAAGGTCTCTGCAATACCTGCCGTAAGAGCTTTTTTATTTGACTTGCAGCAGAAAATTGCAAGGGAAAACAACGTAATTATGGACGGCAGAGACATAGGCACAGTAGTCCTGCCTAATGCAGACCTTAAAATATTCCTCACCGCCTCCCCCGAAGCAAGGGCGGACAGAAGATTTAAGGAGCTGAAAGACAAGCCCGACGCACCCACCTATGATGAAGTGCTTGCGGATATCATAAAGCGGGATCACGACGACTCCACCCGTGCCATTGCCCCCCTGAAGCAGGCTGAGGACGCCGTTCTCTGCGATACCACATCCCTTTCCCTGGAGGAGTCGGTGGATAAGATCATCGGTATGATAAAAAAACTTCTGTAAAGGACGGTAAGCATAACTTGAACGCATTTGTCAGATACACCGTAATGGGCATATACAAGCTGTTTTACAATTTTAAAATAGAAGGCAGGGAAAACCTCCCCGAAAAAGAGGGGGTAATAATCGCCTGCAATCACCGCAGCTACGCCGACCCCGTGGTCATCACAATGCCTATGAAACGCCCCGTTACATATATGGCTAAGGAGGAGCTTTTCAAGAATAAGCTCTTCGGCGCATTTATCCGCTTCTTAGGCGCATTCCCCGTAAAGAGGGGCGCAGGAGATATGAAGGTCATAGACGACTGCGTTGATATCCTTGAAAGCGGCAGAAACGTGGTCATATTCCCCGAGGGAACACGTTCCAAGGAAAATAAGGTGGGCAGAGGAAAAACAGGCGTTGCTCTTATTGCCGCAAAGTCGGGAGCAGATGTTCTCCCCATGGGCATAGTTTTCGAGGGAGAAAAGCTCCATTTCCGCAGCAAGCTCACTCTGAAAATCGGAAAGGTCATAAAATCCGAGGAGCTTGACATCGGCGACGGGGACACAAAAAATCTGAAGAAAGCAAAATCCGTCATTATGAATGCCATAACTGAGCTGGTCGAAGGACCGAAAACGGAGGAAAATTCTGCCGAAAACGCTGAATAAACCAAAATTTTATGGCAATAATACACATAAAGACGGTCTGAAAATTATGAAAAAATTCACAATTACCGCCGCAAAGACCGCAGGTTTCTGTTTTGGTGTTGACAGAGCGGTAAAACTCGTGTATAATGAAATAGAGCACGGCTTCAAGGCAGTGACTTTGGGCGAGATAATCCACAACCCCACCGTTGTAAACGACCTTGAGAAAAAGGGCGTTCGTGTAATAAGCTCCCCCGAGGAGACGGAAAAAGGCGAAAAGGTCATAATCCGCTCTCACGGAGTTGGCAGGAACGTTTACAGAGAGCTTGAAGAAAAGGATATTCCTTATTCCGACGGAACCTGTCCCTTTGTAAGGCGTATACAGAACACCGCCGCAAAATGCTCCGCCGAGGGTAAGGACATCATCATTATGGGCGATGAAACTCACCCCGAGGTCATAGGAATAGCAGGTCATTGCCTAAATGGTGCAAATGTTCTGCAGAATTCCGAGGAGCTTGAAGCTTTTTTGAAAAAAAATTATAAAAATTCAAAAAAAAAGGTTGCAATTATGCCGCAAACAACGTATAATATAAATATGTGGCAAAATTGCACCCGTATAGCCGCCTGTTATGAAAATGCCGAGACCTATGACACCATATGCAGCGCAACCTCGGAGCGTCAGGCGGAAGCGGCAAGGCTCGCCGCCGAAAGCGATATTATGATCGTGGTCGGCGGAAGGCACAGCTCCAATACCGTTAAGCTCTTTCGGATATGCAGCGGGCTTTGCGGGACTTGCTTTCACATAGAAGGCCCTGGAGAACTCAGTTTGCTGAAAATGCCGAAAGGCTTTTCTAATAAAAGTGATATCCGAATAGGTATCACCGCCGGAGCGTCCACCCCGGCATCTATTATCAAGGAGGTCAAAAACCAAATGAGCGAAATTATCAAAAATATGGACGAGGACTTTAACTTTGAGGAGGCGCTCAACGCTTCTTTCAAAAGATTATATACCGGTAACAGGGTGAAAGGATACATAACTGCTGTAAACAACACAGAAGCTATCGTTGACGTTGGTACAAAGCACACAGGCTATGTGTCACTGTCCGAGCTGACAGACGATCCTTCCCTCAAGCCCGAGGATGTAGTTAAAGTCGGCGACGAGGTTGATCTTATTGTTATCAAGATCAACGACGCAGAGGGCATCGTTCAGCTCTCCAAGAAGAAGGTAGACGCACTCAAGGGTCTTGACGAGCTTGCCAAGGCAAAGGAAGAGGGCACTATCCTTGAGGGTACTGTTACAGGCGTAGTTAAGGGCGGCGTTATCGTTCTTTCAAACGGCGTAAGAGTATTTATCCCCGCTTCTCAGGCAACAATGAGAAGAGATGAGAAGCTTGAGGAGCTCCTCAAGCAGAACGTTAAGTTCAAGGTAATCGAAGTAAACGAGCAGAGAGGCAAGGCAGTAGGCTCCATCAAGGCTGTCCGCAGCGCTGAGAGAGACGCTGCTAAGACCAAGTTCTGGGAGACCGTTCAGGTGGGCGACGTATTCAAGGGCGAAGTCAAGTCTCTTACTTCCTACGGCGCATTCGTAGATCTGGGCGGCATCGACGGAATGGTACACATTTCCGAGCTGAGCTGGGACAGAATAAAGCACCCCTCCGAGGTAGTATCCGTAGGCGATACACTTGAGGTATATGTAAAGGATCTGGACAAGGAAGCCGGCAGAATTTCTCTGGGCTACAAGAAGGACGAGGATAATCCTTGGGTGAAGTTCGAGAGCGAGTACAAGGAAGGCGACACAGTTAACTGCAAGATCGTTTCCATCACCGCATTCGGCGCATTTGCACAGATAATCCCCGGTATTGACGGACTTATCCACATCTCCCAGATCGCAGACAAGAGAGTAACAAACGTTAAGGACGTTCTCTCCGTAGGCGATGAGGTTACAGCAAAGATCACCGAGATCGACTCCGAGAAGAAGCGCATCAGCCTTTCCATCAGAGCAGTTCTCGAGGAAAACGGCGAGACTTCCGAGGAAGAATAAGTCCTCCGTGAATGTGTAATCGGATAATAATTAAACGGCAGAGCTTTTGGGCTTTGCCGTTTTTTTAGTTTATCGGGAAATTCGACATTTACGAATACGTTTAACTATTTAAAATGCACAAAGCAGAACTTAAAATATTTATATTAACGTCATTGACAGCAAAAGCAAAAAATGATAAAATTATATTGCAATTATTTATTATTCTATGCGTAAAAAGCGCATACAGTGAAGCGTTCCCGTCTTTGCAGCAGGCGGAAAGGCTTCGCAAATTTTAGGAGGTCAATATGAAGAATTTCAAGAAAACAATTGCAGGTATTTCTGCCCTGACATTTACTCTGGGACTTACTGCCTGCGGCGGCGACTCCGAGGGTGACAGCGCATCAACCACCAGCGAAGCTACCGTAACAACCACAACAGCAGCAACCGTTGAGCTTAACACCGCTACATATGCCGATGAGGAGATGGCTACCCTTGAAGAGATAGCTAACCGTGAGCTGAAGGACGAAGAGCTTGAGAACAAGACCATCAAGTGGCTCGCACACTATGACATTAACCCCTCTACTTCCAAGGGCGACTCCGAAGCAGTAAACATAACCCTTTTCAAGACCAAGTACGGCGGAAACATTGAGTATATCCCCACCACCTGGAACACAAGATATTCCGACCTTTCCACCCACGTTCTGGGCGGTGACGGCGTAGACTTCTTCCCCTGCGATACCGCTGCGCTCCCCAAGGGCGTTATCAGCGGAATGTTCCAGCCCGTTGATGATTATATTGATATGGACTCCGATCTCTGGGCTGATGTTAAGGACGCTATGGAGATCTACAACTTCAAGGGCAAGCATTATGAGTTTGTAACAAATGTCACCGCCGAAGCTGTAGTTATCTACAACAAGCAGACCATTGAGGAAAATGGCTTTGACGATCCCTGGGAGCTTTATAAGGCAGGCGAATGGAACTGGGACACCTTCACATCTATGCTTGAACAGTTCTGCGATCCCGACTCCGACCAGTGGGGTCTCGATGGCTACTGGTCTGAAAAGGCTCTGTTCCTTTCTGCAGGCGTTCCCTCTGTTCAGTCCGTTGACGGTTCACTTAAAACAAACCTTATGGATCCCACCGTTGAAAAGGCTATGAACTGGATGTATGACCTTTACAACAAGGGTCTCGTAATGGACAGATCTCTCTTTGACTGGAACGAGCAGCCCGCATTTATGGGCGAAGGCAGAGAGCTGTTCTACATCGTAGGCGCATGGCACGTACAATCCAACCCTGACACCTGGGCAACAGGCATAGCTCCCGAAAATCTGGGACTTGCCCCCGTTCCTTCTCCCGCAGGCTCCGATCCTTACCAGGGTGCTACTCTTGACGGCTGGGTACTCTGCAAGGGTGCAGGCAACCCTCAGGGTGTTGGTCTCTTTGCAGACTGCACACGTCTTGCAAATAAAAACGATGAAGCTATCGCAATTGCAGATGCAAAGGCAATGGCAGATTATCAGTGGTCCGAGGAGCTTATCGCCATCAACAAGGAGATAAACGACCTTGCCCGTCAGTATCCCGTAGTTGACCTTGCAACAGGTGTATCCACCGATGTTGCGTCTCTCACCACCGACGGCGGCGATGAGATCGGTCTGAGAGCTGCTCTCCACGGCGTAGAGTGGGCAACCAACAGAGAGGAAATTTCCGCTGTTGTTGATATGCTCGTTCAGGAAGCTGATACTGCTCTTCAGGATATTCAGTAACTCAAATCAAACATTTCTTCGGGTATCATACTTTGGTGTGATACCCGTTTTTTTCTTGACATTCAAGCGCATATGTGGCATAATAATTATAGATAATTTTGTCGAAAGGAAGAACAGTTATGCAGATATCACAGGATATAAAATACATAGGCGTAAACGACAGGATAAACCCGCTTTTCGAAGGACAGTACAGCGTTCCGAAGGGAATGTCCTACAATTCATATGTGATAACAGACGAGAAAATTGCGGTAATGGACACTGTTGACGGCGGCTTTACGGCAGAGTGGCTTGAAAATCTGAAAGCAGCCCTTGAGGGACGAAAGCCCGATTACCTTGTAGTCCACCATATGGAGCCCGACCATTCCGCCAATATCGCCGTATTTATGGAGCGATATCCCGAAGCGGTGATAGTATCCTCTCAGAAAGCATTCGGAATGATGAAGAACTTTTTCGGCACCGACTATGATGACAGAAGGATAGTTGTGGTCGAGAATGACACCCTTTCTCTCGGAAAGCATACCCTGACATTCGTAACCGCCCCCATGGTGCATTGGCCCGAGGTAATAATGAGCTATGACAGCCTTGATAAAGTCCTGTTCTCCGCAGACGCATTTGGCAAATTCGGCGCTTTGGACAGCGAAGAGGAGTGGGAAAACGAGGCAAGAAGGTATTATTTCGGCATTGTAGGCAAGTTCGGAATGCCCGTATCAGGAGTGCTGAAAAAGGCTGCAAAGCTTGATATAAGTACCATATGCCCTCTTCACGGCCCCGTACTTTCGGAAAATATCCCCCATTATCTTGAGCTTTACACAAAATGGGCAGCATACGAGCCTGAGACTGACGGCGTATTCATCGCCTACACATCTGTTTACGGAAACACAAAAAAAGCTGCACTCAGCCTTGAAGAAAAGCTTGCCGCAAAGGGCTGCCCCGTAATTTCACTTGACCTTGCCCGCTGTGACAGAGCAGAAGCCCTTGCAATGGCGTTCAAGTATAAGAAGCTGGTCTGCGCCTCCACCACCTACAACGGCGGAGTGTTCCCATTTATGAGGGATTTCATAACCGACCTTGCCGACCATGGATATAAGAGCAGGCAGGTATATCTTATAGAAAACGGCTCTTGGGCGCCCACAGCCGCAAACGCAATGAAAAAGCTTTTCGAGGGCTGCAACGACGTTTCCATCTCCGAGAATATCGTAAAAATAAACTCTGCCGTAAATGCAGAAACCATAGCTCAGACCGAGGCTCTTGCTGAGGAGATAGCTGCACAGTAATTTTCCACGCACCATATAAAAATCCCCCGAAACGGATTTCGGGGGACTTTTCATTTATCATACCATATGAATTTTCTTTTCAAAGTCGGAGTTCTTGCCGTCAATGCCGTATTTCCTGTTGCGGCGCTTCTCGAAGAACTTAGGCGCAACCTTGGGGAACATAGCATAGGTGAGAACATCTTCATCCTGCTCAAGCCACTCAGAGCATTCCTCTCTCAGCTTGTCAAGCTCAGGTTCAAGCAGATCTGCAGGGCGGCAGTCGATTGCCTCCTCGCCCTTGAGAATGGACTTCCTGAACTCGGGGTCAATGGGTGTGGGAGTCTTTCCGTACTTGCCGGCTACCACGTCCTTGAACTCCTTTGTTACCATCTTATATCGCTCGCCGTTGATAACGTTGAAAACCGCCTGTGTACCAACTATCTGGGAAGAAGGAGTAACAAGAGGGATATTTCCGGCGTCCGCACGTACTCTGGGGACCTCCTTGAGAACCTCCTCCAGCTTGTCCTCCTTGCCTGCCTGCTTGAGCTGGGAAAGGAGATTGGAGAGCATTCCTCCGGGAACCTGGTAAATAAGCGCATTTGCGTCCGCAGCAAGCATCTTGGGGTCAAGAAGACCGCTGTCGATGTACTTTTTACGCAGCTTCATAAAGTAGTCACGGATTGCGGTGAGCTTAACAAGGTCAAGACCTGTGTCGTACTCGGTGCCCTGAAGAGCCGCTACCATAGACTCTGTAGGCGTGTGAGATGTGCCGTGAGCAAGGGGAGACATAGCCGTATCAACAGCGTCACAGCCGTTTTCAATAGCCTTTAAGAGACACATCGAAGCAAGACCCGAGGTGTAGTGAGTGTGGAGCTGAACGGGAATGCCGATATTATCCTTGAGCGCCTTTGTAAGGGAAGCCGCTCTGAAAGGAGTAATAAGAGCCGCCATATCCTTGATACAGATGGAGTCTGCGCCCTCCTCCTCACACTGCTTGGCATAGTTAACATAATACTCATCGGTGAACACATCGCCAAGGGTAAAGGACATTGCCACCTGTGCGTGTGCGCCCTCCTTCTTAGCTGCACGGATAGATGTGCGGAGGTTTCTGATATCGTTGAGGGCGTCGAAAATACGGATAATATCCATACCGTTTGCCACGGTCTTCTGAACAAAGTATTCCAGAACATCGTCGGCATAATGGCGGTATCCCAGCATATTCTGACCTCTGAAAAGCATCTGGAGCTTGGTGTTGGGCATAGCCTTTCTGATGATCCTCAGTCTCTCCCAGGGGTCCTCGTCAAGGAAACGGATACAGGAGTCGAAGGTGGCTCCGCCCCATACTTCGGCGGAGTAATAGCCGATCTTGTCCATCTCCTGCATAATGGGGATCATTTCATCTATGCTCATTCTCGTTGCGATAAGGGACTGATGAGCGTCTCTGAGGACGGTCTCGGTGATTTTAACCTTAGCCATACAAAACCGTTCCTTTCCCTTTACGCAATGGTTGCGATAACATCGTCGGAGTTAACGGTATCGCCCTTCTTTACGTTGATAGAGGTGATCTTGCCCGTAGCGTTTGCCACAATATCGTTCTCCATCTTCATAGCTTCGAGGACAACAAGTACCTGACCTGTTGTAACGCTGTCGCCTACGCTTACCTTGACATCAAGGATATTTCCGGGCATAGGAGCCTTAACGGGTGTGCCTTTTCCTGCGGCGGGAGCAGGAGCAGCGGCAGGTGCGGGTGCGGGTGCTGCTGCGGCAGGAGCAGGAGCGGAAACGGGTGCTGCTGCGGGTGCGGAACCGCCTACCTCGTCAACGGCAACATCATAAGCTTTTCCATTAACTGTAAGATTAAATCTCTTCATTTTTATCAGACCTTTCGGTTAATTTTTATCAAAGGGGAAGAACGCTGTGCTTCTTGGGAAGACGCTTGTTGAGGCGCTTTCCTGCGGTAATTTCCAGAACGCCCATAACTGCGCTTCTTACATTTTCGGCAGGGATAACATCATCGACTGCGCCCTTTTCGGCAGCGGCAAATGCGGACGCCTCGTTCTCGGCGTACTCAGCTGCTACCTTGTTACGCTCTGCGGCAAGGTCGGAAGCACCCTTGAGCTTGTCGTGATATAAAAATTCCGCTGCTGTAACGGGGTCAACGGGAGCAATGACTGCTTCGGGGAGAGCGAATACCTGATCGGCAGCTGCGTTTTTGCCTGCAAATGCGATAAATGCCGCACCGTATGCCTTTCCGCTTACTACCGCTATCTTTGCGCAGGTAGCGTCTGCATATGCGCCTGAAAGTCTTGCGGCAGCTCTTACGGACTCTGCCCCGCTCATATCAAAGCCCTCGGTATCCACAACGGTAACAACGGGAATTGAGAAGGCGTCGCAAAGACGTACAAATCCGGCAAGCTTTGCGCAGTCATCGGCTGTAAGCTTGTCCGCTGTCTTGCCTGCTGCGGCAATGCCCGCTGCAGTTCCTCCGATGGTGCAGAGCGCTGTCATGGAAGCCTTTCCGAAGTCCGGACGAAGCTCAAGAACGCTGCCCTCATCGGCAATGCTCATAACGCTGTCCGAAGCGCTTTCAAAGGAAACGCCTGCTGGTGTGTCAAACTCAAACTCGGGCAGAGGAGACAGGTTATTCTGAGGCATAAGGGAGAGATATTTCCGAACGCTCTCCATAGCCGCTGTATCATTCTCGGCAACAACCGATACAACTCCGCTCTCTGCGGCAGCCTTAGCGGAAGAGTCTCCACCAACTGCGGCGTAAAGCTCTGCGCCCTCGGTCATTACCACGTGATCTGCAGCTGCGGCAACTACTGCCATACTGCCTGCGCACACTCCTGCAATAACGGAAACTGTGGGAACAACTCCCGAGAGATTTCCTGCTTCAAGGAGCATTTCGCTGTATGCGTTAAGAGCGTCTGCGCCGTCCTCGATGAACGCTCCGCAGGAGTCGTAAATGCCAACTACGGGAACGCCGTTTTTTGCGGCAAGGTCAAACATTCTGCACACCTTTTCCGAATGTGCTCTGCTTACAGCGCCCTTTGCCGATGTGCTGTCCTGAGAGAACGCATAGGCGGGACAGCCGTTTATATATCCGTAAGCGGTCACAACGCCCGAGGGGTCTCCTCCTGCGCTCCGACCGGTCGCTGTTTCTGTAAATACGCCGTCGTCAAAAAGAGCCGAGAGCCTTTCTCTTGCTGGGCAGGAAGCTTTTGCCGCCGTGTATTCCGCCAGCTTCGACTTCTGACTTTCAGTCATCATATTAGTTCCTCCGTTTCCGGGCGCAGAACGCTGCGCCAACAACCAAAAATTTATCCGAGTATAATTATACAACATTTCCTCAGAAGTTACAAGAAAAAAATCGGGAATTTTTTTGACTTTTGTAATTTTTTACAATTTAGCAAAATATTCGTTTAGTCAAGGTGATAATGCTCCGCAGATTCCGCAAGTATCCTTTTGAGGTCATTTCCCTCTATGTCAAGCATTTCCGACTTTATCAGCACAACCCAACAGGTCTGCCTGTCGCTGCCGTATTGTGATACTATACCCGTAACGTATATATTATCACTCCCCCGTCAGTATATTTATTATAGCACATTTGCTCCGAAACGTCAATAAATTTGCTTCCGGTCATAGTATTTTATCATATGATATCGTCATAATTTGTGTTGACTTAATGAGAAAAATATGATAAAATATAAAAGAAATAATTTCCTCTTGTCACACAGAAAAGAGGTAATGTTTGAAAATCAGAGATTTTCAAACCAAGTTTTGTTTTTCGGACTAAAGTCCGAAATTTTCTGACGAAAACCACAAAACTTTTATGAAAGGATGGTTATTATAATGAGCATCACCGCATTCAAATGCCCCTGCTGCGGAGCGGAGCTGACCTTCTCCTCCGAAGCGCAGAAAATGTCCTGCGAATACTGCGGCACCGAGCTTGATGTGGAGGCTGTAAGCGAGCTTTCACGAAACGAGCAGTCCTCCGATGATATGAACTGGAGCACCGCTTCGGAAACTACCGTGGGTCTTGAGGGCGATATCTGCACCTACACCTGCGGCTCATGCGGCGCGGAGATAACGGGCGACAGAAGTCTGGGCGCCACCACCTGCCCCTACTGCGACAGTCCCTTTGTGGTAAACGACAAGTTTGACGGTATGCTGAAACCGGATTACGTTATCCCCTTTAAGGTGGATAAGGATAAGGCTATTGCCAAATTCAAGGAATTTTGCAAAAAGCGTCCATTGCTCCCGGGAAATTTTATGTCCTCCCACCGCATTGAGAGCGTTCAGGGTATGTATGTTCCCTACTGGCTCTTTGACTGCGGAGCAAAGGCACATTTCCGTTTCAGAGCCCACAGGGTGGCTCACTGGACTGAGGGGGATTATGATGTCACAAAAACAGACCATTATATGCTTGTAAGAGACGGCTCCATGGAATTTGACCACGTTCCCGTTGACGGAACATCAAAGCTCCAGAAGGAGATAACCGAGGCTATCGAGCCTTTTGACCCCTCGGGTGCTACAGCATTTAACCCTGCCTATCTTTCGGGATATCTTGCGGACAAATACGATGTTTCCGCCGAGGACAGCCGTCCCAGAGCAGATGAACGCATTAAAGAAAGCGTTGAATACGCTTTCAGGCAGACTGCGGATACATATATGGGCGTTATGGTGGAAAACTCCAACATATCCCTTGAAAACGGTCAGATACATTACGCACTTATGCCCATGTGGCTTATGACCGCAAAGTATGACGGAAAGCTTTACACCTTTGCTATGAACGGTCAGACGGGCAGATTTGTGGGCGAGCTGCCTATTTCATGGGCGAGGTTCTGGGGAATGTTTGCGGCTATTTCGGCGGTATCCGCTGCAGTGCTTGCCATAATCCTCGGGCTTCTCGGCGTATAAGGAGGGCTTGACTTATGTTTAAAAAAGCTGTTACGGCGTTTTTGGTTTCGTTTATCACATCGGCGGCGGTTTCACTTGTCCTGCACGCTCTGGACAATGTGGGCAAAAAGGAGGATTGAGCCTATGAAGAAGCTATGGGGGGCTTTCTGCGCCCTTGCCTGCTCTGCGGCTTTGCTTGCGGGGGGCATTTCCGTTTCGGCGGAAAGCGAATACAAGGTATATGATTACGGCGATCTCCTGTCGGACAGCGAGGAGACTGCTCTTGAAGATAAGCTCTGCGGCATTGCGGATATGTACGGTCATGATGTTATTGTTTATACCACCGACAGCATGGACGGTATGGATGCCGGGGAATTTACCGAGTATCTTAAAGGCAAGCTTGACGCAGGCATTGACGGCAGCGGTATTATATATATGGTTTCTATGGAATACCGCGATTATGACATTTACTCCTTCGGCAGAATGTACGACGAAATAATGATACAGTCCATTACCGATGATATGGCAGAGGATCTGCAGCCATATCTCTCCGACGGAAGATATTACGACGCTTTTGACAAATATGCCGACAAGGTTCTTTCGGAAATACAATATGTTGAGGAGTATGGTCCCAACGAGGAGCCTTCTTTTGCCATTCCCATCGGTATCGGCTGCGGGCTTCTGATAGGTCTTATTACGGTGCTTGTGATGAAGAGCAATATGAAAACCACACGTGCCGAGTCTATGGCGAATAATTATGTCCGTCAGGGCAGCTTTAAGCTCACAAATTCACGTGACATTTTCCTTTATTCTCAGGTGACAAGGACTAAGCGTTCTTCCGACACAAGCAGCAGCGGTGGAGGCGGCGGTCATTCAAGCGGCAAGTTTTAAGGAAGTTTTATTATGAAAAACATCTGGACGGGAAAGCGGGAGAGAAAATATTCAGCCGCTCCACTGCTTATATTGGGCGCAGGGGCGGTCTTTACGCTGATTGCTTTGTCAAATTCTCAGAGTGCAAACGAAGAGCTTCGGCAGAGCAGCATAAAGGAAAGCATTTCCAAGGCAGCAGCGCTTTGCTATGCGGCGGAGGGTGCATATCCCGACAGCCTTGATTACCTTGAGGATAATTACGGCGTAAGGACGGAATATGACAGTTTTACGGTGCATTACAGCTATGCTGGAGGAAATATCCCTCCCGACATAATCGTTACCCCAAAAACGAAAGGATAATTGCAGTATGGATACGGTTTCGGTCATTATTGCGGCAGGGGGAAGGTCTCTGCGTATGGAGGGCATCAACAAGCAGCTTGCCCTTCTTGGGGGAGTTCCCGTTATCGCCCGCTCGATGATGGTTTTTCAGGGGCTTGAGGAAGTGGGAGAAATAATTGTTTCCGCCCGCCCCGAGGATATGGATACGATCGAAAATATTGCTATGATTTATGGAATTTCAAAATTTGCAGGCTGTGCAGAGGGCGGCGAGACCCGTCAGCAGTCGGTGGTGAACGCTCTCAAAAGGGTCTCGAAGGAGACTTCTCTTATTGCGGTCCACGACGGTGCAAGACCGCTTGTTAAGGCTGAATTTATAAAGCAGTGCATAAGGGACGCTTCCATATTCGGCGGTGCGGCTCTTGCTGTTCCCGTAAAGGACACCATCAAGCAGGCGGAAGGGGGATTTGTCACTGACACCCCCGACAGGAGCAGGCTTTTTATCACCCAGACCCCTCAGATATTCAAGAAAAAGCTTTATTTTGACGGGGTAAATTTTGCGGCAGATCACGAGCTTGACTTTACCGATGACTGCCAGCTTGCGGAGGCTGTGGGGGGCAAGATACATCTCACGGTTTCCGATTACAGAAACATTAAAATAACCACTCCCGAGGATATGGCTATTGCGGAAGCCATTCTCGGAAGTGCTGAAAGAAAGGATAACGGGGTATGATAAGGATAGGTCACGGCTATGATGTTCACAAGATGGTCCCCGGGAGAAAGCTTATACTGGGAGGAGTGGAGATACCCTATTCCTTCGGGCTTCTGGGTCACTCGGACGCGGACGTTCTCACACACGCGATAATGGACGCACTTCTTGGTGCCTGTGCGCTGGGTGATATCGGAAAATATTTTCCCGACAATGACCCTGCCTGGGCAAACGCTTACAGCATTGAGCTTCTGAAACAGGTAACGGCGCTCCTTAGGGATAAGGGCTATGCGCCGTATAACATTGACTGCACGGTGGTATGTCAGAACCCCAAGCTTGCGCCTCATATCGATATTATCAGAGAGACACTGGCAGGTGCTATGGGACTTGATATCTCCTTTGTGAGCGTTAAGGCGACCACAGAGGAAAAATTAGGCTTTACAGGCTCGGGACAGGGCGCTGCGGCTCACGCTGTATGCACTGTCAGGGAGCTTTCGGAGTAAATTTATTATAGGAAGGAAAAATATTATGAACAAAAAATCAGTTTACAAGATATCCTACGGACTTTTCATTCTCACCGCTTCGGAGGGAGACAAGGACAACGGCTGTATCGTTAACACCGTTATTCAGCTTACAAGCGACCCTATGCAGATAGCCGTTACGGTAAACAAGGGCAATCTCACCCACGATATGATAAAGAACACGGGCAAGTTCAACGTTTCCGTTATTGACCAGACCGCACCCTTTGAGCTGTTCAAGCATTTCGGTTTTCAGAGCGGAAGGGACTCTATGAAGTTCGGCACTCCCGATTCCTACAAGTTCGCTCCCAAGTATGCGGACAACGGTCTGCTTTATGTAAGCGCATATACAAATGCGTTTATGTCGGGTAAGGTTGTCAAAGAGGTCGATCTCGGCACTCACACTATGTTCATTGCGGAGATGACCGATGGCGAGGTGCTTTCCGACAAGCCTTCTATGACCTACGAGTATTATCAGGCGAATGTCAAGCCCCGTCCTGCCGCTCAGAAGAAAACAGGCTGGGTATGCAAGGTCTGCGGCTACGTTTACGAGGGCGATGAGCTGCCTGCGGATTTCGTTTGTCCTATCTGCAAGCACGGTGCTGTGGATTTTGAGAAAGTGAAGTAAGGCTTTATCGCTTTCTGCCTGTCACAAGAAAATAGCTGCAAAGCCTTCTATCGGTGAGCATCGGCATTTTGTTTTCTAAAATTCTTTCGTATATCTGCTCGTATGAACCGTAAAGACTTTCCCATTTTTTGATGATTTTCAGAAAAATCTCCGAGGAGTTTATCTCGCTTGTTATCCTCTCCTGCATATGGCAGTCGGCTATACAGGAGGGGATTTCTTTTTGTCCTAAGGCGTGTATGTATACGCCCAGATTTACATAGTAAGCTTTTTTATCATACTGAGAGCCTTGAATGTTTATCACGGTGAATATGCCGTTTTGAGGGTCGCTTTGCTTCACCCATGTGGTACTTCTTTTCTTATAGCCCTTTGCTTTTAAGGGGCTTGTTATTTCGGAGAGCAGCTTTTCCTTGTCTGTGTTCATCGTTCTGACTGTCCTTTGCAATTTGGTTTTGTTGTATTAAAGCTCCGCACTATTCCGATCTTTCCGATCTGTAAATTAGTTTCATTATATCATATTGACCCATAAAAATCAACCGCATATCACATTATTGATATCGTCTGATATTCTGACCATTTCTGCTTGACAATATTACTTTAAATATGGTATAATTAAACAAAATGGAATAATGTTGTCAAAAGGGCGGTGATGGTTTGAAGAGGAATATTTTTGCGGCTTTGTCGCTGGCGGTACTGCTATGCTCATGCGGAAGTCAGAATGAGGGCGGGTTGGAGACTTCGGCATCATCTTCCGAGACGTTTTCTGCCATTTCCGAAAGCTCTTTCATATCCGAAACTGCCGATACTATAGTAAGTACGTCTGCCGAAAGTGAAACATCTGCCGAAAGCTTAGAAACAACTCAGACATTTTCGGAGGCTTCCGAGATATCCGTAACATCGGAAAAATTGACCGAAGAGACCGAAACGGAAACCAAAACCTTGCCGCCTGTCACCGAAACAGAGCCGCCCGTTTCGGAGATAATCACCGAGACGGAATATTCCGAGCTTTTAAGCTCCGAAAGCACTTTAACCGAGACAGAGCCGTCAATGACCACCCTGTCCGCCGTTGTCAGCGAGAAGCCTGCAAAGGTTGTCGTTCCGCAAATTAAAACGGGCAGCTTTACGGGTGAGAAAATGCTCCAAAATGACCTTGCCGCCGCAGATATCACATCTGCCCGTGACGGGGTTGTGAGGGTCTCCTACAAGGGAGAGTGCAAAAAGGTTAAGGTTCGCATTACCAAGGGCGAGGCGGTATATGACTATGACCTTGACCCCGTGGGGACTGTTTTTCCTTTGCAGTCGGGCAGCGGGACCTACAATATAAAGGTGCTTGAAAATGTTTCGGGAAAGACTTATGCCATTGCTTTGGATATGGATTTTGAGGCTTCCATAAAAGACGGGCTGTCGCCATTTTTGCTTCCCTCTCAGTACATAAATTACAGTCAGTCGGACAAGTGCGTTTACAAGGCGGCGGAGCTTTGTACGGGCAAGACGGGTACAATTGAAAAGGCTGCGGCGATGTTTGAGTATGTGACGAGCCACATCAGCTATGACAAGGAGCTGGCGGCAAGCGTTAAAAGCGGATATATCCCCGACCCCGACGCTACTCTCGAAAGCGGCAAGGGAATATGCTTTGACTATGCTTCCCTTTTCGCTTCAATGTGCCGCTCCCAGGGGATCCCCGCAAAGCTTGTTATGGGATATGTAAGAGGAGACGTTTATCACGCCTGGAACGAGATATATACCGAGGAAACGGGCTGGATAACCGTTGACCTGTTTCTTGACAAGGGCGGCTGGGAGCTGCTTGACCCCACATTCTACGCAAGTGCTTCTGACAAGGCTCAGGTGTCGCAGTATATAGGTGAGGGCAGCGATTATTCGGCTGTGTATTTTTACTAAATCAGAGGTGAACCTTATGTGGCTTGTGTTTGCACTTTTGTCGGCGGTGTTTGCCGCTCTCACATCGGTGCTTGCCAAGATAGGCATTGAGAATGTGGAGTCAAATCTGGCTACTGCCATAAGGACTGTGGTGGTGCTTATCATGTCCTGGGGAATGGTCTTTCTCACAAAGGGACAGGGCGGCATTTCGGATATTTCCCGCAAAAGCTGGATATTCCTTATTCTTTCGGGGCTTGCCACAGGTGCTTCATGGCTGTGCTATTACAAGGCTGTTCAGATAGGTGAGGTCTCAAAGGTGGTACCTGTGGACAAGCTGAGCGTGGTCATTACGCTGATACTTGCGGCGGTGTTTCTGCACGAGAGATTTACCCCAAAAACTTTGCTTGGTGCGGTGCTGATTACCGCAGGCACACTTATACTTATTTCAAAATAAAGGACGGTCATCTTTATGAGAGAGAGCATTCTTACCATTCCCATAAGCGAGATACTTGAGCCTAAGGAGGGCTGCCCCATATGCCGTATGAGAAATATGCTGGAGAGCAGGACGGTGGAATATATTATGGGTGCGGCGATGATGGAGCCCGATGTGCGCATTGAAACAAACCGTGCAGGCTTCTGCTCGGTGCATTTTTCTCAGATGCTCAAACAGAAAAACCGCCTGTCACTTGCACTTATGCTTCAGACCCATTTAGATGAAACGAGGGGGCAGCTTTTTTCACGCAAAAAGCTTTTTGAGCCGAAAAATGCCAGAAAGAAAAGGCTTTCCGAGATAAACGAGAGCTGCTTTGTCTGCGAAAAGATAGACTGGGGCATGGAGCGGCTTATGAGGACATTTTTTGAGATGTTCGGTGACCCGGGTACAAGGCAGCTCCTTTCCGAGCAGGAATTTATCTGTCTGCCCCACTTTGACCTTCTGCAGTCCATTGCTCCGAATTACCTGAAAAAGCAGGAGCTTGACAGCTTTAACGAGCTTTGCAGGCAGCTTACCGAGAATTATATGAATACTCTTTACGAGGACGTTTCCAAATTCTGCTCCATGTACGATTACCGCAGCTCGGGCAAGGACGCCGACTGGGGCAATTCAAGAGACAGCATTGAACGTGCTGTGGGGTTTCTGACTTCGAGACAGCCTTGAGATACTATTATTATAGATACAGACGGCTTTCGGTTGATCGGATCCGTCTGTTTTTTGTTATCCGTCAGTCAGATACGGAAAAACTAACTGTTTTGTCCAAATATTATACCGAAAAGCGGTTGACTTTTTGTGCGAAATGTGGTATAATTACAATATAAAATTTTGTATATTTATTCAAAGGGAGGAATATGTATGCCCGAGGGAAAAAAGATAATCGCTCAGATGACCGAGGATATCACCGCTTTATGCGACCCTTGTATGATATACCTTGTGTCCGAGAAGAAAAATTCAAAGGGTGAGCTAACAGGCTTCAAGCTGTGCGTTGTTGTCCCCGACAGCGTGAGTGCGGGTCCTCTGGAGACCCGTCTGCTCCTCAAGACCGACTGCCCCGTGCCCTGCGATTTTATCGTGTACAACCTTACCGACTGGAACGAGCACGCCGAGGACGACTGCTCGTTTGCATACAGAGTCGAGAACGGCGGTGAACTGCTCTATGTCAAGAGGTCCTAAAAAGGGCGACAGCAAGCGGTATTACGACTGGATATACCACGCTTCACTGGATATGATGGCGGCTGAGCTGCTGGCTCCCGAGCCAAAGCTTTATTACACCGCCGCTTTCCACTGTCAGCAATGCATTGAGAAGGCGCTGAAGGGCTACCTCCTTTTCAAGAGCAGAAAGCTGCTTGACGGTCACAACCTTACATGGCTGTGCAAGCAGGCGGCTATGATGGACAGCAGCTTCGTTCAGTGGCTGGACGAAAGTGCAGTTCTGAACAGATACTACATCGAAACAAGGTACCCTGCCGATATTCCCCTTGAGATAGACGAGGAAACTATGAAGTCTCTGCTCAGAATGAGCAAGGAAATGATGGATTTCATATGCTCCCTTACCAAGTTCGATTTCGGCAGCTACCACAAAAAAAGCAGGAAGTAAAGAGGAAGATATTTTTGATAATTGATTTTCACACACACGCATTCCCCGACGCTCTGGCACAGCGTGCTATGGCAGGGCTTGTAAATGCCGTTCACGAAGCGGATATGGGCTTTCCCGAGATAATGTATTCCGACGGCACCGCAAAAGGACTTACGGACAGTATGGACAGGGCGGGAGTTGATATCTCCGTACTGCTCCCCGTTGCCACAAAGCCCTCCCAGCCTCGGAGCATTAACGAGTGGGCAAGGGAATTTGCCAAAAATGACCCGAGGATCATTCCCTTCGGGGCGTTCTTTCCCGATGAAACCTTTGAGGAGCAGCTTGAGGCTCTGGCAAAGGACGGTTACAAGGGAATAAAGCTTCACGGGGATTTTCAGGGTTTTTATGCGGACGAGGAGCGTATGATAAATATCTACCGCCGCTGCGGCGAGTATGGGCTTATCTGCGTTCTCCATGCGGGTCTGGACTGTGTTTCTCCGAGAGATATCCACGTTACACCCGAGAGAATGGCAAGGGTTCTGGACAAGGTGAGCGGAGTAAAATTCGTTCTTGCTCAT
The DNA here is from genome assembly GCA_017829005.1 of Oscillospiraceae bacterium. Classification (GTDB taxonomy): domain Bacteria; phylum Bacillota; class Clostridia; order Oscillospirales; family Ruminococcaceae; genus Huintestinicola. Next base: position 8,806 of record JAGAJF010000095.1, on the reverse strand, counting down.
ATGGGCGGCAACTGCCTTGAGGACAGGGCTGCAGAGCTTCTTTCCGGCGCAGAGGGTCTGTGGGTGGACACGGCTTATGCGGCAGGAAGGTTATCCCCGGAAAAAATGGCTGAGCTTATACGTGCTTTCGGTGCGGACAGAGTGCTTTTTGCATCGGACAGCCCTTGGAACGACCCTGCCGATGATATCCGCCTTATTCGTGAGACCCCCGTTTCCGAGGAGGAAAAGCAGGACATTTTGCACAAAAATGCGGAAAAGCTTTTGGGGCTTTAGTAATATTGTTGTCAAAGGTTACAAAACAGACGCTTTATGAATGAACTGCCCAAAAATCTTGACAAAAAATCCCGCGAATTTGTTGCGTGTTAATGAAAATCAGGTTAAAATTTCGTGCCGTTTATTATTTTTGTACAACGGTCTCTGCCGTGATTTGATACATTTGGTTAATACTCCCTAATATTTGGTTACAATTTGGTTAAATTAACATCTTGTAAATATTTCGTCAAAATGCTATAATATGATAAGTATTTGAAATGCTTGCGTAATGTAATGCATTTCCGGTATAACGTAATTTTTTATTCGGAGGTGTCAAAGCTTAATGAAGACTTTTATCTATACGGCTACCGACGTTCAGGGCAAAGTCGTCAAGAATCAGAGAATGAATGCCGAAGATGTCAATGATTTTCTTGAGAAGATCCATGACAAAGGCCTTTTCTGTTCAAGCTACAAGGAAGCCAAGGGCGGAAGCGGCAAAAATCTTCATAAGTTCACAACCAAGGAGCTGGCTTACGACTGCCGTCAGCTGTCAGCTATGCTCACGTCGGGTCTTACCCTTGTAAAAAGTCTCGACATTATGCAGAGAGAACAGGTAAAGGAAGGTCCAAAGCAGATCTACCGTGAGATCTACGAGGAAGTCCAAAAGGGTACCTCTTTCTCGGACGCTATCAAGATGCAGGGCGACGCATTCCCCAACTTCTTCCTTTCCATGGTTCAGGCAGGCGAGTCTTCCGGTAGCCTTGATCTGGTTATGAAAAAGATGGAAGATCAGTACACCAGTGACGCAAAGCTCAACAACAAGATCAAGAGCTCAATGATGTACCCTATCATCCTTGCAGTTCTCTGCGTTGCAATCGTTATCATCATGTTTACTTTCATCATGCCTACCTTTAAGGATCTTCTTACCGAAGAAGATATGAAGGGTCTGACAGGTGCGCTGTTTGCCTTCTCAGACGGCTTCAAGAAGTTCTGGTGGGTGATCGTGCTTGTTATTGCGGCTCTCGTTTTCGCTGGAAAGTACGCTATGAAGATCCCCGATGTAAGATACAAATGGGATCAGCTCATCATCAAGATGAAGCCTGTAGGTCCTCTGGTAGTAAAGGTTTATACCGCTCGCTTCGGTTCCACACTTGCTTCCCTTTACTCCTCGGGTATCCCTATGGTAGAGTGTCTTGCAAAGTCCTCCAACATTCTCAATAACCTCTACATATCCAAGAAGTTCGAGACTGTTATCGACGAGGTAAAACAGGGCGAGACCCTTTCGGTTTCCATTCAGAGAACAGGCATTTTTGAGTCCATGTTCACATCTATCATCTACGTCGGTGAGGAATCCGGTGCTCTCGACTCCATCCTTACCAAATCCGCAGCCTTCTATAAGGAAGAAGCGGACGAAGCTATTACTCGTCTCGTTGGTCTTATCGAGCCTGTAATGATCATCTTCATGGGTACTTGTATCGGTCTCGTTATCGCAGGTATCCTCCCCGCTATCTACAACTCCATGGGCAACATTACCTAATCAAAGTATTCTTTCGGGGTCGTCCCGTAAATAAAAAAATCTAAAGAAATCAGTGAGGTGACGAGAATGCTTTCATTTGATATTACTGACAGACACATCCGCATTGTTCGTGGTTCAGAGGCAAGAGGAAAGATAAGACTTTCCGCAGCCTCCACCATCGACCTTCAGGAGGGTCTGATCGTAAACGGTCATATAAAAGATATTCCCAGATTGGCAAACATCATTAACGACGAGCTCAAGGCTCACGGTATGGAGGATAAGGAAGCTGTTGTTACACTTTCCTCAAACCTTGTTATCTTCAAGGAGCTCCATATCCCCAAAGCAAAGACCAGCTCCCAGATGCTCACAATGGTAACTAACCAGATGCAGCATACTATGGGTATCGCTGAGGAATACTCCATCTCCTACTCCATCGCAGGAGAGGTCGAGGAGGAAGGCGTTCAGGCTCAGAAGATACTGGCTACCGCCTGCCCCTTTGAAGTGGTTGACTGCTTCAGAAAGGTTTTCCAGATGCTGAATATTTCGCTGAAGTCGGTATGCGTTTCCTGTAACGCTATCTCCAGACTTATCCTCAGCGACAAGAAAATTGCTTCGAGAATGCCTATGCTGGTAGTTCAGGTTGACCCCACCTTCGTAAGTATCAACCTTTATGAGAACAATCAGCTCTCATTCGCAAGATTTGCTTCCATCGACCCTCTCGACTATGATAACTCCGAGGATTACGTTTACGAAGCTGTTAACGAGAATATCTACAGAATGGTTCAGTTCCACAAGTCCAGAAATCCCCAGAACCCCATTCAGAACGTTATTTTCTACGGTGACACAAGCGAATATATCCGTCTCACCAATGCCCTTGAGGGTATGGAGATCGCTACCAGCCAGCTGAGCGTTAACACAACAAGCATCAGCGGCTACGAGAACATCGAGGCTCTTACATATGCAAACGCCATCGGTGCCATGTTCAGAAGCAACAAGGACGTTGACCGTATCAACCTCCTGGAGACCGACTCATCCGCAGGACGAAGCGATGCAGGTTCGGGCTTCCTCCTCTCATGGGGCGGTGCTGTGGTTCTTTCCGCTGCTGTTATCCTTGCAGTAAATCTCGGTATCGGAACTGCTATCAACAATAACGACAAGAAGGTCGAAGAGATCGACGCATACATCAACAGCCCCGAGGTGGTCAAGACACTGGCTGAGGTTGACCTCACCCAGAACAAGATCGACAAGGTTGCCCTTTACAAGACCGATCTTGACCTTGCTATAGATAACTTTGCAACCAAAAATCCCGCTCAGGCTGAGCTTATCAACAGACTGTTTGAAACCATTGAGGGTCAGGAATGTGCGGTAAAGGAGCTTTCCTTCGCTGCAGGCGAGATAACCCTTACCTGCGTGGCAAAGGATAATCTTGCTCCCGATAATGCCGCTCAGGCAATTTACGATCTTGATGAATTTGATAATATCGTTTATACAGGCTTCACAAATTCCAGCAGTTCCAGTGAACTCGGAGATTACGCTGCCGAAGGAGACGATGTTTTCGAGTTTGAGATCAAGTTTAACCTCAGACCTCTTGAGGTCGAAGAAGAACCTGCGGCTGAAACCGCCGAGGACAATGCAACTGAGGAAGGCGGTGCTGCAGAATGAGTATGAAGCTCTCTTACAGAGATAAAGTCATTATTATTGTTGTTTCGGTACTTGTAGTTCTTGGCGTTGGAATTTTCTGCTTCGCTAAGCCCAAGTACGAGGATCTCCAGGTCTCCAAGGAAAGACTTGCTTCCAAGGAGGACGAAAAGGCTCAGGTAGACGCTAAAATGGGTACTCTCGAGGATCTGAAAAAACAGCTGGAAAACAACATCAAGGCTGTTGTTGAAGATCAGGAACAGTTCCTCAGCGAAAAAGAATACGGCGAGACCTATCAGATAAGCAAGTACATTATGGAAACTCTGGCTCCCGTAACAGACCTCAAGATCACAGGCGTTACTATGGATCCGCTGGCAAGCACAGATCTTCCCCCATATTATTATAATAAGAATGCCGTTGCTTATCCCTTGAAGCTGTACGGTGATATCGCTAACAAGCTTCCTCCTGAGGTAGGCTATGCATATGACGGAAGCTATCCCGATGCTCCTGCAGGCGTTATGATCGGAGGCACCATTGCTACAGTAGCTTATGAGTGTGATGACAGCAACAATGTTCTCGATGCTATCCAGCTCATTGCCGACAACGACAAGAACATTTACCTTCTCACCTTCTCCGGCTCTTATATGGAGGATCCCAATGCCGATGCCGAGGAACCCAAATTCTCCGGTGAGCTTACCATCGCAATCTACGAGATCTATCCTCTTGATCCCGCTGATGTTGATGCAGTTCCTGCAGCACTTACCGAGACTGCTGCCGAGTAATTTTTAATAACACGTCCGACCCGAAAAAACAGCATTTGCTTTTTCGGGTGGGCTTGTTTATAAAATTGCAAAATCTTTTTACAAAATCTTGCGCAAAATATTAAATTTTTAGAAAGGGTGGAAAATCATGAATGCGGCAAAAGCAAAAAAGAATCCCGCAAAGGTCAAAGGCGCAGTACTCATAATGATCCTTGCGGTCATGACGGTATTGATAATTCTTCTTGCCGGTTCCATTGCTGTAGTTTACTCGGCTCATAACAGGGCTTATGTAAAGTACACCGAAAGTCAGGGCTACTACACCGCAAGATCAATTCTCGATAACTTCTATGCTGAGTTAAGTAACGCAGATGCAGAAGTTGACTCAGCCGGAAACGATATGGGTAAATATTACTCCTTATCGGGCGAGAAATATGACACATTGGAAACCTACGACAACCTGGGTATCGCTCGTTCCATTGAGCTCGACGCATACAAAGCAAAGGTAGATGTAAGGGAAGGCGCAGGTTATAAAGAGTGGTTTGTTAAATACTGCGATGAAAACAAAAGCGCTCTCGGCGATTATATCAATAAATTTGACAGCTCTTCCGTAGACTACACATCCGCTACAGATGGTCACAACACTGCTCTTTATGCCAAGGTTGAGAATTATATGGTCAACCTTAACAGAAGTGCTATCTCTGACTACTCTTCATTTGACAAGTATTACGATCAGTTCCTCCCCGTTACATCTGTTGCTGCAGATATGAATGGCGATACTATCGTTTACGAGCTTTCTTCCCTGGACGGCTTCGGAAATGGTACAATAGATACCAATGGTGACGGATCTCCCGATACCGCGATCCAGGTCGGCAGCCTTGCAGATACAGGCGTTAAGAAGGCTTGGGTCACTGTTCAGGTACAGGAAAGAATCCTGCAGATGGGCACAGGCGATACCTACGGCGAATGCTTCAGAGCTGCCGAGCCCCACAAGGCAGACCACTTTGTTGCAAAGGTAACTTCTCACGTTATTTACAACGGCGAAGAGATAACTACTTCTCTGATCTGGAAAAATGTGGGCAAGGTTTCCAAATCCCCCGCTGCAAATGCCGGCGTATCCTCACTCGGTCCCATTGATACCACAACATCATTTACCGCTATCGGAAACGCTACATCTCTGAGTGACAAGTATCATGAGCTTACCAATAACTCCCTGTATTCAGGCAACATCTATATTCAGGGAAGCTTCGACACAGGTACAGCTACTCCTTCTCTTATGATGGACGAAGGCGACGCTTTCTTTGTTGGCGACATTTTAAAGATCAACACAAACCCTCCTAAAAACGATTATATGTGTGACGGTGCTCTCTTCTATGCAAAGCTGGCGCAGCTCTGGAGCTCGGGTGATTCCTTCGGAAACTCCTCCAAGAGGATCAACCTTATTACAGAGCAGTTTGAGTCACATTCAACCACAAAGGAATTCTACGGCAGGATCTTTGCCGATAAGTTTGATGTTACAACAAACGGCACTGAAGTCCTCCTGTCCAATGTAAGAAATAATAATATTGCAGGCAACGTATCCTTTACCGATTCGAACAAGAAAATAAACGGTCAGGTTTACTGCAACTTCCTCGGAGTTCCTTCCGACAGAGTATGGATCGAATTTGATGAAGCTGCATCAGTTGCAAAATTCCACTTGAATTACACCCCCGCCGGTGTTGCTATCCCCGAAACAGATTCAAGAAGAATTGAGAATATGATGAACACCTCTACAGGCTCTACCATTACAGTTTTCCAGGGCATCAGCATAATCAATTCCGTAATCGAAGACCACAGAGTAAAAAATAACGCAAGCGCAGACAGCGTAACCGTTTATTATAACGGTCACGAAACACACAAATTTCCCGATGACTCGGGCATTATTCAGACTTATGACTACTTCAGAGACGCAGGTGCTGCAGGAGCAAATGCTCCCGGTACAAACGTCAAGAATTTCCCCGATGCATTAACCAACACTGTTAGGTCGAATGCAGCTCCCACAACCAATAAGGAATATCAGGTACAGATCGACTGGAGTAATGTAAACAATACTATTATCAAGTCTAAGACCTCCCTCAAGATAGACCTTATGAGCTACATCGATTATAACGCCGATAAGGATGACGGTGTATGGACCCTTGGCGGAGATTACAAGAAGACCTTTACTCTCCCCAGCGTAGAAGGAACACAGCTGAAGCTTGTTGGTACAGAGGAATATAAATATGAGCTTCCTACTCACCGTTCACTTTTCGGCAACTACTTCTACGGCGAGATCTCAGGCGGTGTGACCAGCGGAGATTTCCCCAAATCATTCAATGAGGATACAGGTGCATTCTCCATGGATCCCAGTGACACCAGCCACTCGTTCACCTTTGATAAGTTCATTGAAGAACATTCTGTTCAGGCAGAAGCCTTCAAGGCAGGAATCGACCCCGAAGGTCCCGTTGATATCACAACAGTTCCCGATTTCACGCTTCTCACAAATGCAGTTTCTGTAGGTGAAGGCGGCGGCGATACTGTCAACGATGTCACAATGCCTACCTGGTCAAGAGTTATCAGCGACAGCGGTTATATTCCCGCAAACGGCAGCGATGGCAATGTTTACCTCATCGACGCCCGCACAAACGATATTGAGCTCCAGCTTGGCGACGGCGGCTCCAATCAGACATATACGGGTACATACATTGTTTACGGCAATAAGCAGGTAACAATAACCGTTCCCGGAAATGTTTCGGGTCCCAACAATCAGAAGGTCGATATCGGAACATCGGGTCATCCCTTCATATTTATGCATGAAAGCATTTACACCGGTATCTTTAAGAACACTGTTGTTGTTGGCGAGCCTGTAAGCGGTAAGCCCGACTCCATCAATTCCGGAAAATTCCTGATGAAGAGCGATATTCCTATTGACTGGTATTTCAGCAAGAGGATCGGCGAAGCAGGTCTCCATACGGGCGGAAGCGGAGTTACCGTATTGTCCGGATATGTTACCGCTCCCTCTGTATTCGTAAACATTGATACCAACATCAACGGTATTCACAGAGAAACATATTACAACGGCAAAAAGATCCCCAGCGAAGGCGATAACGACAAGTACACCTTCTTTGGTTCCGTATTCTGCAAGAAGTATACAGGCGGTCAGCACGCAGGCGTATGCCTTATCCCCCAGAAGCCCATGGTAACAGGTGTTCCCGGCGACGAACGTGCATATTCACCGTCAGCAGAATACAGCTGGTCCAACTAAGCAGCAAGGAGGAATGAATATGAAGAGAAAGCTGAAAGGCTTCACCCTTATAGAGTGTATCATTGCAATGTTTATTCTGGCTGTTTCCTCCCTCCTGCTGGTTCAGGCCTACACTCAGCTGGTAACTGTTACCCGTGAGAATTACACGAGATATAACAGCATCGGCCGCCAGATGGAAGATGCCGAAAACACCGATTATGCTGAGGGTAAACTTACCGATGATCCCAAAGATGTCTCTGTCCAGGCAAAGAAGATCGATGAGGCCAAGACCCTTACTTTTAACGCGAAGTACCCCAACTCTTCCTCTACTGTTGTAAGAACTATCAGTGAAGAGGTTTACGTTTACGTTGTTACACCGTTCGATATGCAGGGCAACCAGCTCCCCACAGGAGCCGGTCAGGGCTCGGGCGGAACGGCTGACAGCGCTCAGGGCGGTACAGATTCACGTTATATGTACTTCCATCAGTAACAGGAGGTCAGGCTAATGAAAAAGAAACTTAAAGCCTTTACGCTTGTTGAGCTTATCGTTGCCATTGCAGTCTTCGGCATCCTTATGGCAGGTATCGTCAAAATGGTCGAGCCTCTGTCCAGCACAGCTTCCAATGCGGCTGTGCTGAACAACCAGCGAAACGTTGAAAATGCCATAGTCACCTACATTGGCGAAAATCTTCGCTACGCTTCAAATCTTGCGATCATTGAAGGCGGTACTCCCGATCAGGCTGTATCGAAGTTCATCTCTCTCGGTCCCGCAGACTCCAAGGGAATGGAGATAGATTATGTCAATGTTGCCAACGGCGCACAGGACAACAAAAACAAAATAAGAGTCATTGCTTTTGACAGATCAACAGGTTACACCTACAAAAACAATCAGTTCTACGGCAGAGTGATAAGCACCACCGAAAACAGATCGGGAACACTTAACTTCTCCTATGGCGGTCTCAAGTCTGACGGAAGTTCAAATCAGTACCTAGTATTCGGCGATGAATACTATGCTCAGGGCGATTACAATCTTGACGCACGTATCTGTGACAACTCACTGAGCCTTACCCTTTACAGCGATTATTACTATACTCCCAACAAGGCAGGCAAGTTCAGTTCATCTTCGGCAACACCCACAAAGGGCTCTTACGAGCTCAGAACCTTGAGCAAGGGTCAGAATACAGGAAATGTATTTGCCTGCCTGAAGAGTTCTGATTCACAAAACACCAACAACTGTGCTGCTGTAGGGCCTACTAATGCTGATATCATCTACTTTGTTTACACTTATCCCAATGATAAGGTAACAAACACAGGTGTTATAGCTCTCAGTACTCCCGGCGGAAACGCTGACTGCCCGAAATTCGGCGGCACAGGCGGTAC
>JAGAJF010000094.1 GCA_017829005.1 Oscillospiraceae bacterium | reverse complement strand
GGCGGCTCGGTAACGGTAGAAATAATATGCACCGCAAATGGAATATATCGGTCAGTATATTTGTATCGTTACCGAGCCGACAGTCTGATGTCCGAATAAATTACAGAACGTCTCGCCGCGGGTCGTCACCCGCCAAATTCCGATATGTATGGCTGCTAATATCTATCATTACCGAGCCGCCAGTCTGCCGCCCAAGTAAATTACAGAACGTCTCGCCGCAGGGCGTCCCTCGCCGCCCGCCAGCCGACACATATGAACCGCAAATTAACACAGTAAACATTTGTGCAACATTTTCTTACACTAATTTCCAATTCAAAAAAATCCCCCGATTATGCTCAATTTTACTCGACTCATATTTCCACAAGCTTAATATCTTTATACTCCATCCTGCAAAACTCCCGCAAAATCGTCAACTTTGTTCATATTTTCCCTAATTGTACACCTTCTACAGCAAAACTGACAATAAATGTAATTCGTCAAAATGACGAACCAACCCTTCCCAACAAAAAAAATGCAGAAAAAACCCTGTTTTAACAATTTCGTAATGAGAATATATTTAAAAAATTTCCCCGAAATGCAGTTCATAATTACAAATCCTGCATTTCGGGGAATATAAGAGCTGTAAAAGCTCATAAAGTTCACATTCGGGGGCAACAATACCCCTGTTTCAAGGCACAATTACCATTTGCTGTAAATCCGCCATATTTTCTATCAGACTAAAGCGCAAAAATCAATACTTATCTGAAACAGAGGACACCATATCCTGAGCCATAACATTAAGTTCCGTAGTAGCATCAGCCACCGCCTGCATAGCCTCTCTTATAGTAGAGGAGCCGTTAGCCGACTCGGTAATATTGTCGTTAAGCGAGGAAACAGCCGACTGAAGCTTTTCGAGAGTAGAAACGAGCATAGGCAGATTGTCCGAATCAATGCTCTCCACCGAAGAGCAGAAGCCTACCACCTTTTCCAGGATATTAACAACGATACCCGACATAGAAGCGGACTTCTGATTAGACGAGTCAATGCTGTAAAGGCTTGCGTAGATGTTCTCGATATCAGCGAGAAGGTTCGTAGCGAAGCCGCTCACCTTTTCCGCTATCTCGGCGGTCTTGCCGTTGTCGGCAGGGCGGCTCACAGGCACAGCGCCACCCGAGGAAGCCTTGGCACATCTGATACAGTTCTCGGGGATATTTCTGCCCGCATAAATAGCCTTAGCCATTTCCGAACAGCTCTTGTAACCGCAGGCACCGCAGTCGATCTTACGGTCGTACTCGTTAGATTTGCCGAGCTTAGCGTAAACCTCCTCAAGCTCTCTGTCGGAAGGCTCGGGAGCCGCTTTTCCGCTTGACTCGTAGTTTCTCATAAGGCTTCTGGGGTTGATACGGTCGTCGAACACCTTAAACTGCTTGTCAACGCCGTTAAGAGCCGTCTTACGGCGGTTACGTGCATCTATCTCCACCTCGCGCATGATAGACTTTATCTCAAGAGCTGTCTGGTCACCCTCGTTGCCTATACCGCAGCCACAGCCGCAGCCGCCGCTGCAGGACAGTGCCTCGAACACCTGGGGGTGACGGTGGGAAGGCAGCTCGCAGTACTCGTCAAGCTCCTTGTATACCTTTGTGCCGTCCGAGCTTACAGCGATAATATCGGGCATATTGATGGACAGGTTATATCTGAGACCTCCGGGGGTGGGGAAAATACCGCCCATGCAGCCCTGTACCTGATCGTCAAAGTCATAGTGCTGATCGCCCTCGATGGACTTGTTGAAATCTATCTTCTTGCGGCGGAAATACTCTTTAAGGCGCTTAAAGGTAATGTTGTACTCGGCGTGACCCGTAGACTCAAACTCCAGCTTCATGGCAGGGCATGGGGTCAGCACGGCTACAGCATAGTTTTTCTTGATAAAGTCCCTTATGTAGATAGCCTCGCAGGAAACGGGGCTGTGAACGGGAGAAAGGTCTCTCGTCTCGTCGGGGTGATAAAGCTCCATATATCTTACAACAGCGGGGCAGTGCTGGGAAATAACGTTCTTAGCGTTGCCCTGCTCAATGGCTCTCACATAGCCCCAGGTACATATATCCGCACCGTAGGAGCCGTCGTATACGCCGTCTGCGCCGTTCTGCTTGAACCACTTGAGCACAGCCTGCCATGTACCGGGGAAGGCTGTCTTGATGGAGGGGTGAGCAATAACGATGATCTTTCTTTCCTTGAGGTCCTTGAAGAACTTGTCGGTATCATCGTCGTAATCCCTTGCCTTAGCCTTGCAGACCTTTACGCATTCGCCGCAGGCAATGCACTTTTCATTGTTTATTACAGTTACTGTTTTGCCGTTTTCGAGCACCTTTACAGTGTTGGCTTCGGGAGAGGGACAGACCCTGATACAAGCGTTGCAGCCTATACACCTTTCCTCATTGACACTAATAAGCTCTGTCATCATATACACTCCTAACGAATGCGCACGGGCGCAAAAATTTTCTGATATAATTATATCAAATTTTAATAATAATTGCAATAGATTTTTTTAAAATATATTGACTTGAATGCATTTTTATACATATTGAAAGCTTTATAATGTAATAAATAGTCAAAATCACGAAAATTTTTGTGCCAAAATGAAAACATTTACATCAAGCGGGCTTTTTCCCGGAGAGTTCTCCTCGCATATTTCACAAATCCTGAGCGAATTTTTATAGAATACGATGAATTTTGCGATTTACTGTTGAAATTCTCCTACCGCTATGGTATAATATGAGTAATTATATAAACGTTTTCATACAGAAATTTATTTATAGATATAGATCATCACACCGGAAGGAGGCGTTTTCAGACAATGCTGTTTGGCAAAAAGGTAATCGCTCTGTGCCTGTCAAGGATAAATGATGAAGTGAGCTATGATTATATAAAAAGTCTCGCGGATTTTTTTGATAAGAGAGACTGGCGGCTTTTCGTCTATGCCACCTGCACCGACCTGTACTGGAACACCCCCGAAGACAAGGGCGAATCTGCCGTTTTCAATCTTATAAACTATGATATCACCGACGCTGTGATCATTATGGACGAAAAGATAAAAAGCAGGGAAATTATCGAATCCGTTCGCACCAAATGCGAAAAGCACAATATCCCTGCGCTCTTCACAGGGGGTATCGAGCCGAATTACCGCAGTCTCGAATTCGATTATGAAGAGGGCTTTGCTCTTGTTATACGCCATGTTATGGATTTCCACGGCGTCACAGATCTTCATATGATAGCAGGCGTTAAAGACAACGAGTTTTCCGAGAACCGCATAAACGTCTTTAAGCGGGAGCTTGAGAAAAAGGGCATTAAGTTTACCGAGGATATGGTAAGCTACGGCGATTTCTGGTCTGTTCCCACGGAAAAAGCCGTTAACAGGCTCATTGAGGAAAACAGGCTGCCTAAGGCATTTATCTGCGCCAACGACACTATGGCGATCACCGTCTGCGGCGTTCTTGCCGACCATAACATAAGAGTTCCCGAGGATGTTATCGTTACGGGCTTTGACGGCATTGAGGCAATTAAATTTTCCGTTCCCAGGATAACCTCCTGCCTTTGCAGCTATGTGGATCTGGCAAGGGAGACGGCAAACGTTCTTGACAGGATATTCTCAGGCTTTGACGGTCCCGTTCATGAAATGATAACCCCCAGAACAGTGATCTCCGAGTCCTGCGGCTGCCACTGCGCCGAGCCTATAAACACTTCTCTCTATCTGAATGATGTGAATGACCGCTTCTTCCGTTTCCAGGAGGACAGCTATGCTTTTAACAACATCTCCACCCGCATACAGATGTGCAGGAGCATTGAGGAGGTTGCCAAGAGCTTCGACAAGCCCCAGTATTTTTACAATATGGTATGCGTGCTGAAGCCCGAATGTATTGACGAAACGGTCAATCCCCTTTCTGTATGCAATAAGGATTTCTCAGACAAGCAGCTGTTTATGCTCTTTAACACCGACTATTCAAACGCTTTTGAGCCTTATTATTTTGATTCTGCCGAGATGTTCAAGGGAATTGACGCAATTATAGAGAAGAAAGTGCCTCTCATATTCTTCGCTCTGAATTTCCTGGAAAATCCTCTGGGCTTTGTATGCTTCCATTTCAACAATTTTGATATGGCAAATTACAGCAAGATGCCTCAGACCATCAACGCTATGAGCACTGCTATCGGCAGCTACCGCAATATGCGTTATCAGCATTATCTTAACACCCGTATCGAGGAAATGTACAAATCCGATGCTCTGACGGGGCTTTACAACAGACACGGATTCATCAAGGAATACGACAGGCTCCTTGAAGAAGGTACGGAGGGTCTGACGGTGATACTTGCCGATCTGGACGGATTAAAAAATATCAACGACACCTACGGTCACGGGGAGGGCGATGTGGCTATCCGTGCGGTGGCTCTTGCTCTGAAGGCGTGCTGTCCCGAAGAGGCGGTATGCGCAAGATTCGGCGGCGATGAGATGATAGCTGTGATAAACGGCGAATATACGGGAGAT
>JAGAJF010000093.1 GCA_017829005.1 Oscillospiraceae bacterium | reverse complement strand
GCCTTGCTCAGGGGATAAAGCCCATAATCGGCTGTGAGGTGTATGTGGCTCCGCGAAGCCGTTTTGACAAGACTGCGGGGGCTATGTACCGTCCCTATCATCTTATTCTGCTTTGCAGAAACGAGACGGGGTATAAAAATCTTATCAAAATGGTTTCACTTGGATTTACAGAGGGCTTTTACAGCAAGCCGAGAGTTGACCTTGAGCTTTTGAAAGAGCATTCGGAGGGACTTATCTGTCTTTCGGGGTGTGTGGCAGGTGAAATTCCGAGGAAAATAGCTTCGGGCGATTATTCGGAGGCAAAGGAAACTGCGCTTTTATACAATGAGATTTTCGGTCAGGGTAATTTTTACATTGAAGTGCAGAACCACAAAATTTCTGAGGAGGCAAAGGTTCTTCCGGGGCTTCTTAGGCTTTCCTCGGAGACGGGAATTCCACTTGCCGCCACAAATGACGCTCACTATGTGCGGCGGGAAGATGCTAAAACTCAGCGTATTCTTCTTGCAATTCAGACAAACACCACGGTAAACGAGGAAATTCCTATTGCATTTCCCAATGACGAGTTTTATCTCAAAAGCGAGGAAGAAATGAAGGAGCTTTTCAAAGGCGTTCCCTCGGCGGTGGATAATACGGCAATTATTGCGGATAAGTGCGATTTTAAGATGGAATTTGGAGTTTTGAAACTTCCTCGTTTTGATTTATCCCCCGAACAAAAAAAGAGGTTCGGTGAGGATAATATTACATTTTTTACCAATATGTGCCGATATGGTTTGAAGAAACGGTACGGTAATGAGCCGTCAGAAGAAATTAAGGAACGGCTTGAATATGAGCTGGGCGTTATTACCAAAATGGGGTACACCGATTATTATCTTATCGTGTGGGATTTTATCGCTTATGCAAAGAGCAGGGACATTCCCGTGGGTCCCGGACGCGGCTCGGGTGCAGGTTCCCTGGCGGCTTACTGTATTGGCATTACGGACATTGACCCTATCCGCTACAAGCTGCTTTTTGAGAGATTTTTAAATCCCGAGAGAGTTTCAATGCCCGATTTCGATATTGACTTCTGCTATGAACGGCGGCAGGAGGTCATTGATTATGTTATAAGGCGGTATGGGCAGGACAGGGTAGCGCAGATCGTTACATTCGGCACTATGGCGGCAAAGGCAGCGGTGCGTGATGTGGCAAGGGTGCTGGATATGCCCTACAGCGTGGTCGATACGGTGTCAAAGCTTATTCCCCAAGCACTTCATATGACACTTGATAAGGCTCTTGAGATATCTCCGGAGCTGAAACAGCTTTACGACACCGATATCAAGGCTCACGAAATAATCGAAACGGCAAAGGCTATTGAGGGTATGCCCCGAAATACCTCAACTCACGCCGCAGGAGTTGTTATCTGTGACGCTCCCGTAAGCAATTACGTGCCTCTGATGTGCCGTGACGATTTAACCGCAACGCAGTACACAATGACCGCTCTGGAGCAGGTGGGGCTTCTTAAAATGGATTTTCTGGGACTTCGGAACCTGACCATTATCCACGACTGCGAAAAAGAGGTGCAGAAAAATCACCCCGATTTTTCGGTGAAAAGCATTGACTATTCGGACAGGGCTACCTTTGAAATGCTCTCCCGCGGGGAAACAATGGGAGTTTTTCAGTTTGAGAGCGAGGGCATAACTCAGCTTCTTGTGAAAATGAAGCCCGCTTCTATTGAAGACCTTACGGCGGCGGTATCCTTGTATCGTCCCGGTCCTATGGACAGCATTCCCAAATATCTTCACAACAGAGCGCACCCCGAGAGCATTACCTATCCTCACCCAATACTGAAGGATATCCTTGATGTCACAAACGGCTGTATCGTTTATCAGGAGCAGGTCATGGAGATATGCCGCAAAATGGCGGGATATTCCTACGGCAGAGCCGACCTTGTACGCCGTGCTATGGCTAAGAAAAAGCACGATGTTATGGAAAAGGAACGGGAGGTTTTTGTGGCAGGCTCTGTGAAAAACGGCGTTCCCGAAGAGGTAGCAAACGGCGTTTTTGACGAGATGGCAGGCTTTGCTTCATATGCTTTCAACAAGTCTCACGCTGCTGCATATTCGGTGGTAGCGTTTCAGACGGCGTACCTTCGCTGTCATTTTCCCGTGCAGTATATGGCGGCGCTTATGACGGCATTTACCGAATATACGGGAAAGCTGATGGAATACATCTCCTACTGCGAGAAAAACAGTATTCCCATTCTCCGCCCCGACATTAACGAGAGCGGAATGGGCTTTACTCCTCTGCCCGATGGCAAGGGCATACGTTTTTCCCTTCTTGCGGCGAAAAATCTCGGCAGGGGAGTGATATCGGGAATAATTGCCGAGAGGGAGAAAAACGGGAAATTCAAAAGCCTTACCGACCTTATCAGGCGAATGAGCGGAAAGGAATTTTCAAGGCGGTGCGCCGAGAGCCTTATAAAATGCGGCGCATTGGACAGCTTTTCCCTTAACCGCAGACAGATGATGGAAAACTACGAGCTTATCGCAGGCGAGGCGGCGGATATTTCCCGAAACACTATTGAGGGACAGCTTGATTTCTTCGGTTTCTCGGACGGTACGGCAGATGTTTCCGACGCTGAAAACAGAATAGCCCCTGCAGAGGAATATCCATATGACGAGCTGCTTGAAATGGAAAAGGATATCCTTGGGATATACATTTCGGGTCACCCATTGAAAAATCTGCGGCTCATTGCAAAAGCTATGCGGCTTCCCGATTTATCGGCAATAATGCAGATGAAAGAGGGTACAAAAATAGCTTTTGTATGTCAGGTCTCCTCGGTAAAGCAGCACGCCGCAAAAACCGGTGCCCAGATGGCATTTGCCGTGTTTGAGGATATGAGCGCAGAAGCTGAGGCGGTGATATTTCCACAGGTATATGCCGCATCAGCGTCTCTACTGCAAAAGGGAAAGCGGCTATATATCGAAGGAAAGACCTCTCTTGACCGTGACGGTAATATAAACATTTTAGTTGACAGAATAATTCCCGAAGGCGTTTTTTCGGAAAAGGTCTGCAAGGGTGCAAAGCTTTTTATCAGATGCAAAAGCACCGACAGGGATATTATTGACAAGTGTACGGAGCTGTTAAGAGGTCACCCGGGCAGTTCTCCTGTTATGTTCAGATTTGCTGATATAAACAGGACTATCGCCCACAAGGAGATACGCTCCTGTGAGGTCACACCCACGCTTATTGAAGAGCTTTTTAATATAACGGGATATGAAAATACAGCAATAGCCGCTCAGGTTTAATGAGCGGCTATTGCTGATTTATCATAAATTATATTTTACTGATTAGCGCTGTTCTTCTTTGCCTCAAGGTCAGCGAGAGCGTCCTTGCGGGAGAGGTTAATTCTGCCCTGATTGTCGATCTCCATAACCTTTACAACTATCTCGTCGCCTACGGAAACGATATCCTCAACCTTTTCAACTCTCTGCTTGTCGAGCTTGGAGATGTGAACGAGTCCGTCCTTGCCGGGAGCAATCTCAACGAATGCGCCGAAGTTCATAAGTCTTACGACTTTGCCTCTGTAGATAGCGCCGATCTCGGGATCGTTGGCAATGGTGTTAACGATCTGGAGAGCCTTGCGTGCGTTGTTGATATCTACGCCGCTGATAAATACATTACCCTCGTCGTTGATGTCGATCTTCACCTGGCAGTCAGCGGATATCTTCTGAATGACCTTGCCGCCCTGACCGATAACTTCTCTGATCTTGTCAACGGGAACCTTAGTCTGGAGCATCTTGGGAGCGTACTTGCCCACCTCTGCACGAGGCTCGGGAATAGCCTTGAGCATAACCTCGTCAAGGATATAATCTCTTGCCTTGTGGGTCTTTGCAAAAGCCTCCTTGATGATGTCATAGGTAAGTCCGTCAACCTTTATATCCACCTGGATAGCGGTGATACCCTTCTTTGTGCCGCCTACCTTGAAGTCCATATCGCCGAAGAAGTCCTCAAGACCCTGGATATCCACCATTGTCTGGAAGCTGCCGTCATCTCTTGTGATAAGACCGCAGGAAATACCTGCAACGGGTGCCTTGATGGGCACGCCTGCGTCCATAAGTGCAAGTGTGGAGCCGCAGATGGAGCCCTGAGATGTGGAACCGTTGGAGGAAAGAACCTCGGAAACCAGTCTCAGTGCATAGGGGAATTCCTCAACGGAGGGGATAACAGGCTCAAGAGCTCTCTCAGCAAGTGCGCCGTGACCGATCTCACGTCTGCCGGGACCTCTGGAGGGCTTTGTCTCACCAACGGAGTAGGAGGGGAAATTGTAGTGGTG
This sequence comes from Oscillospiraceae bacterium, assembly GCA_017829005.1. Lineage (GTDB taxonomy): Bacteria > Bacillota > Clostridia > Oscillospirales > Ruminococcaceae > Huintestinicola. The sequence goes on along the minus strand of JAGAJF010000093.1, from coordinate 26,210 downwards.
CATATATCTCTTGGAGTCTTCCTCGTCGAGACCGTCAATACGCTGAGCATCGCTTACGGGACCGAGAGTTGCAACAGTGAGGACCTGTGTCTGACCTCTTGTGAAGAGACCCGAGCCGTGAACTCTGGGAAGAACGCCTACCTCGGCTGCGAGAGGACGGATATCATCAAGACCTCTGCCGTCAACACGCTTGCCCTCGTAGAGCCAGTTTCTAACTATCTTCTTCTGGAGCTTATAGATGCACTCGTCGATCATTGCGGTCTTTTCGGGATAAAGCTCGTCAAACTTTGCGTGAATGTCGTCCTTGATGGGATTGAGCATTTCCTCACGCTTGTTCTTGTCATCGGTATCGAGAGCAACCTTTACACGGTCAGCAGCAAATTCCTCGATAGCGTCAAACATATCGTGGTCAACTTCCATAGACTCGAATTCGAACTTCTTCTTGCCGATCTCAGAACGGATATCATTGATGAAAGCAACTATCTTCTTGATCTCCTCGTGACCCTTGATGATGGCATTGAGCATTGTGTCGTCATCGACCTCATTTGCGCCTGCCTCGATCATTACCACCTTGTCCATTGTGCCTGCAACGGTAAGGTTGAGGTCATTTCTTGTTCTCTGCTCAAGAGTGGGGTTAAGAACTATCTCACCGTCAACCAGACCAACGCTGATGCCGCCGATAGGGCCATTCCAGGGGATATCCGAAATGGAAATAGCTACAGATGTTGCGATCATACCCACGATCTCGGGGGAATTGTCGGGGTCAACAGCCAGGACAGTCATAACAACGGAAACGTCGTTTCTCATATCCTTGGGGAAAAGAGGACGGATAGGACGGTCAACCACACGGGAGGTAAGGATAGCCTTTTCGGAAGGCTTGCCCTCTCTCTTCATAAAGGAGCCGGGAATTCTTCCTACGGAATAAAGTCTTTCCTCGTAATCAACGGAAAGGGGGAAGAAGTCAATGCCCTCTCTGGGCTTAACGCTGGCAGTAACGTTTGCCATAACAACGGTCTCGCCGTATTTTACCCAGCAGGAACCGTTGGAAAGCTCACAGGTCTTGCCGGTTTCAACAGTAAGCTCTCTGCCTGCAAACATAGTTTTAAAAACTCTGTGATTGTCAAAGGTTTTCATCTGATTCATCTGTTATACCTCCATAAATTTGTGTATAGGCGGTATGTATAGCAATAAATCCGATCTACAAACAAAGCGCTTATAAACCCGATTTAATGCTAAACGACCGCCTTTTGCGACTGCTCAAAACGCCAAAAGGCAGCGCAGGAACAACGCTCCTGCAGTCTGCCTTGAGGATTTTTGAAAAAGATTACTTACGAAGACCCAGCTTCTCGATAATAGCACGGTATCTGTTGATATCCTTCTTCTGAAGGTAAGCAAGCAGATTACGTCTGTGACCAACCATCTTGAGAAGACCTCTTCTGGAGTGGTGGTCATTGTGGTGGTTCTTGAGATGAGCGTTGAGATCGTTGATTCTCTTGGTGAGGATAGCGATCTGAACCTCGGGAGAACCTGTGTCGTTCTCGCTGAGCTTGTTTGCTTCGATAATAGCGTTCTTTTCTTCCTTGAGCATCATAATAAATACACCTCTTTAAAATATTCCCCTCGCCGGGCATACGGCAGGTATTTTCCCGAACGGGCTTTACCCGTAAGCTTAGTCAAGGGGTAGTTAAGCTGTGCAGACCTTACAGCGCACAACAATAGTATTATATCATATATTTTCCCCTTTGTAAAGGGCTTTTTTGAAATTTTTTATAAAAATCGGAGATTTTTTTCTTATCAGGAAATAGTTTTGCCTTTTGTCTTCTTTTTGGCACTTTTCCCCTCAATGGGAGCCTCCTCGCCGCCCTTGTCGGTGAATACGGATTCATCTTCATCAAGAGGCTTTAAGTAATCATACTCGGGATTATCCTTTCCCTGCTCCTCGTAATAGGGGTCAATGACATATTTCTGAATAAGGGGATAGGAGTTGAAAACAATAACAAATCCTAAAAAGCTTATTGCCCAGACGGGTATCAGAATCAGGGAAACAGGACTTACAAGAAAGCAAATCGCAATAAATCCTGCCGTAAGAAGAACTATGAGCAGGGTTATGATGTTCCTTTTCAGACCGATACAGGTGAGAAAAAAGGAGTTTCTCACAATATTTTTAAAGGAAAGGTCGGTTGCCACGATCATAGGCATTGCATAGAAATTCATCATAAGCACCGTAAGAGCGAAGCTTACTGATATTACGCAGAGTATCGTATACGGAGTGCTGCTGCCGCCTGCCGCTGCCGCCTGCTCACCCATTGCAGGATAAACATTCAGAGCGCATATGAGCGAAATCCCGAAAATCACATCGATAATACCTGCAGGCAGAGATTTTTTCCAGTTCTGAGAAAACCCCTTCCAGAAATCGTGCCAAATAAATGTATCCTTATCAAGGTAAAATGTCCTCAGCACCTTGGTCATTCCCGCAATTGCAGGTCCAATGGTCACAATGGGGATACAAAAGAGAAATGTCAGCATACTTAGCTTCAGCATTTTCCAGAATCTGCCGAAATACATCTCACAGAACTGAAAAAACGGCTTTTTCCGAGGGGCGTTTTTGGATATTCCTGAGCCTGCTTTTTCATAATCGGCTCCAAAGCCTAAAAATGACAATCTAAAACTTCCTTTCATTTTTGCCTTTTAAGGCATATTCCCCGCTGCGACAGCCATAAGACCGTCTGTAAGCGCCGCCCCGACGGCAAGAAGCGTAATAACGCCGAATTTCATCAAGTAAAGCCTGAGACAGTCTGTGCTGTCGCCCCCGCCGTTTCTGTTACCGAAAGCCATTTCTGAAACATAACGGGACATTCTGATATTTTCTCTTGCTGCAAGAATGACCGCCGCCGTACTCACCGCTTCAAATGGAAGCACATTAAACGCCGCCCGGAGATCCACCGAAGCAAGCCCGAAGCGGAATATCTCCGCCGACAGAAAGCCTGCCCCCATTCCCTTGAAGAGACAGAGCAGATATCCGCAGACAGAGCCTGCAGAGGACATGCCTGCAAAGAAGCATACCAGAACATAGAGCATAACTGCCGCAAGACTGCCCAGAAAGCTGTCGTAAAAGCCACTTTCAGCCCTGAGTTCAAAGGGGACATCCGAATTTATCACCGAACAGGCGCCGATAAAAACACCTGCAGCGGAAATTGCCGTAAGCAGCGAATATATCCTCTTTGCAGGTGAAAGTCCGCTCCGAGGAGCAGGACGGCTCACCCGTTTAACTCTGTAGCTTCGTCTTTTCTGAACATTTACGGTCATATTATCATTCGTCCTTTGATTTATTTTTTATTATAATCTATGCGGACGAAATGAAAAAAATTCTTTATTTTGAAAGCTCGTAGGCTCTCCTTGTGCATCTCTCGCAGCAGTCCATTACCATATCGGTAAGCCTGCCCTCGTACAGACCGTCAAGACCTGCAAGGGTGGTTCCTCCGGGAGAGGAGACCATTTTGATAAGCTCGTCAACGGTCTTGCCCGAGTCTGTAAGCATTTTAGCAGAGCCGATAAGTGACTTTGCAAAAAGCTCGAGAGCGGTGTTTCCGTCAATTCCCACGCTTTCGGCGTACTGAACAAAGCCCTTTGCGTACAGATAAATAAATGCAGGAGAGCTGCCGTTTATTGCTATTATTTCCTTCATCTTGTCCATAGGAACCACCTTTGCGATGCCGCCTGTGGAGAAGATGTCCATCACCACACCGAATTCCTCATCAGAGGTAAATTTTCCCTTAGCAAGAGCAGTTGCCCCCTCGCCTAAAAGGAAGGGCGTGTTTGGCATAACAATGACCGCGCGGACATTTTCAATGGTCATTTTTGCAATATATTCCTCGGTAATGCCTGCAGCGATGGAGACGATAACGTTATCCTCCGTCACCGAAGGCGCAAGCTTCGGGAGAACAGAATCAAACATCTGAGGCTTTATGGCGAGAAATACATACTTGCACTTATCACAGACCTCGCACTCGGCGGAAGCAGCCTTAACTCCCGCCTTTTCAAGCTCGGAAAGCTTTGCCTTGTCGGGGTCGTATGCCCATATTTCCGCATTATCTCCATACTGGGAAAGTATGCCGCGGATTATGGCTCCGCCCATATTGCCCGTTCCGATGAAACCAACCTTTATCATTTTGTTATTCATTTCCTTTCAACAGAGTTTTGTTTTCGGCACGATATTCCCGAAAACAAAACTCGGGTATGAAATTCTTTGATTTTTATAGAGTTACCTTTCAGTGATCTTTCTGTCATTCCTGCTGTACTGTGCCCTCACCTTTGTATATGCCGCCTGCGCCGCTGGAATGACCGCCGAAAGCAGGACAAAATCCACAGGGAACTGCGCCAGATTTTTCACAACTCTGGGAGTTATCCATACCCCGAAGGCGTTTCTCATATCCTCGGTGGCGCCGAGAAGGGTGAAGCCGGGATTTACATAGAGAGTGTACAGGAAATAGGAATTGAGACAGATATTGCAGATGAAGATCACGAAAAATCTCGCAAGAGCCACTCGTAAAAGGTCGCTCCACTGGGGCTTTATGGTCTGCTTGTAGAGGAAAATGCCGTAAAGAATACCAGAAAGAATGACCACCATTGCAAGCTCGATGCTGTAGCCCCGGGCGGATTTATTGTCGATAAGAAAGCCTATGATATCAAGTGCAAAGGTAGACATTCCGCAGACAACGGGTCCGTACAGCAGACCTATGAGGCTGATGGGTATGCAGGTAAACACGATACGCAGATCGGGTGTTACCTGAATTGCAAGGGAACGTATTGCGATCGCCATTGCAAGCAGCATACCTGTGGTAGCGAGTGTTCTGAGATTTTTCAGGGACTTTGCCGAATCGATAAATAAATTAAAAAAGCTTTTCATTATATGACCTCCATAAAATAATGCAAAAACAACTTGCCAACTGCATTATTTAAAGAGAATGAAAAGCCTCTTTTTATAATGCATTCAGCGGGATGCGGAGGCTGTACCGCAGCTTTGAAAGCTTCAAAGCATTTCGTTCCCGACGCAACTCCCCGTCGTCGGGACACTATACGCACAGCCGCCTACTCTGTAATGCGGATGATTTTTTAGAATGTTATCTCGTTGCAGACTCTGTAAAGCTCTGTATCGAAGGGCTTCTTCATTGCCAGAGCCTCCTGAATGTCAACATCAATGATCTTGTTGTCCTTCATGCCGACAACTCTGTTGGTAACGCCTCTGTCGATAAGCTCAACAGCGTGATAGCCCATCTGGCTTGCGGCAACTCTGTCTCTTACAGTGGGCATACCGCCTCTCTGAACATGACCGAGAACAGTAAGTCTGGTCTCAATGCCTGTAAGCTCCTTTATCTGCTTTGTAATGCCCTCGGAGTTTTCAACACCCTCGGCAACTACAACGATAAAGTGTTCCTTCTGATTTTCGTGAGCCTTGATAATCTTGTCAGCAATAGCATTTATATCATAGGGCATTTCGGGTGTTACGCAAGCAATAGCGCCCGAAGCGATGGCAACGTTAAGAGCTATCCAGCCTGCGTGTCTGCCCATTACCTCAACAACAGAGCATCTGTCGTGGGACTGGCTGGTGTCTCTCAGCTTGTCGATCATCTCGAGAGCGGTATTCATAGCAGTATCATAGCCAATAGTATATTCTGTGCACTGGATATCGTTGTCGATGGTTCCGGGGAGACCTACGCAGCGGATCCCGCCGATCCTTGAAAGGTCTGCAGCTCCTCTGAACGATCCGTCGCCGCCAATAACAACGAGACCCTCCATATTAAGCTCCCTGCACTTTTCGGCAGCCTTCTTAACGTATTCCTCCTGCATAAATTCCTTGCATCTTGCAGTGTAGAGAATTGTACCTCCGCGCTGGATAATGTCGGAAACGTCACGGCAGCTGAGTTCCTCGCACTCGCCGTTCAGAAGTCCGTTATATCCTCTCTGAATGCCGATAACACGGTATCCCTTGCTGATAGCGGCTCTTGTAACGGCTCTGACAGCCGCATTCATTCCCGGAGCGTCTCCTCCGCTTGTTAAAACGCCAATAGCCTTCTGCATAATTCTTTCCTCCGATATTCTTTCTCGGGATGACCCGATTAAGTCCGTTGTAAACAACCGAACACTTACCCTTTTATTTTACACTCATCTGCAAAATTTGTCAAGAGGATTTGTACATTTTCTATAAAATTTAACAGTTGAGAAAAGCTTTCTGTTCTTCAAGGTATTTTTCTTGACAATCGCAGAAATGTATGTTATACTAATCACATTAGTTAAAAGGTCGTGAGAAAATGAGTAACATAATATACCGCCCCGCCGAAATGAGTGACTTGCCCGAAATAAGCGGACTTGTAAGCTCGGCAGTGCTTGAAATGGAAAAAATCGGCATACATCAATGGGACGAATTATACCCCACAGCCGAAGATTTTTCTGAGGATATTTCGGTGGGCGATCAATATGTGGGAACTGTGGAAGACAGGATAGCCGTTATCTATTCCCTGAACCGAAGCTGTGACGACGAATATAAAAACGGCAGCTGGCAGTACCCGAATGAGCCCTTTGCTGTTATCCACCGCCTATGCGTCAGCCCCGGATTTCAGCATAAGGGAATAGCCGCCAAAACCGTTTCACATATTGAAAACGAGCTTCAAAAGCAGGGGATAAGTGTTATCCGCCTCGATGTTTTCACCGAAAACCCATACGCACTCCGTCTTTACGAAAAGCTTGGCTTTAAAAAAACGAGAACAGTAAAATGGCGCAAGGGAGATTTTTTCCTTATGGAGAAATACATCGGCTGACTTATCCGATATGAAAGGAGACATTTGTAATGAACAAGACCCTTCAGCTTCAGCTTTCAAAGGATTATTGCTGCACTCCCGAGGAGGTATGCGGCAGAGAAAATATTTTCACTGTCTGTTCTCCCCTTGAAGGAAGGAGAAAATTTCAGGAAAAAAGCGGGTGCTTTTTAAAAATATGCGCCGTAAACGGAAAGATACTCGTTACAGGCAGGGAGGATATCGTGTCTCAGTGCCGTGAAAAATACAGCAAGTGGGACGGCGCTTGGTTTATGGAGTTTCAGACGATCTTTGAGCTTGAAAAAACGGTCCGGGCATTCGGCTATAAAATAGACCGGCTCCACCCTTTTTACATTTCCGAGGAAATAACACCTCTGCCGCCCTGTGATTTTGAGACTGTTTATTATACCCAAAAGGAAATAGAGCAGTTTCGTGATGATGACCGGTTTGACGAAGCCTTTGCGTTCTGTGAGGACGCTCCCGATGTCTTGGGAATAGCCGCCGTAAAAAACGGGGAGATCATAGGAATGGCAGGAGCCAGTGCGGACAGCCCATATATGTATCAGATAGGCATAAACGTCCTGCCCGACCATCGCGGAAAGGGCATAGGAGCCGCTCTTGTGACACTTATAAAAAACAAGGTGCTTGAGCTTGGCAAGCTGCCCTTTTACGGCACCTCAGTCTCCCATATCGCCTCTCAGAAAACAGCGGTAAAGGCAGGCTTTTTCCCCGCATGGACGGAGCTTGTGACAGAAAAAGGAGACTAAAAAATGACCGAAATACTAAAAAGCTTTCTTGATGAAAACGGCGTGCTGACCGCCTATCCCGCCAAGCGGAAGATGAAGCTTTACGCGCTTATCTATCTGTCTGGGAAAATAGAGGCGGACAGGATATATTCGGAAAAGGAGATAAATGAGCTTCTTAACAGGTGGCACAGCTTCAATGACCCCGCCACCCTCCGCAGGGAGCTTTTCACTCACCGTTTCATAACCCGAACTCCCGACGGTACGAGATACAGCCTTGAAAAGGTTCAGCCTACTATAGAGGAGCTTGAGAAAAGATATGGATAAGCTTCTGAAAAAATTGTACGGCATTAACGTAACAGCACTTGAGCGCTCAGCAAACGGTGCAGGCTCCGAAACCTTTTTCGCAGACTGCGAAGAGGGAAAATTCGTTGTAAAATTTCCGTCGGTAAGCGAGATGAACGACCCCTGCGCCGAGCCTGCCCTTTGCGAATATCTTCTGAATAAGGGGATAAGCGTCTGTCAGTTTATAAAGAACAGAAACGGTGAATATATCAGCACCGATGAGAACGGGCGGCTCTTTCACGTTCAGGAATACATTTCGGGACAGGTTTTCGATTGGAACAGCGCCCCTCCCTCCATTCTTCTGGACTCGGCGGAAACTCTGGGCAGAATACACGCCGCTCTGAAAGATTACAGCGGACTGAAAGCGGGTATAGGAGAGGATTTTTTCAGATATATGACGCCCGAAAAAGCCCTCAGCTCCTATGAAAGCACTCTCAGGACCGCCGAAGCGCGCGGCGATGAAAAAACAGTCTGTGACCTGAGATACCGTATCCAAATGATAAAGCGTTTCCCGAGCTTCACCTTTGACCTTCACAGGCTCACCCTGACACCAACTCACGGCGATTATTTCATCAGCCAGCTCATCTGCTCCGAGAATAAGATAAACGCTGTAATCGACTGGACAACAGCCTGCAATCACCCTGCCGTATGGGAAATAGTCCGTTCCTATGTCTATGCCGCACCCGAGTGCGCCCGGGGAGAGATATCTCCCGAGGGACTTCGGAATTATTTTTCTCATTATCTTTCCTTTGGGGAGCTTAATGAGTATGATATAAAAATGTCGGTAAAACTGTTTTATTATCAGCTTGCGGTATGCGATTATTATGCTCAGTATTACGCCTCGAATGCCCGCAACAGCGTGATATATCTCAGACAAGCAGAGTTTTCCACCGCCCTTCTCAGGTGGCTTGAAAAGAATGAAGAAAAGCTTACGGAACACCTTCAAAAATATTTAAGGAGCTGAGATCAATGCCCGAATATTTCGACCTTTACAATGAACGCCGTGAACCCTTAGGCGAGATACACGAAAGAGGAAAACCTCTTTCCGATGGAAAATTCCATATCGTGGCAAATGTCCTGCCTGTAAACCTTGATGGAAAAATACTTATCACCAAGCGAAGCCCGGAAAAGAATTTTGGCGGAATGTGGGAGACCACGGGCGGTTCGGTAATATCCGGAGAAACACCCCTTGAAGCCGCAGTAAGGGAGCTTTATGAGGAAACGGGACTTTTCGCCGCCCCCGAAAGCCTTGAATATCGGGGCGAGATAGTTAGACGGGGAAAATTCGGCGGCAATGCCATTCACCTTTTTTATCTTTTTCGAGGGGACTTTTCGGAAAAGGATATCAGACTTCAGGAGGGGGAGACCTGCGATTTCAGACTTTGCACGCCCGCCGAAATAAAGTCACTGACCGACAGCGGTGAATTTATTCCCCACGTATACAACAGAAACAGGGCAATGTACCCTTGTGAGACGGAAATTGAACTCGAATGAATGTTCCTTGCAAATATATTATAGCACAATTGTTTTGAATTGTCAAGTCTTTTTTAAAAAAACAGAACAAATAATTCAAGCCTGCTGCGGTATGTTAAGTGCAAATCGCAGCAGGCATTGCTGTTTAATTAAATTCAACCGAGTTAAAAACGCCGAAAGCATTTTCGGGTGAGCGAACCGTCATATTCAGAAAATAAGGTGTGTCGAGGTCGTTTTCATTAAAGAACATAAATAATACGCTGTAACAAGTATCATAGTTTTCCCCGTCGTTTTTGTAAATCCGAACCTCATTTATGGAAACAATACCCTTCACGTTTCTACGTTCATAAACTAAATTTTCCTCTCCCTCGCCGCCGCCGAAATATATTTCACCCAAAGCGGCAAGCTTGCAGAAGGCAAGAGCCTTGTCAATATCCCAGAAACTGTAATCCGATTTTTCAAGGAGAACAGCGCTCTTGAGAGAGCCATAGACCGTGTCGCCGCCTCCTGCGCCCACTGCTCTGTACGCCTCGGAAAGGTCATTCCTTTCGGGAAGCTTCACATCAAAAAACTCATTCAAATCAATCGTATCAAGGGTGTCGGGCAGTTCGGGAGACTCGGACGAAACTTCGACAAATTTACCCACTCCGTTTGAATATTTCCCGTCCCCATCGTAAATGTAGCCTTCGGGCAGCGTCAGACAGAAGATTTCGTTCTGCACCTGCGTCCCCGAGCTTATCTTAGCACCGTAATCCTCGAAATATCCGCCGTTTTGGGGTGTAAGCTCCAAAAAGGGGAAAATGTATTCCTCCGCAAAGCTTTTGATTTGTAACCTCGGCAGCAATATAAAAATCCCTGCGGCAATAAGCACGATAATAGCGGCGATAACGGTAATAAGCACAGTCTTTTTTCTCATATACTGTATGTCCTTTCAGATGATGAAAAAATATGTAAAGTAATTATCAGTCCACCGAATAAGTCACCCTCAGAAGTTCCTCCACCGATGTAATGCCCAGACTTACAAGCTCAGCGGCACTTTCTTTAAGTGGCTTCATACCCTGAACGTTTATGGCGTACTCCTCAATTTCCTCTCTCGGGGCGTTATCGGTTATCATACGGCGAATTTCGCTGTCCACCGTAATTATTTCGTGAATGGAAGTCCTGCCCTTGTAGCCGGAGTTGTTGCACTGGCTGCAGCCGCGGCTGCGGCGTATTTTGAGAACTTCTCTGCCTCCGAGTGCCGCAAGCTCCTCCTTGGTGGGGGTGTCGTAATAGCCGCAGTTGGAGCATATCCTGCGCACCAGCCGCTGAGCCACCACGCCTACCAACGTAGCGGATATCATATACTCGGGAATACCCATTTCACGAAGTCTTATGATCGAGGTCACAGCGTCATTTGTGTGCAGGGTGGACAGTACAAGATGACCAGAGACAGCTGCTCTTACGGATATCTGAGCGGTCTCCTCGTCACGGGTCTCTCCCAGCATAATAATGTCGGGGTCCTGTCTCAGAAGGGCTCTCAGACCCTTTTCAAAGGTAAGCCCCGCCTGATTATTCACCTGCATCTGATTAACTCTCGGGATAGCTCTCTCCACCGGGTCCTCAATGGTGGAAATGTTTACCTGCTGCTTTGCAAGATACTCGAGAGCCATATAAAGAGTGGTGGTCTTGCCCGAACCCGAGGGACCTGTTATGTATATCATTCCGCCCGGAGAGCGGAGCATTTCAAGGAATTTTTCGCTGTTCTCATCGGACATACCGAACCGTCCGCTGTTGTCGGAAACAATTTCGTTGGAGAGAAATCTCAGCGCCGCCTTTTCACCAAAAACCGTAGGTATCACCGAAACTCTGACGTTCATCATATACCCCTCGATAACAGTCTTGAAATGACCCTCCTGAGGAAGTCTCTTTTCGGCAATGTCAAGATTTGACATAATTTTTAGCCTTGAGATAAGAGCGGCGTGAACAGTGGCGGATATATCCACATAATCAAGCACAACCCCGTCAATTCTCATACGGACCGAGGTGCTTTTTTCAAAAGGCTCGATGTGAACATCGCTTGCCCCCGAGGAGCAGGCTTTCACAAGCAGACTGTTGATAAGCTTGACCACGGGGACATCGCTGTCTGTCTCAAAATCCTCAAACACACCTCCCCGCGGGATATAAGAAGCATCGGGGAGCTTGTCGGCAGCCATAGCCGCCGAACGGGCGTTCACATCGGTATAATTGTAGTCAATGGCTCTTTTTATCTGGTCGGACTCTGCAAGGACTATCTCAAGCTGAGCGCCTGTTATCTGACGGATATCTTCGATAGCATAGAGATTTAAGGGGTCGCTGACAGCCACAATGAGCTTGCCGCCTGCAGAGTCGATAACGAGAGCGCAGTATTTTTCCGCAAGCTGTCTGGGAAGCTTGCCCACCACCTTGGAATTGACCTTTGTGGCATCAAGATCAATGACCTTGCAGCCAAGCTTTTTTCCCATAGCGTCAAGTATCTGCCCCTCGGTAACGAAGCCCATATCCAGCAGTACCGTACCCAGACGGCGTTTTCCGTCCTTTTTTTGTTCCACAAGAGCCTGAGAGAGCTGTTCTTCTGTAATATAGCCGTACTCCTTGAGGACCTCGCCTATGGGGATAATTTTGCTCATTTACGGCACTCCCTTTTTTGAAAATTTTAATATAGTTTTATTATAATTTATTTTTGTACAAAATTCAATATGCAGATACAAATTTTATGAGAAAATCAAAATATTTTGCAAAAATGTGTAAAATAAACCGAAGTTTATTCAAGGGTATTGACGATTTATGGGGAATGTGGTAAAATTATACTCAGAAATTTATGTAAAAAACGCCGTAAATTGTAAAATGTTCATCGGTGGGAAAGGAGCTTTTATGCCTACCTATAAATACAAGGCTGCCGCACTGAACGGCAGAGCTGTAAACGGAAGGCTTGAAGCCGCCGATGAAAGTAAGCTTAGAGAAGCGCTCAGAGAGGAGCAGCTTTTTCTCGTAAGCTTCACGGAAACCGCCGAAAAGCATTCATCAAAGCTGCTCAGCTCGGCGGAGCTTATTGATTTCTGCCGTCAGACAGGCTCAATGCTCTCCGCGGGACTGACCCTCACCTCCGTTCTCGGCATAATGCTTAAAGAGGAAATGAGCGAAAATATGCAGCTTGCGGTAAGGTGCATTTACCAAAGCATAAAGCTGGGCGCGTCATTGTCGGAGGCTATGACCTACACAGGCGGTGCATTTCCGAAGGCTGCCTGCCGAATGATAGCCGCCGCCGAGGAAAACGGCACTGTTGCCGAGGCGTGCATCAGACTTTCGGAGCATTATGAAAAGGACGAAAAGAGCAGGGAAGGCTTTCAGAGCCGTCTTGCGTTTCCTTTGGCACTTCTGGGACTTCTTGTGCTGCTGCTTTTTGCGGCTCTCATATTTGTGATACCTGTGTTTGCAGAGATCTACGGCGGAGAGGAGATCCCGCCCTTTACGGCGTTTCTGTGGCATATAAGCGGCTTTCTGAGGGACAGATGGCTGTATGCACTGCTTGTGATAGGGGGAGCGGCAGCTGTCATAAGGCTCACCATTGCCATTCCGTCGGTGGAGATGTATATTTCAAAGCGGCTTGTTACAATGAAAAAAGCAGGCAGGCTTTTTCGTGTGATATACACATCGCGCTTCTGCCGTACCTTTTCGGCAATGTACATCGGAGGACTGTCGGTAATATCTGCCTGCTCCGCTGCCAAGGAGGATATGGGAAGCATATATATGGAAAAGCAGGTGGACGAAGCGATAAAGGCTATAAGAAGGGGAAGCACTGTCCGTGCTGCATTTGAAAGCGCCGACGGATTTGACGGAAGGCTCAGATCCGCCGTTCTTGCAGGTGAGGAATCGGGCAGACTGGGAGATATGCTTTCCGCGGCGGCTGAGGCTTTGGAACACGAGTCGGAACAGGCGGTAAAGAAGCTTTCCGAATTTGCTGAGCGTGTGATATTCGGCTCTGCAGCCTTTCTGATACTGCTGATATTTGCGGCGGTAATGCTGCCTGTTTACGAGCTTTATCTTGCAATCTGACTTATAAAAGGACTGAGCGTTAAAATGGATATATCGGTTTATTTTTCTCCCGGCGGGATCCGTATCGCAATGGGCAGCTTTTCAAAGGGCACCATCGTACTGAAACGGCTCATTACCGTTCCCACCGAGCGTGACGCCATTATCGGCGGCGTTATAACCAATGACAGAGCCTTGAAAAAAGCTCTTGCCGAAACATGGAAGCATAATATGCTCCCGAAAAAGAATATAAGGCTCACTGTGGACGGGGGAGCAGTTCTGTTAAAGCCAATGACAGTGCCCGTCACAAGCGAAAAAAATCTTCTGAGCATTATCAGAGGAGAGTTTTCTGATGTGGAAAATGCCGATGAGCTGCTTATCGACTACGCTGTGGACGAGCCTGCTCTTGCGGAGGGGGGAGCTTCTGTTTTCGCCTATGCCGCAGGACGGGAGTTCATAGGCAGCTATGTTGACCTTTTTTCCGAGATAAAGGGCAGGATAAAGTCCATAAACACCGCTCAGAACTGCTGTATCAGCTATATGAAGTTTACAAAAGCGGCAGAGGGAAAAAACTGTATCCTTGCCTGTGCCGACGGCAACGTGCTCCTGCTGCTGCTTTTTGTAAACGGCAAATACAGCTTTTCAAACAGGGTGCGTCTTTTTTCCGAGAGCGGCACACGGGAATACGCCGAGGAAATATGCGGGGCAGTTTCTTCTATGATACAGTTTCATAAGGCTCAGAGGTATGGTACTGAGCTTCGGGATATTTTCTTCTGCGGTCTCGGAGATGACCACGCCGAGGTATTTCACGCCGCCGAGGCAGCCTTTGAAGGTCTGAAAATATCCGATCTGCCCATACCTGCCGGCTGTATCACAGGAAAAGGAAACGGCTTCATTGCAGAGGACGCAGAGTCAATGTCTGATTATATTTACTGTCTTGGAAATCTCATTTCATTATGACAGGCGGGTCACTTTGCAGGAAAGATGGTAGCAATAATATGAGATCGCTTAAACATCACGAACTGAATTTTTATTTAAAATATCTTGAGGACCCGAAAAAGAAGCGGCGCAGGAGAGAATTTGCCGCTGCCTTTTTCCCGGCGCTGGGAATTGCTTTGCTCATAATCGGTTCTGCCTTTTCTCTTAAAATTCAGGAAAGGTCACTTACAGAGCAGATAGCACTGCAGCGTGCTGCAGCCGAGGAGAGAAGAGATACGGCAAGAGCAGCGGAGGAGTATGCCTCGGGTGCGAAAATATTCCGTACCGAGACCGACAGGGTGGCTCTTTTCAAGCTGATAAGAGAGTCATATCCCGTTATCGGCACAAGCGAGATTGAAACGGTCATAGCCTGCTCGTCTCCCGATATGAGCGTTACGGATATTTCCTGCACCCAGAGCGAGGGCAGTATGATATTCACCTTACAGGTGAGAAATGTGAGCAATATTCCCGATTATGTGAGAAGGCTCAAGGCAACAGAGCTTTTCAGTCAGGTCACATACAGCGGATATTCCGAAAGGGCGGACGGTTCGTACACTGTTGAAGCGGTGATGAAGCGTCGTCCTGTTTACGATGATTCAAGCTTTTACGGATATATAAACGAATCGGTGAAAAACCGATAAGGAGTGGTAATATGGCACTTACAGGCAGCGACAAAAAGCTGATATATTTCGGAGCGCTGCTGGCGGCGGCTTCGGCGTCATACCTATTGCTTATTTCTCCAATGGCGGAGAGGGTAAGCTCCCTTCGCCACGAGCTTAACAAATGCTCAGATGAGGCGAGCGTTGTCATCTCACGCAGCGAAGAGTACGATAAATCTAAGAAAAGCTACGAGAGAGCTGAGGCAGACTATAACGCTTCCTTTTCGGGCTTTTGCAGGGCAGGGGACTATGAGTCTGTTGATGAACTGCTTACTGACAGGCTTCTTAATATGAATTTGTCGCCCGTTTCTCTCAATATGAGCGACAGCGAAAGCGGTTCCCTTATCCCGTACAATTTCACAGGCAACAAGCAGGTGGAGGACTATGCCTTTGATTACTCAAGCTATATTGTCCCCATTGATGCAGAGCTTTCCTTTGAAGGCTCATTCAACGGTTCCCTGAGATATGTGGATTTCCTAAACGAAACCGAGGGCGTTTCCGTCCGCTCGGTGACATTTAAGCCGCTGTCCCAATACGGCGCATATTCCTCGGGGCTTATCGGCTCAATGGTTCGCACGGATATTGTTCTCACTGTTTATACATATGACAGCGACAGCTTTTTAAAAAGCGTCAGTCCTGTTGATAAAGTGGAAAATACTGTAAATTAACTCAGAAAATTACCTGAAAATACCCTGTGCAACCTGTGGTTTGCAAAAAGAACGTCCCGATTTATAGCCATTTCCCGAGAATATGGTATGATAAGAGTACAATAAAATTTCAGGAGGCGTTATTTATGACCATAGGCGAAAAAATTTCCAAGCTCAGAAAAGAGAACAATTACACCCAGGAGCAGCTTGCAGAGATACTTAACGTATCAAGGCAGTCCGTATCAAAATGGGAGACCGACTTGACATATCCCGAGACGGAAAAAATAATAGCACTCAGCAAGCTGTTTGAATGCTCTGCCGATTATCTTCTCAAAGATGACGCAGACGAAAGTGGACGGGAGATAAAGTTAAAAATTGTCGAGGTGGACTCGTCGGAAAAAAATCGTGAATATATAAATTCGCTTTTGCTCACGTATTTGTCCTTTCCGCCGCTGTTCGGATTTATAGTGGCATTCTTTGCAGTGAAAAATGCCGATAGGATAGGTTCAAAAAAGATGAAGGTGCTTTCATTTGTTGGAATGGCGGTGTCGCTTATTCTGACAGCGCTGATGGTGATAGGGATCATTTTTGAATTATAAAAAAACGGTCTGCATTCGGTTTGAAATGCAGACCGCATATTTTTACTTTACTTCTGTTCCGCCAACGGGACGGATATACAGCTTGTAGCAGCTGCCCTTTCCGAAAACCTTCTCCATTGCTTCGGAATATGTATCAAGCAGATCGTGGGGAACGAATGCCTGGATAGTGCCTGCAAATCCGCCGCCGTGAACTCTCACAGCGCCTCTGCCCCGAAGCAGATCTTCGGATATGTACAGACCCATAACAAGTCCCTGCTCTGAGGGATTTTTCACAGCGAAAACATTCTGAAGATATTTGAAGGAGCTGTTTCCGCTTTCGCTTACAAGCTTTAAAAATCCGTCAATATCGCCGCTTCTGAGTGCCGCCGCTTCCTTTCCCACTCTTTCGTTATCGTCAAAGAAGTGGAATGCTCTTGCCACAGCTCTGTCGCCGCAAGCCTTGCGGACTTCCGCAATATTATCAAGAAGCTGCTTCTTTGTGATATCACGAAGCTCCGACTTTCCGAAGAATTTTGCAACTGATTTCATTTCTGCGGGAATAGCCGCATATTCGGGGGTAAGGTCGGCGTGATTTCCCTTGGTGTCCACAATGCAGAGAGTGTAGCCCGAGGACGCAAAATCATAGGATATCGCGTCGATAATGGGATCTTTGGTGTCCTTGAAATCAATGGTTATAAATCCGCCAACCGATGAAGCCATCTGATCCATAAGTCCCGAAGGCTTGCCGAAATAAACATTCTCGGCATATTGAGCTATCTGTGCTATCTTCACTGCCGAAACGCTTCCCTCGTTGCAGAGATAGGAGAATATTGTACCGATAAGCACCTCAAATGCCGCCGAAGAGGAAAGACCGCTTCCCTTGAGCACATTTGATGTTGTATATGCCTTAAAGCCACATACCTTGAGACCTGCATTCTTAAAGCCTGCCGCAACTCCTCTTATAAGGGAAGCGGAGGAGTTTTTCTCGTTTTCCTTTACGGAAAGGTCGGAGATGTCCACTACGTCCTCGGGGAAGCCCTCGGATTTTACCGAAATAACATTTCCCTCGCAGGGGGAAACAACGGCGATAACATCAAGTCCCACCGCTGCCGCCATAACGCAGCCTCTGTTGTGGTCGGTGTGGTTTCCGCCTACCTCGGTTCTTCCGGGAGCGGAAAAGAGCCTGATATTGTCCTGCTTTCCGTAAATCTCTTCAAAGCTTTTAAGAGCGGCTTCATATCTGCTTTTCTGCATGGAAACTGCATTTGCTCCGTAGAGCTTTTCAAGTGTGTTTTCGCTGACAGTCATAGTGATCTTCCTTTCATTAAAGGTATTTTTCAACGTCTATTTCTTCCTCTGAATTATCAAGAAGAAAGCCCAGTATTTTTTTGTATGCGCCTGCAGGATTTGACCTTATCCTTTCTGCGATAAGCTCGCCCTGAGACATATCGGGAGCAAAAAAGCTCATATTTATAAGCTCTCTGCCGCCGTCTGAGAGGACAAAGCTTACCCTGCACCCGTTGTCGGTCTCGGAGACGGTGCAGGAGCACATATCCTCGTTCTGCTCACGTATGAAGAACCCGAACGCCGCTTTCAGAAGCTTTTTTCTGAAAACAAGGGGAATGTAGCGGTTGAAATATTCCGAGCCCAGCCTGCCCTTTTCGGTAAGCACAATGCTCCCATTTTCCAAAATGACAGAGCCGTTTTCGGTAAGCTCTGTCAGGGCGTCGGAATAGTAAAAGTAGTTTATAACGCCGCTGTCTTCCGAAATGAGTCTCAGCTGCTCCTCGGTAACGGGGCGGCTTAGCTTTTCTAAAATATAGCACAGCAGAATTTTAACGCTGTGAACGGAGTTAAGCTCCGGGCTTGTCATCTGCTGACCCGACATTTTCCTTTTCTCCTTTTTCCTCTGTGCTATCCTTACCCTTTCAGAAGTTGGGGTAATCCAGCATATGCGAAAGTATTGCGATATTCGCCGCCGCCTCCACTACAGGCACCGCTCTCAGCACAACGCAGGGATCGTGTCTGCCCTTGATCTCAATGGTGGAATTTGTGAGATTTGAATAGTCAATGGTGTCCTGAGGCTGGGCGATGGAGGGAGTGGGCTTGAATGCCACTCTGAAAATTATGGGCATACCGCTGGAAATTCCTCCGAGAATACCGCCGTGATTATTGGTCTTTGTCTTGACGTGACCGTGGTCGTCAACGTAGAAGTCGTCATTATTCTGACTTCCCAGCATTTTTGAAGCATTGAAGCCTGCTCCGAACTCGATTCCCTTTACCGCAGGGATACCGAAAACCAGCTGTGCAATGGTGTTTTCAAGTCCCTCGAACATAGGTGAGCCTATGCCCGCAGGAACGTTCGTAATGGCACATTCCACGATACCGCCCACGCTGTCAAGACATTCTCTTGCCTTGGCAATGTCGTTGTACATAGCAGTGCCCTTTTTGTCGTTTATAACGGGAATTTTCTTGTGACGGATATTGATGATCGTCTCCCTGTCAATATTGCAGGGGTCGAACATGGTATCCTTGATGTTGTGTACCTGAGCGATGTGAGCGCCTGTGTAAATGCTCCTGCGCTCAAGTATCTGACCGCAGACTGCTCCTGCGAACACGATAGGAGCAGTAAGTCTGCCCGAGAAGTGACCGCCGCCTCTTACATCGTTAAATCCTCTGTAACGTACAGCACCCGTATAATCGGCGTGACCAGGACGGGCAAGGTGGGACACGTTTTTATAGTCATTGGAATGCTGGTCGGTGTTCTGAATGAGCGCCATAAGGGGAGTGCCCGTGGTGCGGTTACCCAGCATTCCCGACATAATGCTTGGCATATCCGCCTCCTTGCGGTGGGTGGAGGTTGCATCATTGCGGGGCGCACGGCGAGCCATAAACTCCTTGAGCTGCTCTAAGTCGATATATTCCCCGGGGGGAAGATTGTCAATGGTCACGCCAATAGCAGGACCGTGGGATTCCCCGAAAAGGGAAATGCTGATATTGTGGTTCCAAAATGAGGACATCGGTTAGTTTCTCCTTCCTTTTCAAACGGCTTACAATATTTCAAACTGTCCGCCGAGCGACTTGAAGTCTTCAAAGAATCGGGGATAGCTTTTTTTAACGTCCTCCGCACCGTGAATGATAACGGGGGCATTCGATGCTGTAGCGGCAATGGCTGCTGCCATTACGATACGGTGATCCTTGCAGGAATCAACCTCACCGCCTGTGAATGTATCAATATGCTCCATTGTGAGGAAATCGTCTCCTGCGGTGACTTTGCCGCCTATGGCGTTAAGTGCGTTTGCCACGCAGGTGAGTCGGTCGCTTTCCTTGAGCTTTAACCTTGCCGCATTAACGATTTTTGATGTTCCCTTTGTAAATGAGCCTAAGACCGCAAGAATGGGAACGAGGTCGGGAATATCGGCAACATCGGCGGTGAATGGTTTCATATCATCGCCGCAGGAAGCGATAATGTCAAGTATCGCCTTGTCGCCCTGAACAGAATTTGTGTCAAGATTTGTGACCTTTACCTCCGAGCCGAGAGCATTTGCGGTGAAGAAGAACGCCGCCTGCGAATAATCGCCCTCAACTGCTGTGCGGCAGGGCTTGTATTTCTGACCGCCCTTGATAAGATAAATGGGCAGACCGCTTAAAGACATCTCTCTTATATCAATGCCGAATTTTTTCAGCGCCGCAATGGTCATATCCGCATAGGGCTTTGACTGGAGAGGGGAGGTGAGCTTTATCACCGAGTCCTCCTCACACATAGGCAGCGCAAGCATAAGACCTGTTATAAACTGAGATGAAACATCTCCCTCAAGGTTGTATTCGCCTGCTCTAAGCTTTCCCGTCAGGGTAATGGGCAGACCGCTCTTAGGCTCAAATGTAACGCCCTTTGAGGGGAATTCTCTTGTGTAAGGGGTGATGGGTCTCTGGGGGAGCTTTGCGTGACCGATTAAGGTCGTCGTAGTTCCCAGAGCTGCCGCAACGGGTATGATAAATCTGAGAGTTGAGCCGCTTTCGCCGCAGTCGATTTCGGCTTTTTCGGCTGGATTTTTTATTCCTCTGACAGTGTATGTGCCGCTGTCGGAAAGCACGTTTGCACCGAGAGCCTCCATTGCCTGAGATGTGACAGTAATGTCATTGGAGTCGGTAACATTTGATATCTCCGACACACCGTCCGCAAGGGCGGCGGCTATTATCATACGGTGGGAATAGCTTTTCGAGGAGGGGGCGCTTACCGTTCCGATAAGCTTTGAGGGGTAGATCTTAACGTCCATAAGAGACCTGCTTTCAAGGAAATTTTACTTTAAGAAGCTTTCAAAATCATCAACTGTCATTTTTACTGCCGAGGAAACGCCGATATCCGAGCAGATAATAACGCTGATGCTGCCGCCCGCTCTCTTTTTGTCATTAAGGCAGGCACCGCCAAGGTCCTTTGCTTCGGGTTCAACGGTAATGTCAAGGCAGTATTTTCTGAGAGCGGTCATAAGCTCGTCTGTAAGACCGTTTTTGCACATATTTTTGCTCTCGGCAAGACGGGTTATCATTTCCATTCCCTTTGCAACCGCTCTGCCGTGGGAAATTCCTGTGTAATGGTAATACTGCTCAATGGAGTGACCGAGGGTGTGACCGAAATTAAGGAGCATTCTCTCGCCCTTGTCAAATTCGTCCGCCTCCACCACGTCACGCTTTATTGAAACGCAGCGGGCAATGATATCCTCCATAACCTCCCATATGCTGTCAATATCGTGATTTAAAAGGATATCGAAAAGGGGTGCTGATTTTATCATTCCATATTTAACTACCTCGCCCATTCCGTCAATAAGAAAATCGCGGGGGAGAGTTCTGAGTGCTTCTGTGTCGCATAATACGAGCTTGGGCTGCTTGAAGGCACCCACAAGATTTTTGCCCTCGGGAATGTCGATGGCAGTCTTTCCGCCAACGGAGGAATCCACCTGTGCAAGCAGAGAGGTGGGGAGCTGAACGAAATCCATTCCTCTCAGATATGTGGCAGAAGCGTAGCCTGCCATATCGCCCGTAACGCCGCCGCCAAGGGCAGCTATGCAGTCTGTTCTTGTGAAATGATTTTGTGCAAGGAAACCGTATATCTTATTTAATGTGTCGGAGCATTTTGAAGCCTCGCCGTGAGGAAATACAAAGCTGCAAACCTCAAATCCCGCTTCGCTGAGGGATTTTTTCACCCTGTCCGAATAAATCCCGCTTACGTTGTCATCGGAAATGAGGGCTATCTTTTCAGCCTTAGTGACTTTCTTTACGTATTCACCGCAGTTTTTCAGCAGTCCGCCGCCGATGATAACGTCATATTTTTCGGAGGCGTTCACGGTAATGGTTTCCATAAAATAACATCCTTTCGGAAAAAATCAAGTGACTCTGTAAAGACGGCAGAGTCACATTTTTTTAATTTGTCACAATAACGCAGTCGGGGAGATGAGTCTCAAGATATTCAAGCTCGTTGAAGTCCGATGTGCGCTTGAGATCAATATTGATTATGTAAAGCTTTTTCAGGCTGTCAAGCTCGTAAACGGGGCTGAGGTCGCTGATGGGATTGTCGGAAAGCTTGAGCCAGCCCAGAGTTTTAAGCTCCGCAAGGGGAGTGATGTCGGTTATCTGATTGCCGTTTATGTATATTTCGGTGACAGCGCTCATACGCCACAGAGGGAAAATGTCGGTAAGAGTGTTGTTCTGCAGATGGAGACGGTCCATCATCACCATACCCTCAAGAGGGGAAATATCGCTTATCTTGTTGTCGTTTAATTTAAGAAGCCTCATACCCTTCATTCCCTCAAGAGCGGAGATGTTCGTTATCTCGTTGTCGGAGAGGTCAAGATTGGTAAGATTTACCAGATTTTTAAGGGGAGAAATGTCCTTTATCTCATTGTCACGCAGATAGAGGGTGCGAAGATTTGTAAGCCCTGCAATGGGAGTGAGATCGGAAATATTGTTCTTGAAAAGGGAAAGAGTCTGGAGATTTGTAAGACCCATTATGGGGGTAAGGTCGCTGATATTATTCTGATAGATGTGAAGCTCGGTGAGGTTCAGCATATATTTCAGGTCGGCGATATCCTCGTTGGTAAGCCCCATATTGTTCAGAGTAAGGGAGGTGAGAGATGTGGAGTATTCCACGCCCTTTATGGTGATGGTTGCAGGGGTGTCCGCCATAGCGCTTTCCTTGGCGCTGACAGCGGCGCTTACCTCGGGGAGATCGGAGCCGTTCAGATAATCAAGCTTTGATTTGGGAATAAGAGTAGGAGCCGCATCGGTCTGCAGCTCGGCAAGCTGGCTTTCAAGATTGTCCACCTTGGACACAAGCTCGTCCTTTGAAAGCTCCGCATTCCCTGCCTCTGCGGCAGAGACGTCATTGGAGTCGGCACACCCTGTGAAAAGGAAAAGCATTGATATGACCGTGATAACAGTCAGAAAAATATTTTGTATTTTCACTTGAAGCACCGCCTTTCACACTTAATAGTTCATACATCAGGAGACACCTATACAAGTTTATTATAAAATATTTTTTCCTTATTGTCAATAGTTTTGAGCGATAAAAATGAAAAACCCGATCTGCCGCTTGGTGACAGATCGGGGAAGACTTAAAAATCAAGTCCCTCGGAATTATTCTTCCTTCATCTTTGCGAAGCACTCGCTGCAGTAAACGGGACGATCCTCTCTGGGTCTGAAAGGAACTCTTGCTACACCGCCGCAGGAAGCACAGGTGGCCTCGAACATTTCTCTTTCACCCTTAGCGCCGTTCTTGCGTGCGCTGCGGCAGCTCTTGCATCTCTGAGGCTCGTTCTCAAAGCCCTTTTCAGCGTAAAATTCCTGCTCGCCCGCAGTGAATACGAACTCCTGTCCGCACTCCTTGCATACTAATGTCTTGTCTTCGTACATTTTAATTTCCCTCGCTTAAATAAATTTTGATTGGACCTGAGGACGGACTCGCACCGACACCTTTGATAAACAACGCTCTAAATGATTAAGCTACTTGGCCGCATATATACAGATGAGCATTGCTCATATGCACGTAAATTATTCATCGTTTCCGACGAGCTTTCCCCGAAGCTTTGCGCCCGCTCTTCCGGCGGCATTTTTAGCGGATTTTTCCGGAATGCCGAGCCTTGCTCCGATCTCCTCAAATGTCAGCCCCGAGAGATGAAGCAGAAAGCAGCGCCTTTCCATAGGGGATAATGTGTTTTCAAGCTCTTTCAGGATCTCCCTTTGAATGATAATGCTTTCGGGAGTGAGAGTGCTTGCAGGCTCTTCATTATCACTGTTATCCTCGGCGAACTGCTGCCCTCTGAGCTTTGCTGCCGCAGTTTTCATACGGTTAACAATGCAGGAATAGGCAAATGACGAGAACTTGGAGCTTTTATCGTCCTTAAATCCTCTCACTGCGCTCAAAAGCCCCAGCATACCCTCCTGAATGAAATCGTCATAAGCGGAAGGGTCGGGACATATAGCCGCCGCTTTGTTCTTTATAAGAGGAAAAAAACGGTAGATAAGTTCGCTGTAGCAGGAAACGCAAACCTTGTTTTCACGGCACAGCATTGCCAGTTCCTCATCGGAACGCTCTGACAGCACATCACACAGATTATCGTTATTTTCGCTGCGTTCAGCGGTCATAGCATTGCCCCCGTGAAAAAACACATTGACAGCAAAAGGGTATAACCTTTGCTTTCCCTTATTCTAACCTATTTATTCCTTTTTGTCAAGAGCCTTTTTAATAAATTTTAAACGCAATACAAATATTTGTTATAAAAGTTATTATTTATACATTGCTTTTGTGCATATTGCTGATTGAAAAGGCGTATATATCATATTTTATTTTATAAAATGCAAGAGGGCGATATATAATATTGACAAAATTCCGAAAAGAATGGTATACTATTATTTAAGTAAAAGCAAAGGAAGAGATAAAATGCTTAATGAATTTTCAAGAACGGAGCTGCTTCTGGGCGGCGAGGCTATGGAAAGGCTTAAAAATGCTCGTGTGGCTGTTTTCGGCGTAGGCGGCGTCGGCGGATATGTGGTGGAAGCTCTTGCCCGAAGCGGCGTAGGAGCCATTGACCTTATTGACAGCGACAGGGTGAGCCTGACAAATCTTAACAGGCAGATAATTGCCCTGAAAAGCACCGTAGGAATGCTCAAGACCGACGCTGCTGAGGCTCGTATTAAGGATATTGCTCCCGAATGCAAGGTGGTTAAGTACCCTGTTTTCTATACCCCCGAGACTGCAGGCGAGTTTGATTTTACTGAGTATGACTATGTTGTGGACGCCATTGACACCGTTTCAGGCAAGATAGAGCTTGTGATGAATGCGGACAGATGCGGCACTCCCATTATCAGCTCTATGGGTGCCGGCAACAAGCTTGATCCCACAGCCTTTGAGGTGGCGGATATTTACAAGACCTCCGTATGCCCTCTTGCGAAGGTAATGAGATACGAGCTTCGCCGCAGGGGGATAAAGCACCTCAAGGTGGTTTATTCAAAGGAGATACCCGTTACTCCGAATGGCACCTCCGACTGCGAGGAAGAGGACTGCAAAAAGAGAATGATACCCGGGTCGGTGGCTTTTGTTCCGTCTGTGGTGGGTCTTATAATTGCGGGGGAGGTCATTAAGGATATTGCGGGTATTAAGAAATAACAGATAGAATCTACAAAAAAGACTGTAATAGTATATATAACCGCTCTGTCCAAAATGCAAGGCGGTTTTGTTTTGCTTGCAATACAAATCCTTCTTTTCACCATATTTGCATAAAATATCACAGTGTGTCGGAATTTGCAGGATATCACTTTAAAATATGCAATTTATCAAAATATAAAATTCATAAAATATCATAAAAGTGTGAAAATACAATAATATTGGATATAAAATGCAGGAATAAATATGATTTATTGCATAAATTTTCAAAAAGCTCTTGACAAAACTCAAATAACAGTGTATAATAAAGCCATAGAAAAACAGCAACGGCGCTGTAAAAAATGCAAGATTATTTTCAGGGAATTGCATTTTTTATATTGCCGTTTTTGTTTTAAAAAATGGAGGGTGATTTTTATGACAGAAGAACTTATGACCGTTCAGGAGTCCGTTCTGGGCGAAGTGTTCGGTATCTGGTTCCTCATCGGCGCTGCACTGGTATTCTTTATGCAGGCAGGCTTCGCAATGGTTGAAACGGGCTTCACAAGAGCCAAGAACGCAGGAAACATCATAATGAAAAACCTGATGGATTTCTGTATCGGTACTGTGATGTTCATCGTTATCGGTTTCAGTCTTCTTCTCGGTGAGGATTATATGGGTCTTATCGGAAAGCCCGGCTTCGATATCTTCACAAGCTATGAGAATTTCGACTGGTCAAATTTCGTTTTCAACCTTGTGTTCTGTGCGACCACAGCGACTATCGTTTCGGGCGCAATGGCTGAAAGAACCAAGTTCCTTTCCTACTGCATCTATTCGGGAGTTATAAGCGGTCTTATTTATCCCATTGAAGCGCACTGGATATGGGGCGGCGGCTGGCTCGCTCAGATGGGTTTCCACGATTTTGCAGGCTCCTGCGCAATTCATATGGTGGGCGGTATCTCCGCTCTCATCGGCGCAAAGATACTTGGTCCCAGAATCGGCAAATTTGTTACCGACAAGGACGGCAAGGTTACAAAGGTAAACGCTATCCCCGGTCATTCACTTACAATAGGCGCTCTCGGCTGCTTTATCCTCTGGTTCGGCTGGTACGGCTTCAACGGCGCAGCAGCAACCACAGGTCCTCAGCTGGGTTCTATCTTCCTTACAACAACAGTAGCTCCCGCAGTTGCAACAGTAGTATGTATGATATTCACATGGGTAAAATATGGCAAGCCCGACGTTTCAATGTGCCTTAACGCTTCCCTTGCAGGTCTTGTAGGTATCACCGCAGGC
>JAGAJF010000092.1 GCA_017829005.1 Oscillospiraceae bacterium | reverse complement strand
TCTATACCCCACCGAATCTGGTTATGCAATTGGTTGCAATGCAGAATCTTCAAAAGCCATTCACCGCTTGTACGCTTTAAAAAAGCCAATGAAAAAATTTTTTATGGCGCTTTTAATGGCGATATATTTCAGAAGCAGTGAATAAATCATTACTCTGACAATTGCTTCTCCTGAA
Source organism: Oscillospiraceae bacterium (assembly GCA_017829005.1). Taxonomy (GTDB): domain Bacteria; phylum Bacillota; class Clostridia; order Oscillospirales; family Ruminococcaceae; genus Huintestinicola. Next base: position 5,600 of record JAGAJF010000092.1, on the reverse strand, counting down.
ATTAATCCACGGAGTTTTTCCACAGTAACCCATAACCGCCTGCATTTTTCCTTATTCATTACGCATACCTCCGATTATACTATTCATAACGATCGTATTCATTATCTGTTCCTCTGTACGAACCATCTCAAGCAGAGCTTCCCTCTTTTTTCCGCTGAGCATAAATGCCTCACCTATATCCTTCATATCAGATTCTGAGATATTAGGAATTTCAAGACTGCGTATGTCTGTCACCTTAACCATAGGTCTTATTCCTCCGGATACTTTGGCTGTAAGCTGATCCCGTACAAATCGTGAATTAAGGAAAGCTGATAAATATCGAGCATCTATCCTGTTGTCCGATTTTCTGATGATCGCACAAAATGACGGAACTGCCAATCCTGATGTTTCAGCAGTAATGTATGCAGCATCATATGGAGTTGACAGCTTAATTACCACATCTCCCTCACGAGTAAATTTATCGTTGTCAATGTCTTTGGAAAGGACAGCTGTACCAACATCATCAATATTGATAACTCCATTTGATATTGCTTTCGGAGATAAAACACGGATCGTTTTACCTTCATCATCACCGCCAGTGGTAACTCTGGTCATTATCTGACCAACAATCACTTCTGCATAATCTTCAAGTTTCATATTTACCTCCTGTTTTGTTCGTTTGTAATAATGATGATTGTGATATGAAATATATCAGACGTACATCTTATGATTGCATTATACATCCGTACGTGTGATTTGTCAATACTCAAACGTGAAATATTTTGCACGTTCAGATATATTTGTATAAACGCACAAAACCAAACATAGTTTTTGTGCAATATCTTATATTTTCTTTTTCCGTTTCCACCCTCGGAGAGCGCCTGTACTTATGATATATCCCTCAAAATGTCCGCAGACGTTTTGGGGGATATGTCATAAGTACTATGGCGTTACTTACGCCGGGCGTAAGTATTCCGCGCGGCTCCGCCGCCGATATGCCTGCTTGCAGGCATAAAAACAGCCCTGCTGCACTGTACCGAAAAATGCAGCAGGGCTGTTGGTGTTATCACTTGTTCTCGCCTGTGAACATAAAATCATAGCTCAGGTCAAAAGCTTCGGAGATCCTCACCAGGTCGGAAATGTTAAATCCCGTTGCCTTGGCAGGGTCAACGTTGTTGTCGAAAAGCTCGTCCAGCTTTTTCTTGGAAAGCAGCAGACTTTCAAGCTTACTCTTTTGTATGTTTTTCCTCGCAAGGTTGGAAATGACAATCTTGGAAATGCTCACTTGCAGGTAATTGTATTCCTCGCTTGCCGCCAGCTTTGTCATAATGTTGAGGATCATATCCTTCGGAGGAATGTGACTGAGCAGCGAATCTTCTGTTTTCGTATTTTCCACAGATACACTTTCAGGCACAAGAGCGTCCACAGAGTAATTGAGATATTCGGCAATTCTGAGAAGATCGGCACCCGACGGCAACTGTCCCGACAGCATACTTGCGATATGGTCGGGGTGAGCCTTCAGAACGTTATACACCTTGCTCATAGAGTTGCCTTCCAGTTTTTCGGCAGGATCACCGCTGTTATCGGAATAGTCCTCAAAGAAGTAATCAACGGGAACTCCGAAATAGTCGGACAGCATCATAAGAATATCCGAATTTACCGTTGCTCCCTCCTGCCAACGTTTGAGATTGCCTGCGCTAAGTCCCAGGGATTTGATAAGAGGAGTTGGCTTAACGTTTCGCTCCTTGCAGATTTTCAGCAGTTGGTCATAAAACATAAAAATATCCTCCCTAAGTTAGTAAAACTCACGAAAATGTCTTTTGTATATTGACAAATGCACTATAACAGATTATAATATACCTCAAGGTAATCTACTATAAGAGATTTTCGTATCTGAATGTATTATATCACACCTTATAGTAGATTGTCAAGTCTTTTATAATGATTAGGAGGAAAATTTATCGAATGAGAGCAAGAACAATTTCTATCTGCCAGGGAAAGGGCAGTATCGGACACAATAACAGAGCTTTCCACACCAAGAACACCGACCCTGCACGAACAAAAAATAATATAGTATTTGTTCGTGAGCCTATCGGAGAAGCGTATGACAAGCTGTTTTCTGCTGCCGTTGAGCGTTACAATGCAAAGCAGAAGCGGAGTGACAGGAAGATCAAGACCGACTACTTTGAATATCAGTTCGGACAGCCTGTTACCGAAACAAAGCTGACATCACCCGACAAACGCAAGAGCTTTTATGAGTGCCTTATCCAGCTCGGAACAATGGAAGATACGGGCGTTGGAACGGCTGACGGCGAGATTGCAGTTGCCTGTCTGTGCGAGTATATAAAAGGATTCTGTGAACGAAATCCCAACCTTTACGTTTTCAATGCGGTCATTCATCTTGACGAGAAAACGCCCCATCTGCACATTGACTACATTCCTGTGGGACATTACAAGCGTGGTGTTGACACTCAGAACGGCATTGCCCAGGCACTGAAAGAAATGGGCTACGGCAGCGGAAAGAACGCTATTGCAATGTGGCGGCAATCGGAATATCTTGTGTTCCGAAAGATATGCGAGGAACACGGATTTATCATTTCCGAGCCTAAGAAGTCCAGGGGCGTAAGCTTCGCTGTGGAGGAATACAAGGAGATTCAGCACGAAAAGGAGCGCCTTTCGGCAGAATTACAGCCTTTGCGGGAAATGGAGCTTGTTGCAGAGGAAACAGTTGTTATCGGAAAGAAACAGCTGCTTTCTCAAAATATATCGGTATCTCCCGAAGAATTTGAACAGATTGAAACACAGAAAAAGGCTGTTGCTGTCCAGATAATCGAAAACAAGCGAGAGCGTAAAAGCATTGAATATCGTATGCAGGCACTCGAAAAGCGTGAAGCCGATATTGTCGTTAAGGAAGAAGAAAGCCTGTCCCGTTTGGCTGAACGCAGCTCAGAGCTTGACAAACGTGAGGAAAAAATCAGATCTTCCGAAAGGCGTGTAAGCGATGCTGCAAATGCTGTTGAAATTGAAAAGATGAAGCTGCAGGAACTTGAAGCTAAGGCTGAGAAAAAGCTGAAAGCAGCCGAAAATGAATGCAATGAACAGCTTGAGCTTAATAAACGGTATTCGGAATTGGAGCGTGAGATTCGTAAAGTCAAGCAGGAACGAGATACGAAAACATCGGAGATACTGTATATACGTCAGGCACTTGGCATTCCGTTCAAAGATGATAAAACCGATGCGGAAGAAAAAATCAAACGTATTCTGAAAGAAAAACACGATATAGACCAACTTGTGAGCGATGAACTTCGCCTGCCTTGGTCACAGATGAAGGACAAGACTCCGATTGAAATGGTTCAAATTCTCATAGACAGATTTAAAAACCGCATTGCCGAAGCTGACAAGGAAATATCCGAAAGCAGGTCGATCATTGACAAGCTCAGAGAACAGCTTTCATTTGTAAAGCAGTCATTTGTAAAAGCGGTACTCGCTCTGAACGCACTTGTATATTCAGATCAATATAACCGAGGACTTACAGGGATAAGCAAGGCACTTGCATCGGGTATCAGCCTGTTTACAGATAACATTTTCAAAAAGCTCGGTGAATTTGAATCCATTGAGAAATGTGCTATTGATAGCAAGATAAGAGAAAATATGGAGCTTTTCATAGAACCCCATAGAACAAACAAATTAGAGAGATAAAGGAGAATTTTTTATGGAGAACAAAAGAGAAATTATGGCACAGATCGTTGCACTTTTATCACAGCTCATTGAAAACGAGAGTGATACCCGGAAAGATAAACCTCCCGAACGCTCTGCCGAGCCTGTGGAAATGCTGACAATAAAGGAATGCACACAGGCTGTCAGCGGACTTTCCGAACATACAGTCCGTCAGCTTGTGGCACAGCATAAGATACCTTACATAAGGACAGGTCAGGGCAAGCGTGGGAAGATACTTATCAGCAAAACAGCATTGCTTGAATACCTGGGAGGTGCTGCCTGATGAGTGCATCTCCTGCGTGGCTTGATGAAAAGGGGAAGATAAATGAGCCGTTATTCTGCAAGGAATTTTCGCACAATTACCCGATTATCTTTTCCGAAAACAGATTTTACGATTATAACGGAGAGGTCAGCGAGGACATTATATCTCACAAAATATCGGAGATTGTAATGCCAAATGTTACCAACAACGTTGCTGCCGTTGTGAAACGCCTTGTTGAAGCATTGAAGCTCTGCTGCTTCTCCGAACCGATAATCCCGAAAGAGGACGAAATTCATCTTCTTAACGGAATACTGAAAACGGACGGGGCTTGGCTGGAGGAGATACGCTTCTGCGCCAATCGTCTGAATATAGACTATAACCCAAATATTTGGAACGATGTTTATTACCCCGAGGATTTCCTGTTATTTCTTTCGGATATGCTTGATATGGAGGATATTACGACTTTGCAGGAATTTCTCGGCTACTGCCTTATCCCGTCCACCAAAGGACAGGCAATGCTGTTCATCATCGGAAACGGCGGAGAGGGCAAGAGCCGTATCGGGATAGTATTGCAGGAAATTTTCAAGTCTGCTATGATAACGGGAAATTTTCAGCGTATTGAAACGGACAAATTTTTCCGTTACAATCTGCAAAACAAGCTGCTTATGCTTGATGATGATATGCAGATGAACGCTCTGTCCTCAACAGGCTACATAAAAAATCTTATTACCGCCGAGATACCCGTTGACGTTGAAGCAAAGGGACAGCAGTCACAGCAGGCTATGCTGTACTCCCGTTTCCTTTGCTTCGGCAACGGTTCACCCAAAGCATTATATGACAAATCGGACGGATTTGCAAGGCGAATGATTATTCTCACAACAAAACCTGTTCCCGAAAACAGGCGAAATGATCCGTTCCTTGCGGAGAAGCTGATTGCGGAAAAAGAAAAGATATTCTGTTGGATGTTTGACGGACTGCGTCGGCTTATCCGAAATAATTTCAGATTTACAATTTCGGAGAAAACAAGACGGAACATATCCGAGATTATGTCCGATAACTGCAACATTCCAGAATTTTTAGAGGACAGGAGCTATATCGCCTTGGGCAGCGGATATTCGGAAAGCACCCAGGCTCTTTATTCCGCTTATGTGGATTGGTGTCATAAAAATCTGATGAACATACTCAATCAGAACACGTTCAGCACCTGGCTTCGGAGCAATTCCGCAAAGTGGGGTATGACCCCGACAAATCATATTTCCGTTGACAACAGAGAGGTCAGAGGGTACAAGGGCGTGAAAACGCATTTTCGCTCTATTATATTATAGGGTGAATATCAAAAATGCTGTCCGGGACGTCCGAGATGTCCGAGGACGTTTCTTCGGACAGCGTAAACAACGTATTTAAGCCGTTCGGACAGAGGGACAGCAAATTTTACTTTTGCTTTATTATTTTGTCTGCTGTCCTGTGGGTGTCCGAATATATAGACATATTTCTGCAAATAGCCTTGACTTTATGTTTGTAAAGCGCTATAATGACGAAGTAGAAGTATGTCATAAGCCTGAATAATAGGAGGTATTCAGTTTATGGCAACAATAAGAAAACGAGGAAATACATTTCAGATCAGAGTGAGCTGCGGTTATGA
>JAGAJF010000091.1 GCA_017829005.1 Oscillospiraceae bacterium | reverse complement strand
TTGCCTATCTCCTGAGACTGGTACTGAATATCGTTCATAGCAGAGATCATATTCTTGATCTCCTCGTCCTGAACGGATATCTTTTCTGCTGTGCGAAGAGACAGCTCATTTGCAGTGCTTGCGTTATCAGCCGTGCTTGAGATCTGAGAGGATATATCGCTTATTGATGAGGACAGCTGCTCGATAGCTGCCGCCTGGGTCGTGGTGCCGTCTGCAAGGGTCTGAGAGCCGCTTTCCATCTGCTCCGCACCGCTCATTACCTCATCAGCGGATAGGATTATGTTGCGGATTATTCCGTGAAGGTTTTTGTTTATCTGCTTAAACGATTCGTTTATCTTGATAAAATCACCCATATATTCAATGGAAGGGGAGTGGGTGAAATCTCCGTTTGCCATTGAGGAAAGCACATTCGAGATATCTGTGATATATGCGCTGAGGGCATTTTTTGTCTGCTCCAGCCTGCGGGCAAAAAGACCCATTTCATCGTTGCTGAATTCAAAAGTGCTGTCGGGTGCGCTGAGATTGCCTCGGCTCATATTGTCGGCAATATTATTTACCTCGACAATGGGTTTTTCAATCATTTTTCTGATTATCATAAAAAGGATAACCGAAGAAATGACCATAACAACAATTCCGATAACAATAACCATTATCAGCATAGTTCTGAAAAGCGCATTTGAGCTTGCGGCGGAAAGACCGGCGAAATATGCACCTGCAAGCTTGCCGTTCATATCGAACATAGGCTGATAAATAACGTAATGCTCTTGTCCCACAAGAACTGCCTTGCCGCGATATTCCTCGGAGCTGTCGATAACGATCTCCTTTATTTTGTCGGACATATTGGTACCGACTATCCTGTTGCCGTTTTCATCCACAAGGGTAGTGGCATATCGGGTAGGACCCACAAAGAGTGTGACCTCGGTTTCGGACTGAGCCTTGACATTATCGAGATATGTAGGCTCGGAAAGATCCATACCGACTACTATTGCACCCACAATAGTACTATTATTGTACTTTACGGGAGCTATGTATTCGAGAGCAAGACCTATTCCGCAGTCAGCGACAATACCGCTTTTGATATTGCCTGCAAGTGCTTCGGAAACGTCAAAGGAGGTAATATTGCAGCCTTCGGACTGCCAGAGAACATTTCCCTCTGTGTCTGTTAGGATAACAAAGTCGTAATCGGTTTCCCTGATCTCATTCCAAGCGTTTTCAAGACTTCTTGTATTGCCCGAAAGAGCGGCTGCGGATGCCCCCTGATTTATGGAGTCCGCTGCTCTGCCCAGGCGCGCTTCCTCTACAGATATGGAGTTTTCAAGGATATGTATACCGATAACTGCGTGTTCGGTCATAAGCTCGTCTGTCTGTTTCCCTGCCATAATAAGTGCCGTGGCAATTACAACGATGGTAAGTGTAAGCAGCATACATATTACAGCAGTGATTATCTTCCGGCTGATTTTTGACATTATTTAGGTCTCCTTTATACTGTTATAACTATAGTGATATTTTACTATATTTTTACACAATTGTCAATAGAATATTGGAAATTTAGTTGGCTCTTTTGCAAAAAAAATTGATACGAAATTCAAGAATATTTTTAACAAATTATCATAATACGTCATATTACGCTTTATTTTTCTGAGGTGCATTTCCTTTCTGCCTTTTTAACGCAATAAAAGCACATTGGCACAATATAAATGCAGGCGGCAAGCCACGCCGACTGATCTGCAAAGCAGATAGCGGTAAAGCCGTATTTTTCCACAAATAATACGCTGACTACTATCCTTGCTATCATTTCCATAATACCCGAGATCACTGCTCTGCCCGAATATCCCAGTCCCTGAGTTGTCATACGGCAGACGTTCAGAAAACCTATTGACCAGTAAAAGCAGCCAAGACAGCGAAGATACTTTGCGGCAGCGTCCAGCACCGCTGTTTCGCTTTGGTCAATAAATATGCCTGAAAGAGTTCTGCCAAAGAAAATAAGCACAAGCCCTGCGGCTATTCCGTAGCCTACGCCCACTGCTATTCCCCGTGCAAGACCCGCTTTTACCCTGTCTGTCTTTCCGGCGCCAAGATTTTGTCCCGCAAAAACCGAAACTGCCGTTGCTATGGCATCAAAGGGACACATTATAAACTGTTTTATCCTCATTCCTGCAGTAAATCCCGACACGTAAACGCTGCCCAGACCGTTGTTAGCCGACTGCATCACCATGCTGCCTATGGCGGTGATGGAATACTGAAGTCCCATAGGGATACCCATGGAAATCATTGTTCCGAGAGACTTTGAGCTGAATTTTCTGTCCGTTTTTTCAAGGCATAGCTCAGGCTTATTTTTTCTGATAAAAACAAAGCAGCATATTCCGCTGATAGCCTGTGCCGTGACCGTTGCAGCTGCCGCACCTCCACAGCCCCACTTGAAGCAGACTATGAAAACAAGGTCGAGAATGATATTAAGCACAGTTGATATGGCAAGAAAGGCAAAGGGAGTTCTGCTGTCACCAACTGCTCTCAGGACTGCCGAGAGAAAATTGTAAAGAAGTGAAAAGGGTATTCCGAGGAAAATTATCAGCAGATAGATATAAGCGTTTCCGAAAATGTCCTCGGGGGTTGACAGGAGCTTTAATATCCCGCTGCAAAAAGCAGCGCACAAGCCTGTGATCAGCACAGCTGCCGCTCCCGTCAGCAGATATCCGTGAAAGATGAATTTTCTAAGCCTTTTCATATCTCCCGCGCCGAAAGCCTGCGCAAGAGGAATGCCGAAGCCGCAGCAGATACCCATACAAAAGCCCAGCACAAGAAACTGTACACTGCTTGAGGCTCCAACGGCAGCCAAGGAGTCCGAGCCGAGGATACGTCCCACAATGGCGGCGTCGATAACGTTATAGGTCTGCTGGAGAATATTGCCGATAAGCAGGGGCAGGGCAAATCTGAAAATGAGAGCAAGTGGCTTTCCCTCTGTCATATTTCCCGTCATATACATAAACCTCTTTCCGTATGTAATGCATTACCTTCTGATTATACAGCATAAATATGGAATATCTAAGGGGCAGTATTTGAATTTTTCGTTTCAAAAACTGTCTTGACATTTTTTTGCTGCCGCTTTATAATTGTAATAAATGAACTTGAATATATCAACGAAAGGAACCGCTTCCCATGCTTCTTATGATAACTGTAGTGGCACTCTATTCCATTACCTCGCTTAATGATAAATATGCCGTTAGCAAATGTAAATATACAGGCTCTCAGCTTACCTTTCTGATGGCTTCGGGAACTGTATTTTTCCTGATTTTTACTCTGCCATTTTCGGATATGCATTTTACCGTAAGTCCTATGAGCTTTCTGTTTATCGGACTTATCGCTCTGAGTAAATATCTGGAATTCGGAATGAGTGCAAAGATACTTGCAGAAATGTCGGTTTTCGAGCTTAAAGCATGGCTGGGTATCACCCTGTTTATGTCATATTTTACGGACGTTTTCCTTTACGGACAGGAAATAAAGAGTTTAAGACTGCTATGCATAATCGTGACCGCTGCAGGACTGTTTCTTATTGCCCGTGAAGGACGCAAACAAGTGGATTATAAAAAGATCGTTCTGCCTCTTGTGCTGTATCTTGCCGCAAAATTCAGCTACGGTTTTATAATGAAAGCTGCCGAAAGCTGCATATCCTCCACAATGACCCTTTTATGTGCTCTTGTGATACTTGCACTTATAATGCTCCCCGCCGCAAAGCCTATGACCATACCCAAAGAAAGCCCCGAGGGATTGAAGGGAATGCTCATTGTCCTTGCCTGCAAGCTCCCCAATGCTCTGGGGCTTTTATGCGAAAACCGCATTGCCGCCGAGAGCCTTACCAATTATTCCTTCATTCAGCCTATGATACTTATAGTTATGTTTATTTCGGGGCTTTTTTCCCAGAAGGAAAAGCCTTCGAAGCTGTCACTTGCAGGAAGTCTCTGTGTTATAGCAGGGATATTCGGATTTCAGGCGGCAGGGATAATATGAACGTTATAAGTTTTCTCCTCCTTGACAGGCGGTATGTCTGCCAAGGGGGAGCTTATATTATATGAATGTCCATCAAAGCTCACTTATAAGCTTTTCCAGTAATTTTTCGCAGCCCAGCTTTACGTCGGTATATGTTTCGGCAAAATTTCCCGTGTACCATGGGTCGGCAACGTCCTTCTCCGGATAGGTAAATGACATAAGCTTGTATATTTTTTCACTGTTTCCCACAATACGCCGCATATTACGGATATTGGCGGAGTCCATACCGATAAGATAGTCGAAATGCTCTTCATCGGCTTTTGCAAGCTGTCTTGCACAATGGGGTATCACAGGGATATTGTGTCGGCGAAGTTCTTTTACAGTGCCGTAATGAGGCGGATTTCCGATCTCCTCGGTGCTTGTTGCCGCCGAATCAATTTCAAAGTGTTCGGCAAGTCCCGCATTGTTCACCATATATTGGAGCACACTCTGAGCCATTGTGCTTCGGCATATATTTCCATGGCAGACAAAAAGTATGCGTATCATTTGTATTGATCCTCCTTTGATCGAGCTTTTGCTGCGGCTTATCTGCGCTTTTTTTGTTACCTTTTTTCACGGCAGGCGGCGGTGTTTCTTCTTCCTCTGCTTGATACGGTGTCAGAATAAGTACAACAATTATATAATCATTTTTTTGTATAGTATACGTTCGGACATTTTTTGTTTACATGAGTTCGTTTTTTAACCGATTAAATTTCGAAAGACATCACAACCGCTATGTCCATTATAGCATAAAAAATGTCGCTGTCAAGGTTAAAATGAATGTCAAAGACAACCTTGACAGCAATATTTTTTGATTTTTGGCAATTAAGCGGTTGTGACGTCGTATTGTGTCGTAACGTGGGACACGATTAAAATTTGAGACCTACGTATCACAGCATTTTTTTCGAATTATTCGAAAAATGCTATGATAATTATGTAAAAATCATACATAATGCACATTGACATTTTGTGCAGAGTGATATATAATACTGTCAAATAAAAGAAATTATCAAGGAGTGAAACTCTTGTCAAAAAAATTTCCCGCTCCTCCCAAGGAGGAAAATGAGACCTTTATGTACAAGCTTGCCACCTTTATAGTTGACAAGCGGAACCTGATTTTTCTTCTGTGGATCTTCCTGCTAATATTCTGCGTTTTTGCCAGCGGCTGGGTCAAGGTTGAAAACGATATCACATCCTACCTCCCCGAGACCACCGAAACAAGACAGGGTCTTACCATTATGGAAGAGGAATTTACCACCTATGGCACAGCTTCGGTAATGGTATCGAACATTACATATGACGAGGCGGAAAAGCTTGCAGATGATATAGAAGCCATTGACGGCGTTTCCGAGGCGGCATTTGACAACACTGAGGAGCATTACAAAAAATCCGCAGCCATGTTCTCTGTGACCTTTGACGGAGAAGAGGACGAGCAGGTGAGCATCAATGCTATGAACGAGATAAGGAAGCTGCTTTCGGGATATGACATTTCCGTTTCAAGTACGGTGGGCAGCGATTCTTCGGCTCAGCTTGCGGCAGAAATGCAGACGGTAACAGCTATTGCCGCTGTTATTATCCTGCTTGTTCTGATCTTTACCTCAAAGGCGTATGCCGAGATACCCGTGCTTATCTGCACCTTCGGAGCCGCTGCTCTTGCAAATATGGGAACCAATTTTCTGCTGGGAACAATTTCCTTTATCTCAGACTCCGTTACCATAGTTCTCCAGCTTGCTCTTGCCATTGACTACGCCATTATTCTTATTCACCGCTACAGCGAGGAGCATGAGAAGCTTGACTGCCGTGAAGCCTGCATTACCGCTCTGAGCAAGGCTATCCCCGAAATATCATCCAGCAGCCTTACCACAATTTCGGGTCTTATCGCTCTGGCGTTTATGCAGTTTAAGATAGGCTCTGACCTTGCTATGGTGCTTATCAAGGCGATACTTCTGAGCCTCTTGTCGGTGTTCACTCTTATGCCCGGGCTTATTATGGTGTTTTCAAAGCTTATCGACAAAACTGTTCACAAGAATTTTGTGCCGAAAATTTCTGCTGTAGGCAAGTTTGCCTTTGCCACAAAATATGTGATACCTCCCGTATTTGTGGGAATTGTCTGCGCCGCATTCGTTTTCTCAAGCAAATGCCCCTACTGCTACGGAACTACCGAGCTTGAGACTGCCTGCCACAGCGAGCAGCAGCTTGCGGAGCAGAAGATAAAGGATAATTTCGGCTCCTCAAATCTTGCCGCTCTTATTGTGCCCTCGGGTAATTATGAGGCAGAGGGCAGGCTCATAAGAAGACTTGAAAGCTACAGCGAGGTGGATTCCTGCCTTGGACTTGCAAATATTGAAGCGATGGACGGCTATGTTCTCACCGATGCTCTCACCCCCAGACAGTTTTCCGAGCTTGTGGAGCTTGATTATGAAGTGGCGAAGGTGCTTTATGCCGCATATGCCATAAATGATGAAAACTACGGCGAGGTGGTGAACGGGCTTGAGGCATATTCCGTTCCCCTTATTGATATGTTTATGTTCACCTATGAGGAGGTGGACAAGGGCTATGTTACACTTGATGACGAGCTTATGGACACTCTCGAGGAGCTGCACACCACTCTTGACAAGGCGCTGCTCCAGCTCAGAAGCGATGATTACAGCCGTATCCTTGTTTATCTGAACCTTCCCGAGGAGGGCGAGGAGACCTTTGATTTTCTTGCCACCATTCACGAAGAGGCAGCAAAATATTACCCCGAGAATGTGTACCTTGTGGGAAATTCCACCAGCGACTATGACCTTTCCTCCTCCTTCGTGACGGATAATCTTATTATCAGCATACTGTCCGCTCTGTTTGTCATCATAATCCTGCTCTTTACCTTCAAATCGGCGGGACTGCCTGTGCTGCTCATTGCAGTGATACAGGGTAGTATATGGATGAATTTCTCATTCCCATATCTCCAGAATACAAGCCTTTTCTTCCTCAGCTATCTTATTGTAAACTCCATTCAGATGGGTGCAAACATCGACTACGCTATTGTTATTTCCAGCAGATATATGGAGCTGAAGCAGGAGATGTCCATTAAGGACGCCATCACCGAGACTCTTAATCAGGCATTCCCCACCATCATCACATCGGGCGCTATCCTTGCTGCCGCAGGTATCCTTATCGGTCAGCTTTCTTCCGACGGTACCATATCCTCCATCGGCGTATGTCTCGGACGGGGAACAATTATGTCCATCGTTCTTGTAATGGGCGTGCTGCCGCAGATACTTATACTGGGCGATACCATTATTGAAAAGACCTCCTTTACCATCAAAAAGCGAGAGCGCACTCAGGTATCCGGTGGAAGGATCGCCGTTACGGGTATGATACACGGATATGTCAACGGCATTATCGTGGGAGATGTGGACGCTAAGATAGAAAGCAGGAATTTTGAGGAGCTTCCCGAGGACATAACCGATAACGAAAAAGAGGAGGTGCATAAATGATGATAAAACGCTGTGCTGCTGCCGCACTTGCGGTATTGCTTTCCGTAAGCTCTTTTTGCGGCTATGCAGATGTCTTTGCGGAGGACTATTCTGCCGCCGGGACTGTCTCCGATGTTTCGGTGCCAAAAAATACGGTTTACATAAATTCCGCCGAGGATTTTGTTTCATTTGCCGAGAACTGCAGGCTTGACAGCTTTTCAAGAGGAAAGACCTTTATTCTCAATGCGGATATAAGCTTTGCCTCTTCCGATGTGAGCTTTACTCCAGTTCCCTCCTTCAGCGGAGTATTTGAGGGCGGCGGTCACAAGATAAGCGGATTTTCCGTTGAGGGAAACGGCTCCGCTCAGGGACTTTTCAGATATATTGAGAAAAGCGGAAGAGTAATGAACTTAAATATTTCCTGCAAGATAGCTCCGTCGGGCACATCGTCAAAGTGCGGTGCGGTGGCAGGTGTCAACAGGGGAACTATCTACGGCTGCTCCTTTGACGGAGTGGTGATGGGCAAGGAGTACTGCGGCGGTATTGCGGGAGTAAACGAGGAAACGGGACTTATCTCCTGCTGCAAAGCAAAAGGACGTATTCAGTCGGAGCATTTCACAGGCGGCATCGCAGGGGAAAACAGAGGCTGCATTATGCTTTGCGAAAACTCGGCTTCCGTTAATACCGATGTTTCCGACAATGCTTTAGACCTTGAAAATATGAGCATTGACGATATCTATTCCACAGAAAAGTCCAACGCATCCACCGACGCAGGCGGAATTGTGGGCTATTCCTCGGGAAATGTGCAGAACTGCGTCAACAGGGGGAATGTGGGCTATGCTCATATTGGCTACAACATCGGCGGTATATGCGGCAGGCAGAACGGCTACATAAGCGGCTGCGAAAATTACGGCACCATTAACGGCAGAAAGGATACTGGCGGCATTGTGGGGCAGGCAGAGCCTCATTTCTCTCTGCTGTTTTCCGAGTCCTCCGTAAAAAAGCTGAGAGACAAGCTTGACGAGCTAAATGTCATTGTTGACAGGACCATTGACGACTTAAACGGCTCTTCGGACACCCTTTCGGGCAATGCGGACAATATGATAGACAGCCTTAAAGCGGTCAGAAACGATACTGCTCAGCTGCTTGACGAAACAGAGGGTATTATAAATGAAAACATTGACTCGGTAAACGAACTCAGCTCAAGAGTTTCCGACCTTATTGATATGTCCGAGCCTGTCTGCGACAGCTTTTCAAATGCGTCCGACTCCATTACCGAAGCAATCGACAGGCTCTGGGAGGCAAATGATCTGCTTGCGGAGGCTATGGAAGACAGCGATGAGGCGATGGATATACTTTTTCCTGCTCTGAACGATCTGTCCGAAGCCCTGACATCTATGAAAAAAGCAAATCAGTCCCTGCAGGACGGGCTTTCTTCAGCACAGTCTGCTCTCGGAGACCCCGATGGGCTTTCCGGTGCGCTGAACGATCTGAAAAACAACCTTGATATCATTGGTCAGTCTGTGCAGATAATGAGGGATATTGTATATAACACTATTACAGACCTTGATGAGATCTCTGCTTCTCCCGAAACGCAGGAGGCGCTTGATAAGATAAAGGACAGCCTTTCCAAGCTGCAGAAAAGTACCGAGGGACTGTCAGAGCAGATATCAAATGCCGGCTTTTCCATAAAGCGGCTGCAGGAGCTTCTTGATTCGGGTATTGACGATCCTGTGGCTTTCAAGTCATACATAAGCGATATTCTCGATATATTCACAAGCGGCGATTTTGAGGACACCTTTGACGCTCTGTCTGGGCTTACCGAGGGTGTGAATATGCTCATTGACGGCTCGGTCTCCGGGAAATTCAGAAACGAGATATCAAGCTGTGCTGCAATGCTCCGCAATCAGACTTCGTCCACAACGCCCTCTGTTTCGTCTGTGGACATAAACTTTGACAGCCTTACTGAAATAATAGGCTATCTCAGAGACAGCACGTCCTCGGTGGGTGAAGTGGAAAATTACACAGGGATACTTATTGAAAGGATAAAGGAGGCATGGCCCTTTCTCGATGACAGTGCCGCCAAGGTGATAGCGGCTGCTTATTCGGCTGAAGAGGCTGTTCAGTATTCAAGTGACGCTTCCGTTTATATTTCCGACGGTCTGGGATTCCTTCACGATATTACGATCTATTTTTCTGACAAGGAGAAGATCAGCTTTACGGGCGCAGGCGAGGATCTTGATAATTTTAAAAGCAGTCTGTCGGGCAGTTTGGACGCTCTGCTTGAGGATATTGACATTCTGAACAATGAGGCAGGGGAGTCGGTAAACATTCTGTCGGGCGATTTTAAGGCACTTAACAGCAAGGCTTCGGAGGTGTATGACGTTATTCTCGATATGACTGAGGAACTGACGGAAAATCCCAAGAGCCTTGAGGATTACACCGAGGATATCTCCGCTTCTGATACTATGGGCAGGGCGGACGGTAAGATTGCCTCCTGCATAAATTACGGAGAGATATTCGCTGATGTGAGCGCAGGCGGTATTGCGGGTGAAATGGGCGTGGAAAATTCCTTCGATCCCGAGGGCGATATCGACAAGGTGGGTGAAAGGTCCTTCGATTTTATGTATCAGTCAAGGACTGTGGTGAGAGACTGCGTTAACAAGGGCGCTGTTACCTCCAAGAAGGACGGTGCGGGCGGTATTGCTGGAAGTATGGACACAGGCTGTATCATTAGCTGCACAGGTCTTGGAAATGTAAAGTCAACGGACGGAAGTTATGTTGGCGGAATTGCCGGTAAGACCTCGGCGGCTGTATTCGGCAGCTATGCTATGTGCCGCATTGAGGGAGACGACTACATCGGCGGTATTGCAGGCTCGGGTCACGATATAAGCAGCTGTGTAAGCTTTGTTTCCATCGACACTGCGGACGAGTTTTGCGGAGCGGTTGCAGGGGACTGTGACGGCGAGGTACAGGGCAATGTTTTTGCGGAAAACGGTATGGGCGGCATTGACGGCATAAGCTATGACGGAAAGGCATTCCCTGTTCCTTATGATGAACTGACGGCTATGGAAAATATTCCCGAGGAGTTTAAGAACCTTACGCTTACCTTTGTGGCGGAGGACAAAGTGGTGGACACAGTTTCCTTTGAATATGGCAACACGCTCAGTGAAAATGATATCCCCACAGCTCCCTATAAGAACGGTTATTTTGCCAAGTGGGAGGAGCACGATTACAGCAATATGACTTACAGTGCTGTTATCGAGGCTGAGTATATCCCGAACATTACTTCCATTTCGTCTGAGGTCACCCGAGAAAACGGCCGTCCCGTATTTATGGCGGAAGGCACCTTCACCGATTCGGACAAGCTTACGGTCACAGATCTTGGCAATGAAAGCTGGGAGGTACAAATCCCCGAGGATAATAATTCTGAGCGGATAGTCCGTTTCCTGCCTGTGACAGAGTCTGACAGGACTGTGCTGAAAATTGACGGTGAAGCCGTTCCCTGCGAGACGGACGGAAGCTATGTGGTATTTGCCGTTTCGGGCGGAAGCTTTGTGATGACCGCTTCGGAAAAGCCGGTCAATGTGACGGCTGTGGCTGCGGCAGCGGGCGGTTCGGCTGTTATTGCGGCAGGCATTATTGCGGTGATACGCAAAAAGAAAAATAAAAAAGCAAAATAAAATATGCTTCTGCGGGCATCTTGAGTATGTCCGCAGAAGCTTTTTTTGGGGTTGGGTCATTCCCGTTACGACTTGAAAACCTTATACTAATAATCTAATTGTCGAGATCCGGAATTTTATGCTTGTAAGCAACTGCTCTTTCTTAACAAATCAGCAATAAAGGAATTATCTGCCCTCTCCCCGCATAAAATATCATAATTCTAAGTAATGACGGGGGAGAATTATGAGCGAGCATACATTTGACGACAAAAAGGAACGGGCGGTTATTTTAGGGGAGTACATAGTTGAGAAAAAAGCTACTGTTCGTGCTGCTGCAAAGGCTTTCGGGATAAGCAAGTCAACGGTACATATGGACGGGACAAAACAGAAAAAATTCTAACGGGTTTGTATGTCATCATCAGATAAGAGCTTGTTTTTTGCGCTCTTTTTCGGGATTATTTTATGGCTTTGATTACTATTTATGGGCTTCTTTAGGCTTTATAGTGAAAAGAGACTGCTGCAGCGTTTGCTGCAACAGCCCCGTCTGAAATTATACAATTAATCGCCGATTATAAGAGTGTAGTTTGTGCCAAAGCCTGCATTTTCAAACTTGAAAATTCCGTTCTTATCGAGCACGCCTTCTGTTATTATTGTCTTTGTGGACTTTCTGCCCTTATAGATGGTGATACTTCTGCCTGCATACTCCTCGCCAAGGTCAATGATAATATAATTGTTTTTCTTCCTTGTGCCGGAGGTCTTGATGAGGTTCATATCGGTATCATAGGAGTATACATAGGAATTTTCAACGCTTGTTGTGAACATTGCATATGTTATCTCGTCCATACCTGATACAATTCTTACATCGGCAGCGGGCATTGTAAAACTGCCTGAGCCGCTGAGCTTGCTTGATGCTGTGCCGTTGACATAAAGGACTGCTTCATAGAAGTTGTCTACACGGTAGTTTACGGTATCGCCTTCCTTATGCTTGGTGCTGTCCACCCAAACGTGACTGTCTGTGTAGATAGAATAATACTTTACAGGATCGGGCTTTGATATTTTTTCTGCAGTGATAGTTACATCGGAGGCGGGCATTGTGAATGTACCTGTTCCTGTGATCTCTGCGATGACCTTGCCATTTTCGTCAGTTACAACAGCCTTGTAGCCTTCATCGACGATCACTGTAACAGTTTCGCCTTCCTTTGCGGAATTTACTACCTTAATATGGCTGTCTGATTTGATATTGTATTCCTCTTCAACCTCTTCGGGCATTACGCCGAGAGCGTAGATGGAGAACTTGTCGCTGCTGAAAGTCATTATATTGGTGTCTGCATCATAGCGGCTCTCAACAGGATAACCGACTCCGTTATGGCTGCAGAATATAGAATATACATACTCGTCCTTGGGGTACTTGTCTAAAATGTACTGAGGCACCTCAAAGCTTATGGTGATAGCCGCAGAAGGATCTGTTACCGGCTTATCGGGATCGCCGTTGCTGTATCTCTTGAACAGATTTACATCAAGGTAGCAGCCAATAGAGAAATCGTTCAGAACATCATCAATAGCCTGCTTATCTGTTTCGGGGACGATTTCGGGATCAATAGTTACTGTTGCCATCAATACGGAAATGTTCACACCCTGCGCAATAAGCTCGATATCTTCATCATCAAGAATTGCATCTAAAAGCTCATCTATAGGCATATCGATCACAGCGCCGCCTACATTATCATCAGAAGTCTCGATTTTTACCTCGCCCTTATTAACTGTAACAGCGACCGTTACAGTTTTTCCGCCGTAGGTTATAGCAACGGAAGTATCGGTCAAAGCAAGGGCACCGTCGGGGCTGAATTTGAACTTTGAAGCGTTTTCTGCGCTGTATGCCACATCTGCTGTTTCGCCGTTATCATATGTAATGGTAAGCACAAGTCCTGCGGGGTCAAAGCTTTCGCCCACAAAGTATTCAGTCTTTTTTGGGGGAGTCTTGACAGCTATTTCTTCAACAGCATACTCTGTCCACTGTGCATAGGCGGTGCAGATATCGGTGATATTGTCAAAATCAAAAGGAGTCTTCAGATCGGCGTCAGAATACCAGCCGCCGAATGTCCAGCCGCTTTCTGTGGGGTCTTCGGGCTTTGTGACAGCCTTGTTTGTGGGTTCAAGAGAGTCTATCTGTGTGCCGTGACCGTTCATCTCGAAGTCAACACGGGTATGGCAGAGGGCATAGGGGAATGTGATCTTTGTTGCGGAGTCGGTGTTGTCGCTGATGATGTAGTCATTTGGCAATGTCCAGTTATCTGCACTGTCGGTCTTTGTGAGCAGCTTGCCGGGAGTGTTCTCATCGTTGACAATAACGAAGCCTGCTGCGGAGCTGCTGTCAATGCCTGCCGCAAGCTCGTGTCCGTTAAGGAAAAGATTTACATTGCTTCCTGCCTTCAGAGAAATATCATTATCAAATACCATATCCTCTGTGAGGATATAATTGCCCGTGTCTAAAACGATATTGCCGGAATTATCGGTATAGAAATATTTAACGGTATTCTTATTCAGCGGCTTGTCATATGTGACTCCGTTAAATAACACCGGTGTGAACCAGCCTGCATACAGCGTCAGATCTCCCGTAACAGGCGTGCTGAAATCGTAAAGTGTGGTGCAGGATTCATCGGTGTACCAGCCAGTAAATGTGTTAGTACCGTTTGTGGGGACTGCGGGCTTTTTCAGGAGGGATTGATCATCCACTGTTTTGGTGTTCTGCGAGGCACTGTCGATCACATATGTAATGGTGTGTGTGTATATTCCGCAGCGGTTGCATTTATGATTTTCGTTAAGGTCGTGTTCTTCAAAAAAATTAACTCTTGCTTCGGAGGTGATTTTTCCTATCCTGCTGCCTGAAGGATAATTGATCAAGCATTTATATTTTGGTGTGTAATCACGCAGGTCATACTCGGAACCGCTGAGGGCATAGTTCAAATCGTATTCCCAATCATTAGCTCTATCTGGGTAATAACAATACACATCAAAAGAGCTTAATGTTACATTTCCTTCATAGAGGGGAGAAGAATAATAACCGTACGGATAACTGTAGGTATCGACATAAAGCTTTCCCGAAACGGTAAGTCGTGAACCATCCTCGGCTTTAAAGGGTTTAACATAATCTCTTCCACCGTCGCCGCAGCCAAACGTTTCTACATACGTACCGTTATCATTTTTAATGTATGCGTCATCGCACACAAGCGTTACTACGGCATTGTTTGTGATCTTTATCTGTACGTCAACATAGCTGCCATTGATACAGTTGCTGCCGATAAGCTTGTAGCTTCCGTTTTGGCTGATAGTCAATACAACGCTGCGGTCATACGCGTTTGAACTATTGTCCACAAGTGAAGCAGTGATACCTGCAGGGCAGGAATCGGGGCTGCTTTTGTAGTCCATAAGCTTGCTCAGGTCGATTGTACCCACAAAATCAATGGGATCAGGCTCGGAAGCAGCAAAAACCGATATAGGTGTGATAATGCCTGTCAGCTCTGCGGGCACTGCCGACGCAGCCAGCGCCGCCACGCAAAGCCAGCTTACTGCAGCTCTTTTAATACGTTTTCTCTTACTTTCATTCATAAAATTTCCTCCCTTAATTTCTTTTCATATTTGCGGTAATGCTTTTCTAACGGGGGATCGCTGTTCCAGGGCTTGTTTGAGCTTGTGTAGTGGATAATGCCGTATTCCCTCCGATAACAGTCGGAAAACTGCTTATGTACCTGCGGGTCGTTGTATCCAAGCTCAATATTGGTGGTATAGTTCCATTTTATGTCAAGCATAAATATGCTTTCGTTGAAAAGCATATTCAGCACGTCCTGGTCATTGAAGATCCATTTGCGGCGGTTGAGAAGCTCCACCGCCTCCTCTGCCGAAGTAAGCTCACGGCATTTTTTCAGGTCGAACAGGGTAACGCCTGCGTTGAAATAGCGTTCAATATGAGTTATCCCCATAAATTTTTCGGCATAGCCCTTGAAATTGTAGGGATAATCGTCAATGAAAAACGCCCTTTTTGTTTGCATAAAGACCCGTATATCCATTGCCTCAGCACCGCCCACAGCGTTTTTGCACAGGTCGGTATCAAAAAGCTCGGAAACATCTCCCTCAACTATGATATCGCAGTCCAGATACAGCACCCTGTCATAATTCCCGAAAAGCTCTCCGAGAATGGCAAGGCGGTAGTTGGTTTCGGCGGTGATGTATGAGCTGTGACGATCCTTTACGCTTTCGTGGAAATCGGACATATCCACAAGCCTCAGCAAACAGCAGGGGAAAGCGGCGGCTATCCTGTAAAACCGCTCAATGCTCTCCTTGGGGACATTGTTTCCGAGTATGATAATGTCATAAAATCGGCTTTTGTCCGCATTGCACAGCAGGGAATAAAGTGCTACCGCAAGGTATGGAGCATAGCCCGCATTTGTGGCAAAGCAGATATTTACGGGGTCAATGGCGGGTACTATCGGCTGCATTTCATTCCTCCTTCGGAGTATTCCTGTTAATATGCAATTATCGCATTTAATTCATTATATCATAAGAAACATCAATTTGTCATCACCTTTTTGGGTGAGTATGATTTTTTTTTGAAAAAAACTGCTTACACGTAGTTTATTATAACGTACGATGAAAAAAATGTCAATAGTTTTGAAGTTCTTTTTGTTAATATTTTATATAAATGTGACTAAAGTTTCAAAAAATTCTGTTGCCCCCTTTTCAAAATACTGTATTATATGCTATAATTGAGCAAAGAGAGCTTTATACGGGAAGCAGACTATACGCATGAAAATTTATCCTCCCCAACAGCGGAGAAAATGTAACCTTTTTGTAATCAACTACAGAGAAAGCACATAATCAAGGTATTTAACAGGGCTAAAAGAAACAACCATACGTTTCTGCCTCATAGATTT
>JAGAJF010000090.1 GCA_017829005.1 Oscillospiraceae bacterium | reverse complement strand
TATTTCTTTGAAGCAAGCGAGCTTAACTACATCGACGGTACATATTACTACACCTACAATAACAACTGGCAGACACGAGGTTCTGAATGGGATTATGAGGGTTTTGATGCTCCTCCTACATGCAGTATGGCATACCTTACAACCAAGACTCCTCTTGACGCTGAAAGCTGGGAATACAGAGGTGCATATTTCTACAATTCGGGACAGAATGCTGACGGCAACTCGGGTATGCGCTGGGGTAACAACCATACACATTTTATGGAATATCAGGGTACAAACTATATTATTCATCATACCATGCTTCTTGAAGAGCTTATGGGCGGTTCGGCAGGCTTCCGCAGTATGATGGTTGACTATCTCCCAATGGATAGCGCAACAGGTGAAATTCCTATTACAGCCGCAACACGAAACGGCGTTGCACAGATAAAGCTTCTTGACCCGTATGCTGAAAACAGCGGTGCGACTGCATTCACATCTGCTGATATTTGGTACACAGACGGACTAAACCCGGCAGCAAAGAGCACTGCCGACGGTGCATGGATCAATGTAAGAGGCGTAGATTTTGCTTACGGTGCAAGCGAATTTACCGCTGAAGTAAAGGGCAAGGGCAGAATTGAGATCCGTCATGACGATATTGAGAGCGAAGCTGTTTCCTTTATTGAATTTGACTGCGATGACTACACAAAGGTACGCTCAATCGACTTTGCTGAGTTTGACGGCAGAAACCACAACATTTACATTGTATTTTCGAATGCGGACATTGAGCTTAAATCCTGGCAGTTTGCAAAGGGTGAGGAAACACTCCGTCCCGAAGAGGATATTTCCGAAACAGTACAGCAATACGAAACAATCGTTATTTCAGCTCAGGCTGAAAATCCCGGACCAAGCCCATCAACTGTTGCCGAAATTACCAAGGACGGCGATTACTCCATACAGTCAACCGTCTTTGACGCAAAGAGTGAAATGCTCAACCTTGGCTACTTTGACGACAAGGACGCAACCTACAAGGTGTATGTAAAATCCTTAGGCTTTGAAACAGCGGACGGAATTGTTGAAATTCCCGTGGGCGTTGAGCTTGACCCTAGAGTCGGGCAAGATGGAGATAGTACCCGTTTCCAATGATGTAAGCTCACTTGTGAACGATATTGTAAATATGATCAGGATATGAAAAAGCTTTTTTAATTATAGAGAACTCCATCAGCACACATTTCAATCCGATGCTCGGAAAAAAATTCTGAAATGCCGTCCCGAACTTGAAGCATTGTATGATTTGACCGTCAGTGATATGGAATAAATATTTCAAAAAAAGAAGCCGAATAATATAAAGACCGGCTATCATTATCGGCGGCTGTACATTCGAAATGCCCGAAGAAAATGTGACTATTTCCGCATTGCAAAATTGATATTTCGGTTTATGTGAAAAATGAAATTCTGAGAGCAGAGATTATAATTTCAAATCCGTAGATATGGATGCTTTATGGCATTTAGTTCCAGAACCGAGAATTGGGAGGTATTATTTGCGTTTTTTGACATTTTTCAGAAATTCAGATACTCATCTATTTAAGCATTATCATCTCAAAAACTTCCAGCTTTGGAAGATGTATTCGCAGAGTATCTCCATCAATGAGCTCTGTATGAAGCTCAGTTTCCTCAGGAAGAAGATATGCCTTTTTATCAGGCTTTTTGACGTCAATGTAAATGTCCGAAAGCGGTGCGATAGGAGATTCCTCCTGTTCATTGATAGCGGCGAAGTAATCCACACCGTCCTTGTTCCATTCAATTATCTCTGCAAATTTAGGCGCATTTGAGGTAAAGGACGGTGTTCCCCGCAGGAGATCTATCATTCTTGCAAATACCTGTCTGCTTATGTAAGGACGGGACATTTCTATGGGTGCAGCTGTCCATATCACCTGAGAAGTTCCGATCTTTTTGAGTATTGCTGCGGGCTTGTCCGTATATATTCCGGGAGGATTTGAGTGAATAGCGGCAAATTCTTCGGTACCCGTCATTGTATATGGAAGAGTCTGAGTTGCAAGCACAGTCAGACCTGTGCTGTCGGTGATCTCGATCTCATACTGATTCATATCAACGGTCATAGGACTGTTTTTCGAAAATCCCTTGAAGAACCTCATTCCCTCTTCGGTGGGAGACATATAGGTGAAATTATGTGCCGTTATTCCTGTGACCTTTATCCCGAGAAGTCTGCAAAGTCTGTCATTTGCCACAGGACCCGTAATGATAAGATTTCCGCCGCGGTTCAGATAACTCTCTATCTCATCCATTTCGTCATCACGGATATTGGCTGCATGGGAAATTATCATGACCTTTGCTGTTTCTGAGGCAATATTTTTTGTACCGATCACTTCAAAGGGAATGTTGTTTTCACGGCAGACTCTTACACAGCTGATAGGTGCCGCTGAGTAAAAACCGGGCCAGAAGATCTTGTTCATTACATTGCAAGGCGGCTCGTTAGGATCATATTTTGCATGACTTGGAAACCAGATAGCCGCATCATGATAGAATTTTCCGCTGACATATTTTTCATATCTGCTTGTGTTTGCGTAGATCCTTTTCATCAGATCATGATAAACCTCGGGAACAATGCTTCCGTCGGGATTTATAGCATCTACCAACAAAAACGCTCCGTTGTGAACAAGTGCGATTATAACGTGGAGAAGCAGTTCCTCCTCGGTCTTTGTGGTGGTGTGATAATTAAGCTCTGGATCGCAGCGTGATGTGTGATAGATAAAGGGCAGGTTAGGTGAAACGTTCTTGTAGTATTTGTTGATAAAGGACTGCTGCAGCATTCCGCCGTAATAATCGCCGCCCGAATAATCCACAGCATCGGTAAGCATTTCCGTGCTGCCGTCTATCCAAGGACCTGTTATACGTGAGAATTGGTGTTCAACGGTAACATTCGGCTTTACTGCCTTTATGCAGCCTGTGGAAAACTTTGCAAACTCGTATATCCATTTGTCACGTATCTCAACAAATTCCAGCCAATCCGGATCATTCCAGTTTACTGTGGTCGGCAGTTCCTTTGATGTTGCTGTTCTGTATTTTTTGCGGCATTCGTCACAGTAGCAGACCTCGGGAAAGAATGTCATATCCAGAAACATTCCCTCGAAATCGTAGAGAGTATTCATCTCGGTAAGGCAGTCCTTTACATACTGCCTGTACTCGGGATTGTTAGGACATACTATTCCATAACGGCCGTTCTTGAAATTGTCGCCTCCCCGATAGTCACGCATATGCTTGCCCTCGGCGGTTACAAGACGCCATTCGGGATGAGCTTCATAGGCGTAGTTATCAAATATCTGGCTGAAATATGCAATAACAGCAATGCCGTTTTCGTGACACCTTCTGACCATATCTCCGAAGAAGTCATAGCCGTTCAGTCCCTTGTGCATTCGTCCCATCTTAGTAGGATAATAGGCAAGTCCCGTGTGAGGACGTCCCTTGACCATTGCAGCCTGAATGTTTGCATCTTTTAGAGCGTCAATATATTCCTGAGCGTTTATTTTGCTTAAAAATTCAGGATCAAAATCGTCAATATGCATATCCATCAGATTACGTCGGTAATTGTTTTCAAACCACATAATTTCCCCTCCGTGCGCAGTAATATTCTGCTATTATTATACATCATCGGAGAACGAGCGTCAACGGTATGAATGACATTTTTCTATATATTGTCTGTATTTTTCGGATTTATACGATCCCTGCCCGATTTTGTAAAAAATATATAAATCAGAAATTTTTTGTAGACATTTCCTTCGAAATATGTTATAATGAATTGTACGAAATTATTCGCTTCAGATCAGGCACAAGATACGAAAAGAATAGCTGCTTGACCAGCTTTAAGGAGATCAGCTATGTCATATAAATTTAATGAAACAAAGCAATCCTTGAGAAGAAAGATCTTATTTTCGTCCATTTCAGTGCTGCTGCTTCTTGCTGTTGTAATGGGAACGGTAAGCATATGCGTGGTCGACAATCTGTCGGATACAAGTTCAAAAAAGATAATGACACAGCTTTGTGAAAAAGAAGCATATAAATTCGACAACAGACTTGATCTGGTTAAGCATTCTGTGGATATTATTAACGAATATGCAAATGAACTGCAGTATATGAGCGGTATCACAGATGTTTATTCAGATGAGTATGAGCAGCATATCGAGGATTTTTCCATTGCAGTTGCCAATCAGACAACCGGTGCGCTGGCTGTATATTTCAGATATTCCCCCGAGGTCACAGGCAGCGGTACAGACGGCTTTTTCTGGACAAGACGCAGGGATTGCGATGAATTTGTGGAAACGGAGATCACAGATATTCTTGCTTATAACTCCAGTGACGTGGGTCATGTTGGATGGTTCTATATTCCCAAGGAAACGGGAAAGCCTTTATGGATGACACCGTATTATAATGAAAATCTTGATGTGTTTATGATCTCTTATATCATTCCGATGTATCATGACAACGGTGAGTTTATCGGAGTTGTTGGAATGGATATCGACTTTGCGACTATCGTCAACGAAACTAAGAATACAGATATTTACGACTCAGGTACTGTGGCGTTTGTAGACCTGAAGGAAAGGCTCAGCTATTCTTCCGACGACAGCGGTGCAATAAAAAGCTCAAAGCTTTCAAACGCCCTGTATAACCATATCACCACGATCAATAAATTCAATGAGCTGTTGGAGATAAGCAATAATGACGGCAGCATCTCGGTAATATGCTGCGAAAAGCTCAGCAATGGTATGATGCTGTATGTTAATGTTCCAAAGAGTGAGATCGACAGTAACCGGAATTTTCTGATGATGCTTTGTATTGTAATAACAGTTCTGATATTTGCCGTTTCAATTGTATTTATCAGAAAACGAACCATGCAGATAGTGTATCCTCTGGAAAAATTAACAGAGATCACAAAGCAGTATGCCAATGGCGATTGGTCGGGGCAATACATATCAGATACGGACGATGAGATAGAGAATTTATCGGAATGTATCTCTCAGATGGCAAAGAACACGCAGGTTTACATTGAAAAGCTCAACACCCTGGCACGTACCGATGCCACAACAGGAATAGGAAATAAGACAAGCTATCTTGAGATGATAGAAAAGGTCCAAAAGAACAAACACAATAAGTTTGATGAATATGCTGTTGTGGCAATGAATCTGAATCTCCTGAAAAAAACAAATGATACCTATGGTCACGAATGCGGAGATAATCTGTTGAGAGAGGCTTCAAGGTATATATGTCGGGTCTTTGCAAAAAGTCCTGTTTTCAGGACGGGCGGCGATGAATTTGTGGTAATTCTTTATTCGGACGATTATCGCAGCAGAGAAGAACTGCTTCGGGAGTTTGAAGAGGGGATGAACTATCCCGTAGAAGGTATCCCGGGAATGGTTTTGTCAATTGCTTTCGGAATGGCAGAGTATTCAGCTGAAAATCCGGATTACGAAAGTGTATTTGAACTGGCTGACGAAAGAATGTACAGAAAAAAAGCAGAGATGAAAATGCTGCGGCAGGACTAAAGGTGATGTTTGAAATCAAGGATTTTCAAACCGAGTTTTGTTTCTTCGGCAGTCGCCTCGATTTGATTGGCAAATCACAAAGCTCTCAAAAAAGGAATGGTCATAAATATGAAAAACATCAAAAGGACGTTTGTGTTGGTTATCGTCACAGTAGTTTTGTGTATGAGCTGCTCCATCGTTCTTACATATAACAAAACTAAAAGTCTTATGCGTGATGCATATGAAAATGAACTGCGTGTTGAATCGGGAATGATCTCAGGGGCTATTGAAAACAGCTTTCTTCGTCCCATAACCGTTTCCGAAACAATGTCCAAGGATCTTATTATGTATAAGATACTGAATGTAAATACCAAAGAAGAAGCAATGGTAGTGGAACAGGAAGCAAGTGAATATCTGACTTCTATAAGAAACGGCTTCGGGTATTCCATGGTTTTTGCAGTCAATGATGCGTCAAAGGCGTATTACACCTGCGACGGTATCAGCAAGTACATTGCTCCCGAAACAAATGACCAGGATATCTGGTATAAGGTTTTTATGGAAAGAGATACCGACAAGCCCTATCTGCTGGACGTTGATATTGATGCGGTAAATAACTGGGCATTGTCCGTTTTTGTCAATACTGCAGTATATGATGAACATGGCAGATATATTGGTTTGTGCGGTGTAGGTGTGGATATGACCGAATTGCAGAGACTCCTGGAACGCTACGAAAGAATATATGACGTCAAGATAGATCTTATAAATTCCGAGGGACTTATTCAGGTGGATACAGACGCAGCCAATATTGAAAATGCCTACATAAAAATAGATTCTCCCGAGCTTTACTCAGACGGTGAGTGCTATTATGAAGTAGGCGAAAATGTCAGCAGAACAATAACCTATATTGATGACCTTGGCTGGTATCTGGTTGTACAGAACAACAGCTCATTAGTCAGCAATGTATATTCCTTGCTGATACCCAGCGTAATATGTATGGCTGCAGGAGTGCTTCTTATATGTGCGGTATTCTTTTTTATGTATCGCAGCAAAACTGAAAATGCGGACAGCGGCAAATAATTGCTGACTCGCAGCAGAAGCCTTTGGAAAACGTATCACTAATGAAGAAAACAGTTTGCCGTACCTGTTTATCGCAGAACTGCACATTCGTGATATTATTATTTTCCGGGATACCAAAACTGTTATTCTCAACGGAAATTGTGATCTTATTCAAGCCTTACCTTTACAGATCCGTTTTGCTCAATATAAATCAGTGATATTAAAATTCAATATCAAAAGCATATTCGCAGGCGGCATTTGCAGAGTTAAGCTCACATATCATACTTCCGTCAAATTCGGGTTTGCGTTCAAAGTAAATACGATCATCCTTGATAAGCGGATATATCTCAACTTCAAATTTATTTGGAAAGCCATATCGTGCAAGACCTGTTGTCCAGCCTTCGCCTGTATAAAAATCATCATCGGTAAGCTGTCCGTCAATGTAAAGGCGGGACTTGTTGCCTGTGTAGTCTATCTTTACATAACATTCCTCGCACTCCGGAATATCTGAAATATTTATCTCGTATTTTTTCACGCCATCATTTTCGGAGAGAAGTGTGAAGGTGACGGAAGGTGCATTTTCTGTTTTGCAAGTGCAGGAATAAATATGCAGTCCGTTCTCTTCCGTTTTGTATTCAAATCCGTCAGGCGTTTTTTTCAGCTTGGGATATGTTTTTATGACGGGAGAGCTTTCGCTGTAAAGCCTGATCCCATTATCCTTTTCGCATACGATCCCTTCGGATATGATAAGATATTCTTCTCCACGTATGTTTATCTTGTACCCATTAAGTGCGTCATCTCTGCCAATGACCGCAAATTCTGCATTGCCCACAGCTTCGTATTCATAGGGTCTGTCGGTATAAAGCACCGCTTTTCCGTTTATCATACAAAGAGGTGTGGCAGTGATATATTTAAGCGTTCCGACGCCTGTCTGCATATTTACGGGATAGAAGAAATAATCTCCGTTTCTGATGTCCACAGGGGGGAGCGTTATTTTTTCACCCTCAAGCTCAGCCGAAAGTACACAATCCTTATGCTCAGCCATATCATAAAGACGCTGATAGTTATTAACAAATATGTATCCTGCCTTTCCGTTATGACGCACCGACATTCTCAGATCGGTAAGGTCATTCGGGTCTGAAGATGTACTTTCGGGAATATATGCAGGCATATTGCAAAGCTCGCTGCCGAGATCCTTTACGAACATTGCCAGCAGCTTTATTTCGCCAAAGCTTTCCGCCCGCTGACCGTACTCACGAAGCGGTGCCTTGAAATCGTAGGAGTATTCGGGCAGGTCGTTAAGATATCCCGTTTCGGTTGATTCCTGAAGCGTTGTGAGTTTGCCATGGGGATTTGTTCCGCCATGATACATATAATATCCAAGCAGATTGCAGCCGCTTGCAAGCTTTGTCAAAGACATTGCACCTATGTCATGACCGTTTGGAACAGTTCTCCTGTGCTTTGTTACCTGAAGTCCTCCTCCAAGCTCTGCTGTGAGATAGGGGAAATCATTATAATCAAAGGTAACTCCATATCCGACATGATGATCGGAACCTATTCCATGGTCGTTTCTTTCGCCGGTGATAACATAGTTTCCGCTGGGAGCGAGCTTATCGGTACTCTGATCCCAAGGTGCGTCGCAATAGCCGCCCATTACGGGGAGAAGTCCTCCTGTTACGGCGCCGCCCCAGCCTGTTGCGGTATAAAGCGGAACATCATAGCCTATCTCCTGTGCCATTTTGGTAAGAGTGCGCATATGCTTTTCGCCCTCCTCACCGTTAAGACCGCCGCAGTGACCGTATTCGTTTTCTATCTGCACTCCGATAATTGCGCCGCCGTCCTTTATAAAGCAGCCCTTGACCTCTTCGTATATCCTGCTGTAAAATTTCTTTACCTCGGCAAGATAGCCTTCATCATTGGTCCTGATATTTTTATGCTTATTTATCAGCCAGTCGGGAAAACCGCCGTTTCGTGCTTCCGCATGGCTCCAGGGACCTATTCTGAGGAACATATACACGCAGCATTTTTCGCAGGTCTGAACAAATCTCCGCAGATCCCTGCAGCCTGTGAAATCATACTGACCTTCTATCTCCTCGTGATGAATCCATATCACATAGCTTGAAACTATATCCACGCCTCCGGCTTTCATTTTAAGAAGCTCCTTTTCCCACATTTCCGCAGGATAACGGGAATAATGGAACTCGCCCATTACCGGAAAATAAGGCTTTCCGTCCTTGGTGATGAATTTATTGTTATATGAAAAAATTCCCTTCATTGGTAATTGTCCTTTCGGTATAAATTTTCTGCCGATGAAACGAGTCATCGGCAGATGAATTAGATCAGGTCATTCCTTTACAGCTGCGCCGCCGAGAGATGTTACAAGCATCTTCTGAGTAATTATAAAGAAAATGATAAAGGGTATTGCGATAAGTATGGAGCCGGCGCAGAAGTCGGTAAATTCGTTTTTCTTATCGGAAACAAACGCATACAGTCCGAGAGCAAGGGTCATATTTTCGTTGGAGCGAAGTATCAGCTTTGAGAAGATAAATTCCATCCAGGGACCTGTAAAGCTTGTGATACCGAGAAATGTGATTATGGGCTTTGCCTGGGGAAGGATTATTCTGAAAAATGTGGTAGCGTTGCTTGCGCCGTCAATTCTTGCCGCCTCATCAAGGCTCTTGGGGATAGAATCCATATAGCTTTTAACAAGCCATGTGTTGTAGGGGATATTTCCTGCAAGATAAATAAGTATCATGCCCCAGAGAGTGTCCAGACCGCCTATTCTCATAAGGATAACATAGATGGAAACCATTCCGATGAACGAGGGGAATATCTGCAGGATAAGCAGAGCCATCATCATATGCTTTTTGAAAGCAAATCTGAATCGTGAGAATATGTACGCTGCAAGAGAGCAGACGATAACTGTTGAGATCGAAGTACCTGCGGCAATAATAATGGTGTTTCTGAACCAGAGCAGATAATTTGTCTGAGTGAAAAGCTTTGTGAAGTGATCGGAGGTCACACCGTTTCCGAATGGTATGATGCTAAGTGCAGATACCGAATTGCCGGGAGTAAATGCTGCGCTTACGGTGTAAACAAGTGGATAAAGAACAAGCAAGGAAACAAGTATAAGGAACACACAGATAAATCCCTGTGCAAGACGCCTGCTCGCTTTATAAGAAGCGTTTGCTTTTTCGTAAAATTTATTTGACTTATTCTCTTTTTTATTGGTTCCCATTACATTTCACCGTCCTTGAAGGATTTTGTATTCTTGAAGTTCCAGATGGCAAACGGAGCAAGCACCACGAAGATACATACCGCAAGCACCGCCGCATAGTTATATTTCTGCATATTGATAGTCAGATTGTATATCCATGTTACGATAATATCCGTACCCTTTGCAAAGGTGACTGTGGAATCTGCTACCTTGGGATTTCCGCCTGTAAGGAAGAAGATCGCACCGAAGTTGTTGATGTTATGAGTAAAGGACATGATTATAAGGGGCGCTGTCTGATATACTATATTGGGCAGGGTGATATGGAAGAAGGTCTCAAACGAATTTGCGCCGTCTATTTTTGCAGCCTCAAAAATATCGGGATTTATGGAGGTCATAGTTCCAATTGTGAGCAGCATAAAGTAGGGGAAGCCTGCCCACAGATTGATAAGGATACAGGTGAACTTTGCAAATGAGGGGTCTGAGAGCCAGGGAATGACCGTGCCGCTGTCCATAAGTCCCAGAGCAATGAGCGTTCTGTTAATTGTACCGAAGCTGCCGTTTAAGAGATTTTG
>JAGAJF010000089.1 GCA_017829005.1 Oscillospiraceae bacterium | reverse complement strand
TCCTGCTGTACACTCCCACCGGGATATCGTCCGGGACGTAGGGAGGGTCGTAGGGAATTGGGTAGCAGACATTGGTGTACTGTGGCTTATCGTAGCCGTGAAGCTGCCAGTTTGACGGAACGGGACTAGTTTTCTCCGCCGGAACTGAAACGAAATCGTCCTCTAAATCAATGATACTATCGTAGTATCTGAACCCCCATTCGCCATTCAGAAGCTCGAACCTGTCGGACTGCTCCCGGTCTGCGAACGCGTCCTGCCCCTCGGCGAACGGGATAAAGTAGCAGTGCTTTTCCAAAGTGTTGACGTGCAGCTGCTGTGGGTCTTCGTGGTAGATCATGCGGCTTTTCGGCGAGCCGGGCGCTGCGATTTTTGAAATATCCATGTTATTCTCCTTCGTAAATACTGATAAATGAAATTGTTGGCTCAGTGTCACGCGGCGGTTATTTCGGCGGTATTCCTGCCCTTTTCAGCGGTGGAATATCGAAGGGCTTTCGCTGCCGTCACCCCATTCACGGTCGGTGAAGGTGTTAACGGTGAAGTGGATAAACGCGTAGAATTCAAGCTGCTGAAAGCGTATCTGCCGCTCATTCGGGACTATTGACGCGAGTTTCTCATCTGATATCATATCATCCCTCCTAAAATACATTATCTGAAATCATTATATCCCCTGTTGACAGCAATGTCAATATATGATATTATCATTATGTAACAATATGAATATAGGAGGTATGTTTTTTTGTTTTTTTGTGATTACCCGATAATTCGAAATGAAAAGGAACTGCCGCTGTATCTGCTCAACATGGGTCAGCAGCATTGTCAGGATCATATAATACGTACTGAAGGCTATCCCAGTCCGCAGATACTATACTGCACAAAGGGCAGCGGAACACTTATTCTCGACGGAAAGAAAATACCGATACCCCCTTTTACTGCGATATTCCTGCCGGCATTCTATCCTCACGAATACTACGCCGAAGAGGATATCTGGGACATTCACTGGGTCGTTCCGGCAGGGTTTGCGTCAGAGGATATATTGAAGCATTTTGGGCTTATCGCTCCGGCAGTATATGAGATAAGCGGAATAAACAAGCTTGAGCATATATTCAGGAAGATGCATGAAGCGATCAGGTCAGACAGCGTTTTTGGAAATTACAGAGCGTCCGGCTATTTATACGATTTTCTCATTGAGTTTTATCATCTCATCACTTCAAAAGGAACGGTGGGAACACCTAATTCGGCGCTGATCAAGGCAATAGATCATATCAATTTTAATTACGCTTCACATATTACAATGAACGATCTATGTAATGCGTCAGGAGTAACAGCGCAATATCTTTGCAAGCTGTTCAGGGATACTCTCGATACACGCCCCATGGAATATATTGCAAAACGAAGGATCCAGGCAGCAAAGGAGCTTCTGACCGGATCCGATAAAACTGTTGAGGAGATCGCAGAAGCGTGTGGTTTCTGCAGCGCCAGCTATTTCTGTAAGCTGTTCAAGAGGTATGAAGGGATCTCACCATCAAGGTTTATAAGAAGCTGATGTGAAGGTACATTATAGCAGAATAATCACTGTAAGGCAGAAATTATGGAATATCCTCATGTTCAGCTTTTCTTATCATGATACTCCCATTCTTTTTAAAAATTCCGATGTGGCACTGATCACTTTCCCGTAAGCTCCCCCATTATCTTCCTGCCCAGAACGGTTGCAGGGATCCTGTAATCAGGCGAAAGATTTGAAAGCACCACCACCGCCGTATCATCTGCAGTTGAAAATCCGAGGTAGGCGTTATAATCGGAGGTTCCGCCGTTGTGCCATAAAAAGCCGCTTTCGGTATCGCAGATCCAGCCGTAGGCTGTGCCGTCAATTCTTATGCCAAGAGCTTTATAGGACTCGCTGTTTGCGTCGAAATGCTTCAGGGCGGTATGGGCATTTTTCCACGTTTCTTCTTCATCAAGCTGAAGCCGCGCGTATATCAGCATATCCTCAATATCGGAGGTAATACCGCCTGCGGCAAGATATGTATCCCCCGGCTGCCATTCCCAATAGTTCCCGAGGTCGCCGTCGCCTTCGGAGATCTTTGTATTTTTCATTCCCAGCTCACTGTGAAGATAATCGTTGACAAGGGTGGTATATTCCGTAGCATACACCTTTTCAAGCACAAGTCCGAGAACGGCATATCCGAAGTTGGAATAATTGTAAGGATAGTCTTTCCCCACAATATTTTCCTTTTCAAGCCTGGTGATAATATCACTGTCGCCGACTCCGTAAAAATCGTTATTCTTGCTGAAATGATATTTTATCATAACGCCTTCAAGGTAATAGGGCTTATATCCCGAGGTATGCGTCAGCAGCTCCCTTATTGTTGGATAATGCTCTTTTGCCGGAAGCTCAATGTATTTATCAACAGAGCCGTCAATATCAATTTTTCCCTCAATGACCGCCTTGTTTATCAGCGAGGCGGTCACTGTTTTTGTAAGAGAGCCGATCTCATAGGTGTGAAGCTCATTATCGAGCTGTTTTCCGTCCCTGCCGTACACCGAATAGGAGGCTTTTCCGTCTTTGATAATGCCGACTGTAATTATTCCCTTTTCGTTATCCTTCAAAGTATAGTCCAGAATTTCCTGCGATGACATCTTTGGGATAAGGCTCATTCTGTATTTTCCATAAGCGGCTAATGAGATAAAAATAGCTGCTGCCGCAACAAGTATTATCGCAATGATTATTAGCAGATTTCTCTTTGATATATGTTTTATCATTTTTTGTTACCCCTTTTGCACTTTTCAGCGATTTGTTTTTCCCGGATTATTATGCTTGCTAAAACATCGGAAATGAATTACACAAATGAATATTATAATAAGAACTGTCTGAACTGCGCCTATAATAACATCAGCTTCGTTTCCGACAGGATTACCGATAAACGAGCAGAGATCGTGAAAAGCGTGAATAATTATTCCGGGCAGTACGCTTTTCGTGAGAATAAAAATCTGCGCAAATGCAATACCGTAGAAAAAAGCAAAGCATATCGCAAGTACGGTCTGAAGCAGATCGGGATTTGCCATAGCCTGAAGCGCATGACACGCCCCAAACAGCGCAGCAGAAATAAGGATCGCCTTTTTACTGCCTGTATCTTTCCATATATTGCAGATAATGCCCCTGAAATACATTTCCTCCGAAACCGCTATCGCCAGCACATAACACAGGCAGGCAAACACGTAACCTATTCCCTGTGAAAAGTCTATTCCCCCGATAAGCCCCAATGCTCCGACTGCTATTAACGGAATAAGGTAATACAGTTTTTTTAACGAGCCTTTTTGTGGCGCTCTCAAGCCGACATCCGGCAACGGCATTTTCATGATCTTAACGAATAAAAATGAAGCAGCCGCAAGTATCCAGATCACCAGCGCCGGGATAAGTCTTGCCGCAGTTCCCGTTAATTGGAAAACAAATACAGCAGTCCCCTGAATAGAAAAAAACAGCAGTACTGTTACCATTGCCGCGAAAGTTATTGCGACTTTGTTACGAGTCTTATTCATATCTTTTCCCCTCTGCAATTGCTTGTACGCCTTTTACCAATTATATCGTATAGCTATTTTGTCAACTATTACATATTCTTCGGGCAGCTCTACAAATCGGAATGGTTAGTCTTTTCCTATATTCTCCATTGATTTCTGACCAGTCACCTATTTCAAGGGAAGCACTGATTAAATCTGGTGCGCAGATTGCGCAGCAGATTTTTCGTCAGATTGTACAAATTGAGCGCAGGTGGGCTGACGCCCATCAAGCGAAATTTGTGCGATATGACGAAAAATGTGCAAGCAAGATGCGTGCCAAGCCGTCAGGCGTGATTTAATCAGTGCTTCCCAAGATGTATATTGATCCAATACGAGCTCATATAAATAAAAATCAATGTATCCTGTATTACTTGCATACCAATTCTGAATACCACATCTTACAAATCCTAAGCCTTCATACAGTTTATGGGCTGGTGTATTACAACATAGTGCATCTAATCGAACTGCCTTCATTCGTTTTGTTTTCGCCAGAGCTATGATCTCTTTCATAATTGTCTTTGCAAGCCCACATCCTTGTTTCTTGGGATTTATACACAGGATATGAATAACCGCAACCTCATCATCTTTTGCGTCCACATTCCATTGTACAGGATGATAGTCCTCATTCTGATAAAAAGTTACTGCTGCCGACGCAGTGATCATTCCGTCACCTTCGGCAAAATACATACACTTATTTTGGATAAACCCTTCTATCATATCATTTGTTGGATGTTGCCCGTATATCCATTGGCCGTATTTATCCATGTTTTCAGTATTATCAGCAACAAATTTATAGAATTCTTGTATTTTTTCGATATCGCTGTTTTCGGCTGTCTTCAGCATAATTATCCCTCACTATCATCTACAGAAGCTTGAATTGTCATCTATTAAAAT
>JAGAJF010000088.1 GCA_017829005.1 Oscillospiraceae bacterium | reverse complement strand
CCGACGGACCTACAGCAGCCTTGAAATCCTCATCGGCAAAAAGCTCTTCATAGGTATCGGCAGCCGCGTTGATAATATAGGCTGCGGCGCTTTTGGAAAATATAGTCTGTGAAATGCGCCTGAGCGTCTGTTCTTTGTTTTCTGTGTCCATAACGTTCCCTCCCCGAGACATATTCTTCTCGCAACATCGGAGATTTTTCACTAAGTTAAAGTATACCAAGTTTTGTTCTATTTGTCAATACAGCACGAATTCTGTTCAGAAAGTTTTTTATGCCGAATGCTGAAAACTTTCTGAATAATATTGAAAAAAACAATTAACTGTGATATAATTTCTTAAACTATCAATATTATGACACAGCATAACGTATGGAGGGATAGATTTGAAAAACAAAACTTACAAACAGCTTGCCGCACTTCTTACGGCAGCTGTAATGATGTCCGGGGTATTTTCGGGCTGTCAGGGGAATGCACCTGCAGATAGTGAAACAGCCGAAACAACATCTGTGCAGGAAAGTGTAACATCGGCTGCGGAAAGCGCTCAGCCTGCAGCCGAAGCACCCGCCGCTTCGGAAGAAACATCATCGGCAGCCCCTTTGTCCGAAAGGTTTGACGGAAATATCATTTCGGTAGAGCCTACCGAGGATAAGGGCGAAGGGCTTATCGGCTGTGAAAGCTCCTTTATGATCACTCTCGACAAAGCCGCTTCGGCAGAAACGGTCTCGGATATGCTGACCCTCTCTCCCGACGTTTCCTTTGATGTAACGGCAGGCGAGACGGATAATTCATTTCTTATAAGTCCCTCCAAGGAGCTTCCCTCGGGAAAGCTTGTAAGGCTGGGGCTAAAAAACGGCAGCGGTGACAGCCTTTATAAATGGGCGTTCCAGACAGAGGATATATTCAAGGTCAGAAGCACATATCCTGCCGACGGCAGCGACTATGTGCATATCGACACAGGTATCGAAATGACCTTCAGTTCAGAGGTGGACTCCGAAGCCGCAAAGGCTTTTTTTGAGATCTCTCCGAAGGTTTCGGGACATCTTGAAAGCCACCTCTCCACCCTGTATTTCATTCCCGACAAGTCTCTTGAAGAGGATAAAAACTACACCGTTACCCTGAAAAAGGGTCTGCCCTCAAAGGACGGTACAGTTCTGGAGGAAAGCCGCAGCTTTGGCTTCAAGACCTCAAAGGATTACAGCAAAAGCTACTGCTATACCGCCGACAGCACCGAGACCTTTGTGCCGGGCGATCTCACCGTTGCGGAGATATTCTGCTCCGAGGATTACTTTGATAAGGATTTTAATGTGGATATTTACCGGATCGACAGCATTGACAGCTATATAAGCTCTCTTTCCGAGTCCAAAAACGGCGATGAGGTATCCACAGCGGGGCTTGAAAAGATCTATTCGGAAACAAGCCGACTTCACGAAGGTGGAGATTACCATAATGCCCCTCGTTTCCTTATGCTCCCCGATGATATGGAGGAGGGGTGGTACCTTTGCGAAATAACCGCACAGTCGGGAAATAACGTCACAAAGATACAAAGGCATATCCAGATAAGCACAATTTCCGTATATTGTGCCTCTCTTCCGGGACAGGCGCAGTTTTTCATAAATGATACAGCTTCGGGAAATGCCGCCGAGGGGGCGAAGATAGAGCTTATTACAGATAACGGCAGCTATACCGCCACCGCAGACAAGGACGGTCTTGCGCTGATGGATATCCCCGAGGAAAATTACGGCAGAGGTATCTTAAAGATAAGCTTCAACGGAAAGACCTATGGAGATATTTACAGATATTCAGCCGACGGCGCCGATGACCCCAGTGACAGCTATTTTATGTATCTTTTCACCGACAGAGAGACCTATCTCACCTCCGATACGGTGCAGGTATGGGGCGTTGTCAGACCGAGAACGGCAGAGGGTAAGCTTCCCGAAGAGCTGAGACTTGTTTTCGGTGAAGGCGGGTATTGGAATAATGAGGATACCGTTCTTGAGAGCAAGGACATAACGCTTGGCAAGGACGGCACCTTCACAGCAGAGTTTACATACAAAAACCATGCAAATACATGGGGCAGTCTTATCGCCCTGTATTCGGGAGATACAAAGCTCTGCTCCAAATATATAACCGTCAAGGATTATGACAAGCCGCTCTACACCGTAGCCGTAGACGCTCCCGATTATGTGATGCTGTATGATGGCGAAACGGTGCCTGTAGAAATAACCGCCGCGTATTACGACACAACGCCTGCCGAGGGGCTTGAATTTGAGATGAATAACTATGGGGTCACGGTGGTCTCCCCCGAAAAAATAGTGACCGATAAAAACGGAAAGGCCAAGGCGGAAATAAAGTTTGACGATGAAGAGCACTTCGGTATAAGATCCGAATGGATCCGTGCCACAATATCGGGAGTGCAGGACGTTTACAGCAGCGGCGAAAAGTGTGTTTATACATTCAGCCGCGATATTATGGCAGAGTGTAAGTGGGACAAGGAAACGGGTGAGCTTTCCTTTACCGCAAACCACATTACCCTTGACAATATCCCCGAAGGCTATGAATACGAATATAAAAACTATGATGTTTTCAAAGGTGCCCCCGCCGATACGGAGATAACCGCCGAGATCACTCATTCCTACAGCGTTAAGACGGAAAACGGCAGTCACTATGACTTCCTGCAAAAGAAAAACATCACCGACTACAAGTATGAAACTGTGACCGAGGAGCTGGGAGTATTCAAGGTAACCACAGAAAACGGAAAAGCCGTTCTGGCGGATAATCCCATAAAGAAAAATAACGGCAGCTATGAAATAAAATTTTCCTGGAAGGACTCAAAGGGAAGAAATACCTATTCAGAGTATTTCCCCTGCGGATATGACTATTATTCTCCCCAGAACATCACTTACAGATATTACACCTTTGAAGCCGAGGACCGGGAGGACATATATGACCTCAGATTTACGGAAAATCAGACAATTCCCTTCACTCTCAAAAAAAGCAGCTCCGACGAAGCTGAAAAATGTGAGGGAAGGATACTCTTCACCGTTCATGGCAATGATTTCACCGACAGCAGGATATTTACAAATTCAAGCTTTGAATATACCATGACCCGTGAATGTATCCCCACAGTAAACGTATGCGGCGCATATTTTGACGGCAGGCACATATATCCCGTACACGAAAGTTGGATGAATTTTAACTATGACCCGTCGGAAAGAAGGATAAACCTTGAGGTGTCCTCCGACAAGGAGACCTATCTGCCGGGAGATACCGTTAGTATCACCGTCAGTGCGCGCTATGAGGACGGCAGCCCTGCGTCGGGTGCCTCAATGCTTCTGAGCGTGGTGGACGAGGCTGCATTTGCAATGGGAGAGCAGTACACCGATGTTCTTGGAAAGCTGTACCAAAGCATATACATACCCTCCGTAACGGAATATTTCAGCTATGTCCAGCACACCCTCGACCGCAACTACGGCGGTGAAATGGGCGGCGGCGGAGATGAGTGGGCTGTCCGCAAGGATTTTAAAGATACGGCAATGTTTTCAGAAAGCACAGCCGACAGCTCGGGAACGGCGCATTTCACCTTCAAGCTGCCCGACAATCTCACCACATGGAGAGCCACCGCCCTTGCAGTGTCCTATGAAAAAGGAGAAGGAAGCGGAAAGAGCAGTGCAATATATGCGGGAAATACAAAATATCCCGTTGTGGTGAAGCAGCCTGTTTTCCTTTCGCCCATAATGCCCGACAGCTTCCATACAGGCGATGATGTTGTGCTTGCCGCAAATCTTCACGGTGCCGATGAGGTGAGCATTACAGTAAGCGGAGAGGGCATAAACAAGACCCTTTCGGGAAGCTCGGGAGGCTCTGTTTCCTTCGGCAAGCTCCCCGAGGGCGAGTACAAGGCACTTTTCAAGACAGAAGGAGCAGAGGGAAAAGACGCTGCGGAATACACCTTTAACGTCTGTGATACCCTGCTTGAGGTGCCCGTTGTGATGGTGTCGGATATCTCGGCACTGAATTCCGCCGATTCCCTGAGATGGCCTGTACGCATAACCTTTTTCAACAAGGACTATATGCTTTACACCGATGTCCTTTATAAGCTTTCCGAATATCACGGCAGCAGAGCCGATACAACCATCGCGTCAGCCTATGCAATGAAGGAATTCGGCTTTATCACCGAAGAGGAATATCTGAAAAGCAGCGTAAGCTTTGACAGCGACGGATATGTAAAGCTCCTTGACGCTTCCGAGGGCGATCCTCTGCTCACCGCAAGGCTTATTGCGGCAGTTCCCGAAATAATGGGCAGCAGTACGGCTTCGGGCAGCTATAATAATATAATCAAAAACAGAGACTCCTCAGCCGCAGATGTTTCCGACGCATATCTGGGACTTGCGGCTCTGGGCGAGCCTGTGATGATACAGATACGCCGTATCCTTGCCGATGAAAGCAGCGGCTTTGAAGGTCTTGACAGGCTAAAGCTCATAGCAGCCCTTGCAGTCATAGGAGACTGTGATACCGCTTCGGGATATCTCTCGGAATATCTTGCCGATGCCGAAAGGACCGAGACCGACGAGGGCATACAGCTTTGCATTAAAGGCACCGATACTCTTGAATATACGAAATATGCCCTTGTTGCCGCAGCAGCTGCGGGACTCCCAGAAGCGGACGAAATGGCACGCTATATAGTAAATACCGAATATGTATACGACACCGCCGCACCCGAGCTTATCTATTATCTGAAGCACTACAGTGCAGATGCTTCTTCGGAAGCCGCTTTCAGCTATAACAGCGGCAATGAGGAGAAGCTTGTGACCCTTGACCGCCATTTCGGCACCTGCATAGGCTTCGGCGAGGAGCAGTTCAAGGCTGCGGACTTCAAAGCCGTTTCTGGAAATATCCGCACATTTATGAACTACAGCGGCAGAGTCACCGATATAACCGCAAAGAAGGACCTGGGAGTGACCAAGACCCTTTCCGCAGATTCGGGCGGTTACAGACCCGGCGCTCTTGTAACGGTAAATATCACCACCTCCGAGCCATACTGCTATGTTACCGACATTATCCCCTCCTGCGGAAGATATGTAGACAACGGCAGCTGCAGATGCTCAAAGCAGACGGTAACTCTTTACACCGATAAGGACGGCAGGGCAGAGTATAAGTTCCGCATAGCCGTTTCGGGCGAATTTGTGGCAGAGGGAGCATATGCCTGCGGCAGGGACAATGTGTGCGGCATTACCGAAACTCAGACCATAACCGTAAAGTAATATGAAAAGCAAAAAAATGACCGCTGTGATCCTCTGCACCGCCCTTATGCTGTGGGGCTGCGGAGAGAATGATGCAGAGCAGAATTCCCCCCTCCCGTCAGAGGAGATGCCCGTTTCAGCCGAAACAGGTGAAACGGGCAAACAGCAAAGCTTCGGAAGGCTCGAATGTCTCTATTACGATGAAAAGGAATTCGGCGCATATGACGGTATGAGCCGCACCTATGAAACGGGCGGCGAGCTTCTGTGCGCCACCGTTCCCCATCATCTCCTTGCAGGGGAAATGATATCCTCCGCCTTCCGGACAGCCGCAGAGACACGGGAAAGCACAGATACGGTGGTGATAGTAGCCCCCATACATCAGCCCAGGGGAAATGCTGTCATCACCTCTCCCGCCGACTGGAACACTCCCTTCGGCGTCCTTGAAACCGACAGGGAGCTGACCGAGCTTTTCGCTTCAAGTCTTGGAGCTGCATACGATGACAATATGCTTATGACCGACCATTCCGCTTCGGGACTGATACCCTATGCCGCCGCTTTTTTTCCCGATTCGAGGATAGCCTGCGTGCTGATCTCGGGGCAGGCAGACAAGGATATCCCCCGACAGCTTTCGGAGCTTCTGTATGAGATATCCGCCGAAAAGGATTGCTTTTTCCTGTTCTCCACGGATTTTTCCCATTATCTCGAGCCTCACGACACGGACAGAATGGACGACCGCACCCGCATAGCAGTTCTGGGCGGCGATACCTCCGCCATTGCCGAAATGACCAATGACAACACCGACTCGCCACCCACACTTGAGACCTTTGTGAGACTTTCCGCTCTCCTTGACAGCACCGTCACCGAGCTTGACCACGGAAATTCAATGACAGTTTCCCGTCTGCCCTACAGCAAAACAGGCTATCCCGAGGGAGTGACAAGCTATTTCGTTTTCGGAGCGGTAAAGTGATAATGTCTCATCAAAGCCTATATTTCGTCACCCTTTTCCGTTTTGGCGGAGAGGGGTGATCTATTATAAATATCAAAATTACCCCTTGCAAAAAAAACTGACCTGTGCTATAATATATATACATAAAAAAACCAAATACGGGGGGAACGGCGCTGAGCGTTCCCCTTTTATATTTTTGAGGTGCAAAATGGAAGATAAAGAAAAACTGCCCGAAAATGAAAACGCCGAAAGCAAGGATAAAAAACCCGAAAAGCCCAAGTCCTTTCTGCAGACAGTCCGTGAGATAGACGCCGCCGACAGAAAGGCAGAGCTTGAGGAGGAAGCAAGAAGAGCCGAGGAAAGAGCCAGGCGTGAAGAAAAACAGCGCAAAGCCTACGAGGACAAGCTGAGGCAGGAGCGCATAGAGCTTATGAAGCTGAAACAGGGCGTAATTTCCGAGGAGGATATAGAGACCGTCCCCGAAGAAGTCCGCACCTATACCGTCAGGGAAAAGATCGGCAACTTTTTTTATCATAACAAAGCCTTTATCATTGTGGGTGCAATGTTTTTAGCCCTTGTGATATTTCTCGTATACGATTTTATCCGCAAGGAACGCCCCGACATACAGTCAATGTACATAGCCGCCGATTTTGATATGAGCTACTATTCGGGAGAGCTTACGGAGCTTTGGAGCAAATACTGTCCCGACTACAACGGAGACGGCGAACCTCTTGCCCGTCTCTACTACGTGCCCACAGGCTATGCGGACGAAACAATGGCGTCCCTCTACTATGCCCAGAGCGACCGCACAAAGCTTATCGGCGAGTTCCAGTCGGGCAATGTGGTAATGATAATAGGCGATAAGGACGCATATCAGTCCATAGGTGCACTCGAGGACGTTTTCGTTGACTGCCGCGAGCTATTCCCCGACGACCCCTACGCCGAGGAAATAGGCTACCGCCTTGCAGGAACGGATTTTATGGATATGCTTGGAGCGGATACCATTGATGATACCGACCTTTACGTGTCCTTCCGTATCCCCGGGGACACAATGGGAATGAAAAAGGAAAAAATGCAGGTCAATTTTGACCACGCCGTGGAATTCTGGAAGAATTTCCTTGCCGAGCATCGCATAGACGGGCTCGAGCTGCCCCCCACTCCCGATGTACAGCCCCTGCCCATAGACGAGGATAATTACGACTTTATGGAAAGTGCTGACAGCACCTCTTCCGAAACCTCCCAATAAAAAAGAAATAAAGAAAAGAGATACATAAAAATGAAAAAACTGAAAATTCCTGCCGCCGTACTGGCAGTCCTTGCACTCTCCGCCTGTGCCTCCGTTGAGGAATATCCCGAGGAAACCGACGCCATACCCGTTTTGGGAGATAACATCATATCCTCCGAGCCGCTTGCCCATGAGACCGCAGCCCCCGATACCGAAGCCGTTTCCGAAACTTCCGAAACATCAGACACCGTCACCGAAATATCAAAGCCTGCCGAGACATGGACAGACTCCGAAGAGCCGCCCATAGAGCTTCCCGTTCAGACCGAGGAAGAAAATGACCCCGACAGCATAGAAATAACCGCCATAGAGCTTACATATTACGAGATAACCCTTGAAGAGGGTGACAGCTCAATGCCCATAGTGACCATGTACCCCGAGGACGCCCCCGATAAATCGGAAATTTGGAGCAGCTCGGACGAAAGCGTAGCCGAGGTCGATGATATAGGCAATATCACCGCCATATCCGAAGGCGAATGCATAATAAAGGTGCAGTCCGCCGTTTCACCCGATGTATATGCGGAAGTGAGCGTCACCGTCACCGCCGCTCCCGAAACCGAGGAGACAGAAGCTCCCGAAAGCATCGAGAGCGACACGCAGCTTACCTACATTGACGGCATACTTATCGCAAATAAGACCTATGCCCTGCCTGCCGACTATGCCCCGGGGGTAGACCCCGACGCACAGGCAGCCTTTGACAAAATGCAGTCCGCAGCCGCCGCAGAGGGACTTAATATCTACATATCCTCAGGCTATCGTTCCTATGATTATCAGGCAGGGCTGTACGAAAGATATGTGGAAAGAAGCGGCAAAGCCGAAGCGGACAGATATTCCGCCCGTCCGGGACATTCCGAGCATCAGACAGGACTTGCCTTTGACCTCAATACCATTGACATCACCTTTGCCGACACCGCCGAATACGATTGGTTAAAGGTACACTGCGCCGAGTACGGATTTATAATCCGCTACCCCG
Source organism: Oscillospiraceae bacterium (assembly GCA_017829005.1). Taxonomy (GTDB): domain Bacteria; phylum Bacillota; class Clostridia; order Oscillospirales; family Ruminococcaceae; genus Huintestinicola. The sequence goes on along the minus strand of JAGAJF010000088.1, from coordinate 40,750 downwards.
AAAACGGCGAAAGCGTTACGGGATATATGTACGAACCCTGGCATATAAGATATCTTGGCACAGATACCGCCAAAAAGGTGTACGACAGCGGACTTACCTTAGAGGAATATCTGGGCATAGACTCAAAATACTCCGAGTAATATATTACATTATAATACGAATTGTAAACATTTAATCACCCGACCCGTAAGCCCAAAAAGCTTTCGGGTCAAATTTTACTATTTTGAGTCTCAATTTTGACACATCATCTAATAACTTTTTCATAAAATGAGCAAAAAAGCCCTCAAAAGTATTATATTTCAAGTCAAAATGCAAGATTTTTATAAAAACTTGCAAAATTGTATTGACAAGCGCAAATTACTGTGATAGAATTATAGTATGCCGAAAAAGCCGGAATTTTTCAGGGAGAGTTTCGGCTTTCAGAGTATAGCAGAAAGTAAGGAGTAATGGCTATGGACAACTATAGAGTACAGGAACCATACGCAAAGCAGGGACTTTACGATCCCCGCTTCGAGCATGAGAACTGCGGAATAGGCGCAGTGGTAAATATGAACGGCGAGGCAGACTACAAGGTAGTTGACAGCGCTCTCAAAATTGTTGAAACTCTCGAGCACCGTGCAGGAAAGGACGCCGAGGGAAAAACAGGCGACGGCGTGGGAATACTTCTCCAGATATCCCACACATTTTTCTCAAAGGTATGCGCCGAGGAAGGGATAAAGATCGGCGGCAAGAGAGAATACGGCATAGCTATGTTTTTCTTCCCCCAGTCCGAGGATAAGCTGAAAAAATCTATGGAGACCTTCGAAAAGGTTCTTGCCGATGAAAAGCTCACATTCCTCGGCTGGAGAAAGGTACCCGTTGAGCCTTCCGTACTCGGAACAAAGGCACTTGAAAGTATGCCCAATATCTATCAGGCATTTATCGAAAAGCCCGCCGACTGCGAAAAGGGACTTCCCTTCGACAGAAAGCTTTATATCGCAAGAATGGTATTTGAAAAGGCAGACAAGGAAACCTATGTAGTTTCCTGCTCCAGCCGTACAATAGTATATAAAGGAATGTTCCTTGTAGACCAGCTGAGAAAATTCTATAAGGACCTTGACTGCGAGGACTATCACAGCGCCATAGGCATCGTTCATTCCCGTTTCAGCACCAACACCAACCCCAGCTGGCAGCGCTCCCACCCCAACCGTATGATGGTGCATAACGGCGAGATAAACACCATTACGGGAAATGTGGATAAAATGCTCAGCCGTGAGTCCGTGTTAAAGTCCGACTATATCGGGGACAGAATGAAGGACATCGTTCCTATCCTTGATGTAACAGGCTCCGACTCCGCACGTCTTGACAATACTCTTGAATTTATGACAATGTCGGGCGTTGACCTTCCCCTTGCCGTAATTACCCTTATCCCAGAGCCATGGCAGCATCAGACAACCATGAGCCGTGAAAAAAGAGCCTTCTATCAGTATTATGCAACAATGATGGAGCCTTGGGACGGTCCTGCCTCCATCATCTTCTCCGACGGCGACCTGCTGGGTGCAGTCCTTGACAGAAACGGTCTCCGCCCCTCACGTTATTACATCACCGACGATAACAAGGGCGGAAAATATCTTATCCTCTCCTCAGAGGTAGGCGCACTTGATATCCCCGTTGAGACTATCGTTAAAAAGGAACGTCTCCACCCGGGTAAAATGCTCCTCGTGGACACCGTAAAGGGCGAACTTATAGAGGACGAGAAGATAAAGGACTACTACAGCAAGAGACAGCCCTACGGCGAGTGGCTTGACCACAATTTCTACTCTCTCCACGAATTCAATATCCCCAACAAAAAGCCCCTCAGATATTCGGGCGAGGAGCTTGAAAGACTTCAGCACGCCTTCGGTTATACATACGAAGCTATCAGAAGCACAATGATACCCATGGCGCTCAATGCCTCCGAGCCTACCGCCGCAATGGGCGTAGACACCCCCATTCCCCCTCTCTCAAAGAAAAATCCCCCTCTCTTTGATTATTTCAAGCAGCTTTTCGCACAGGTAACAAATCCCCCCATTGACGCCATCAGAGAGTCGGTTATCACCGATACATCTGTATATCTGGGCACCTCGGGCAATATCCTCAAGGAGGACGAGAAGAACTGCCGTGTGCTTCAGATCAAGAACCCTGTACTTACAAATCTCGACCTTTTAAAAATTCGCACCGCAAACATCGAGGGACTTAAAACAGCGGATATCTCAATGCTCTACAAAAAGGACACCTCCACCCTCAGACAGGCTATCGAAAGCCTCTATACCCAGGCAGACAAGGCTCACGAGACAGGTGCGTCGATCCTTATCCTCTCCGACCGCGGCGTAGATAAGGATCACCTTGCGATCCCCTCTCTCCTTGCAGTGGCAGCCCTTGAAAATTACCTTGTAAAGACAAGAAAGAACACCGCTATCTCCATAATCGTGGAAACTGCCGAGCCTTACGAGGTGCATCATTTTGCGACCCTCCTCGGCTTTGGCGCAAGTGCCGTAAACCCCTACCTTGCAATGGATACTCTCTATGAGCTTACCTCGGGCAAGGCAATTGACAAGGAATATACAGAAGCGCTCAACTGCTATGTAAAGGCAATTGTCAGCGGCATTGTAAAGATAGCCTCCAAAATGGGTATCTCCACCATTCAGTCCTATCAGGGCAGCAAGATATTCGAAGCACTGGGCATTTCCAAGAGTGTGTGCGATGAATTCTTCCCCGATACCGTCAGCAGAGTGGGCGGTATTGATCTTGACGACATCAGCGAGCAGGTAATTGCCCGCCACGATGCCGCATTCGACCCCAGAGACCTTACCGTAAATGATGCAATGGAAAGCGTAGGCAGCCATAAGTCCAGAAGCGGCAAGGAGGAGCATATGTATAATCCCATGACTATACATCTTCTCCAGCAGGCAGCATGGACAAACGACTACAGCCTTTTCAAGAAATATTCCGAATATCTTAACGCCGAGGAGAGAAATCTCACCCTCAGAAGCACTCTCGACTTCAAATTCGCCCCCGACGGTGGCATACCTCTTGATGAAGTTGAAAGCGTTGAGAGCATTATGCACCGCTTCAAAACAGGTGCAATGTCCTACGGCTCCATTTCTCAGGAAGCCCACGAATGTATGGCAATTGCCATGAATATGATCGGCGGCAAGTCCAACAGCGGCGAGGGCGGCGAGGATCTTGAAAGAATAATCACCGCAGGAATGCCTGAGGACAAATGCTCTGCCATCAAGCAGGTAGCGTCGGGACGTTTCGGCGTAACATCGAAATACCTCACCTCCGCAAAGGAAATTCAGATAAAAATGGCACAGGGCGCAAAGCCCGGCGAAGGCGGACATCTGCCTGCAAAGAAGGTCTATCCCTGGATAGCAAAGACCCGTCACTCCACCCCAGGCGTGGCTCTTATCTCCCCTCCGCCTCACCACGACATTTATTCTATCGAGGACTTGGCACAGCTTATCTATGACCTTAAAAATGCCAACAAGGACGCACGTATCTCCGTTAAGCTTGTATCCGAGGTAGGCGTAGGCACCATTGCCGCAGGCGTTGCAAAGGCAGGAGCAGGAGTAGTGCTCATTTCGGGCTATGACGGAGGAACAGGCGCCGCACCCGGCAGCTCCATTCACAATGCAGGTCTGCCTTGGGAGCTTGGACTTGCGGAAACTCACAGGACACTTATTATGAACGGTCTCCGCTCCAAGGTAGTTATCGAAACAGACGGCAAGATGATGACAGGACGAGATGTAGTTATCGCCGCAATGCTTGGTGCAGAGGAATACGGCTTTGCCACCGCTCCTCTGGTAACAATGGGCTGTGTAATGATGCGAGTATGTAACCTCGACACCTGCCCCGTAGGCGTTGCCACACAAAATCCCGAGCTGAGAAAGCGCTTCAAGGGCAAGCCCGAGTATATCGTAAACTTTATGCGCTTTATGGCAACAGAAATGCGTGAGTATATGGCAAAGCTTGGCATACGCACCGTTGATGAGCTTGTTGGCCGCTCCGACCTTCTTGTAAAGAAGGACTTCCCCGAGGGCAGCAAGGCAGCAAAGATAGATATGTCGGAAATTCTCTCAAACCCCTATGCAGGCACCGACGCACCCTCTCACTTTACCCCCGAAGATGTATATGATTTCAAGCTTGATGAAACAATTGACGAAAAGGTGATAATCCCCGCAATGTCCGAAGCTCTTGAAAAGAAGGAGCCAAAGACCATTGATATCAAGGTAAATAACCTTAACCGTACCCTCGGCACCCTCTTCGGCTCCGAGATAACCAGAAGATATTACAACACTCTCGAGGACGACACTTATGTTGTCAAGTGTCACGGCTCGGGCGGACAGAGCTTCGGCGCATTCATTCCCAAGGGTCTCACCCTTGAGCTTGAGGGCGACAGCAACGACTACTTCGGAAAGGGTCTCTCGGGCGGAAAGCTTGTGCTTTATGCTCCCAAGGAGGCAAAGTACAAAGCAGATGACAATATCATCGTGGGCAACGTTGCACTCTTCGGCGCAACAAGCGGCAAGGCATTCATCGCAGGTATCGCAGGCGAGCGCTTCTGCGTAAGAAACTCGGGCGCAACAGTTGTAGTAGAGGGCGTGGGCGACCACGGCTGCGAGTATATGACAGGCGGACGTGCGGTCATTCTCGGAAAAACAAGCAAGAACTTTGCTGCAGGAATGAGCGGCGGTATCGCCTATGTCCTTGACGAGGAATTTGACCTTTACACCAAGCTCAACAAGGCTCTCGTAGGCTTCTCCAAGCTCACCGAGGAAGAGGATATAAACGAGCTTCGTTCCCTTATCGAGGAGCATACCGAAGCTACAGGCTCTGTACGAGGCAGAGAGATACTCGATAACTTTGACGAATATCTTCCCAAATTCAAGAAGATCATTCCCCACGACTATGCGAAGATGATGAACAGCATAAAGAAGTTCACAGCCCAGGGTATGAACCCCGACGACGCACGAATCTCCGCATTCTATGAGAACACCAAGTAACAGACAAGGAAAGGAAGGAATGATTTACTATGGGAAAATCAACAGGATTTTTAGAATATAAAAGAACCGAAAACGAAGGACTTGAACCCCTCGAGCGCATAAAAAACTACCGTGAATTCCACACCCCCCTTGATATGGAGGCAAGAAAAAAGCAGGCGGCACGCTGTATGGACTGCGGCGTACCCTTCTGTCAGTATGGCAAGCCCCTTCATAACGGAATGGTGTCGGGCTGTCCCTTAAACAACCTCTGCCCCGAGTGGAATGACCTTATCTATACCGACAGTATGGACGAAGCAGCACGCAGATTGCTGCTCACAAACAGCTTCCCCGAGTTCACCTCGAGAGTATGCCCCGCCCTCTGTGAAAAAGCCTGCACCTGTGGCTTAAACGGCGACCCCGTCACCGTTAAGGAGAATGAGTATTCCATCATCGAGTACGCCTATTCCCACGGACTGATGGAACCCTCCGCCCCCTCCGTAAGAACGGGCAAGACCGTAGCCGTAGTAGGCTCGGGACCCTCGGGACTTGCCGCAGCTCAGAGACTTAACAGGCGCGGACATAAGGTCACCGTATTCGAGCGTGAGGATCACCCAGGCGGACTGCTTATGTACGGCATACCCAATATGAAACTTGAAAAATCTGTAGTTGACCGCAGAATAAAGCTTATGGAAGCCGAGGGCGTTGAGTTTAAGACAAATGTGAACGTGGGCAAGGATATCACCGCCGAGGAGCTTACATCGAAATTTGACGCAGTGGTGCTCTGCTGCGGCTCGGGCAATCCCCGAAATATCGAGGCTCCGGGACGTGATGCCAACGGTATCTACTATGCCGTAGATTTCCTCAAGGCAACCACCAAGAGCCTGATGGGTTCAAACCTCTCCGACGGCTACTACATCAGCGCAAAGTATAAGAACGTTGTAGTCATCGGCGGCGGCGACACAGGAAATGACTGCGTAGGCACAGCAATCCATCACGGCTGCAAATCCGTGGTACAGCTTGAAATGATGCCCAAGCTCCCCGATACAAGAGCGGAAAACAACCCCTGGCCCGAATGGCCCAGAGTAAACAAGACCGATTACGGACAGGAAGAAGCCATAGCAGTATTCGGTCACGACCCCCGAATTTACCAGACCACCGTAAAGCAGTTCATCAAGGACGAAAAGGGCAATATAAACTCCATCGAGACTATCCGTCTCCAGCCCGTAAAGGACGAAGCCACAGGCAGAACAAAGATGGAGCAGGTAAGAGACAGCGAGGAGATCATTCCCGCAGACCTTGTCCTCATCGCCGCAGGCTTTTTAGGTACGGAAAAGTACATCGCCGACGCATTCGGCGTTGAGCTGAACCCCCGAACCAATGTAGCCACAGCCTCCCCCGAGACCTATAAGACAAATGTTGAGAAGGTGTTCACCGCAGGCGATATGCACAGAGGACAGTCCCTTGTGGTATGGGCAATAAGAGAGGGCAGAGAGGCTGCAAAGGCTGTTGACGAGTATCTTATGGGCTACACCACACTCAGATAAGCAGGGCAATTACATTATAGCACATCCGTGTCATTTTGTCAAGCCTTTTTAGAAAAAATGTTTCACAAAAATCCTCCACAGTTTTTTACAGACTGCGGAGGATTTTTTCATTGAACCTTGAAATCCGTTATAAAAAGTGGTATAATATACATACTAATTTAATCTGAAAGGAAAAATAACCCAATGAATAAAAAAATTATCGCAGGACTTGCCGCACTGCTTATGTGCGTAAGCCTGACCGCCTGCAAATCAGATAATAACACCGCTCCCGAAAGCACTGCCGAAACCACCCCCGCCGTTTCCGAAGAAGCAGTCACCGAAGCCGACCTGACCCCCACCGACCCCGTAGACCTTGAAGCGGGTCTTACGGATAAAATGTATCAGCGTGCGCTTTTAAACGAGGGAAACCGCTCCCGCCTTGCCGCCGCAATGAAAAAAGCTGAAAAGGGCGAACCCGTTACCGTAGGCGTTATAGGCGGCTCTATTACACAGGGCAGCCTTGCCTCCAATCAGGCAAACTGCTATGCCGAGCTTTTCCACAAATACTGGACAGATAAATTCCCAAGCAGCGAAATAACCTTTGTAAACGCAGGAATAGGCGGCACAAACTCCTACCTTGGCGTTCACCGTGCAGATGAACAGCTCCTTTCCGCAAAGCCCGATGTTGTTATCGTGGAATTTTCCGTAAACGACACCGACAAGGTAATGAACAAGTATTCCTACGACAGCCTTGTAAGAAAAATACTTAACTCCGAGGGCGACCCCGCCGTTATCCTCCTTTTCACCACTCAGGAGAACGGCACCAGCTTACAGGACGTACATAAGGAAATAGGTCTTGCCTATGACCTGCCGATGCTCAGCTACCGTGAGGCAGTCTACCCCGAGGTAGCCGCAGGCACTCTTAACTGGAAGGATATCTCCCCCGACAATATCCACCCCAACGATGCAGGCCACAGCCTTATCGGTCAGCTTCTGGGAAGATATCTTGACAGCGTATATAATGATCTTGGAAATATAGATGAAACCAATACTGCCTTCACCGCTGACCCCTACACCGCCGATTACTACAAAAATGCGAAAATGCTTGGCGCCTCTCAGGCAGAAGCCTCGGAAATGAGCGGCTTTGAGATATCGGGAAATAAGGTCTACCCCGAGCTTTTCCCCGACAATTTCGTTACCGAGGGAGAGGGCTATCTGAAATTTGAGGTCGAGTGCCAAAATCTGGGAATATTCTACTTAAAGCAGACCGACGGCAAGGGCGGCAAATATGATGTTCTGGTTGACGGGGAAAGAAAGACTGTCCTCGATGCAGATTTCTCGGGAGGCTGGGGCAATTACGGCGAGCCTCAGCAGGTCATCATCGGCAAGGAAACAGGCAAGCACACCATTGAGATAAAGCTTGCCGAGGGCAGCGACAAAACCGCTCTCACCATCTTCGGAATAATGGTGAGCTGAATATAAGCTTTACCTGTTATAACGGGGGACATATTTGTGAAAAACAGAATTATAATAGCATCAGCCCTCCCTGTCCTTCTTCTCTGCTCCTGTGCAGAGAAAGAAACGGGACAGACAACGGAAACCGCCGCTTCACAAACATCTGCGGCTATATCTGTGACATCTCAGACCACATTTACCGAAACAGCGTCTGAAACCGCCCCGAAGACAACAGAGACCGACAAAGCTCCCATCTCCTTTGCACCGTATTTCACCTCTGCCGCAGATACCTCGGATCACGCAGAGCGTTTCTGCGGCTGGCTTTTTGACAGCTCTGCGGACGTTTATACTGCTGCGGAATTTTATGGGGCAGGGGGCACCGAAGAAATGCTTGCCGCCACAGAAGCCGCAGTGCGAAATTCGGAGCTTTTCAAGGAAAGCGAGCTTATCTGCCGTACCGCCGCACTTGGAGAGGACGGAGTATTTTATTATTCCGTGCCGAATGGGGAAGAGATCTCTCTCAAAGGAATATTTTCCCTTTCGTCAAAAGCGGTTGACGAAAAGGGTCACGCCCTTGCAAGCTTCAAAAGCGGAGTCGTTTCCGACTTTGACGGGGACGGCAAAAAGGAAGCCTTTATCCTTATGACCATACCCGATGCAGAAAATACATTCGGCTATACGGATGACTGTGCGGTTTATGTAAACTCCTCGGGAGAAGCGCAGCTTCTCACAAGCGGTGTGGACGGATATATAAGGCTTATCAGATATGATGGCTTTGCTCACGCCGCACTGAGCTTCGGCTGTAATAACATCACAACCTTTTCGGAAATTTACGGCTCGGAAAACGGCAAAGCAGAGCTTTTGCACCAAGCTTCATTCATAGGCGACAAGAAAGGGCTTGCAATGTGTGAAAGCGCTCCGCAGGCTTTCGGCAGCTGGCTTGTGATATGGGACAACATTGACAAAGCCTACAGGGAAATAGCCGCCGATGAAGCTCCCGAGGGGCTTGCGGAGGAAATATACTCCTCTCCCCTTTTAGACGATATCAAAGAATATTTTGATTACACCGAAACACCGAAATGGCTGGAGTCTCCCGAAAGTCTGTCGGAGGTCATGTGCGTATTCGGCGGAAAATATGTCTGTATCGGTGATTTTTACGACAGCTGCACCCTTGAATATGATGACGGCGGCTTTGTCATCACAAACGACAAAATAATTAACACGGGATATGAAAACAGCGCATATATTTCCGTGGATCTCATTGCCGCGGAGGAAATATGCGCTGCCCCGCCCGTTCCACCCGAAACGGAGAATATTAACGCCGCCACATATACTGTAACAGAGGAAGGTGTGTATATCACCCCCGACGAGCTTATAAGCGCAGGGGGCGAAAGCCTTCTGAACACCGCCGTAAAAGCCGTAAAGGAAAGCAGGGAATACAAAGAAATTTCCTATCAGATATCAAACGCCGAAAGGAACGGCAATACCTGTACATTCCCCGTTTTCTCCTATGCAAACGAGTACGCCGAGGGGGAAAGCTATACCTACGACAGCGCATTTTTTGCAGAGGGAGGGATATCCCCCCTTTTCGGCGCAGCCGCATATCGGGACTTTGACGGGGACGGAGCAAATGAAGCCTTTATCACCCTGCGCCTGCCCTACAAGGGATATTTTCACAGAAACGGAGAAGAGACCTCAGAACAGCTCATTACCGTTTTCGTGTCCTCGGACGGAAAAACACAGCTTATGGACACAGGTGCGTATTTTATGAAAGATATCTCCGATATGAGTATTATCCTATACGGCAATGAAAGCCATCTTATTATGTCAGGGGAAATTTATTCCGTAAGAAACGGCAGTCCAAGGTTTGAGACTGCTGCTTCACCCGACGAGAACGGTGTCAGCTTTGCAAGGTGCGTTTTTTACAGCAGCGAGCTTCAGAAATACTGCTATGCGAAATACGTTCCTCTTGATGATGATATCCTCAAGGCTCTAATCGCAAGCCCTGCCGCTGAAAATAAGGAATATTCCCCCCGCCGCGGGTGGATATGCGGCAAAAAATTTATCATAACCGACAGCTATTCCTTCGGGGAATATCTTTATGAAAACGGCAGCTTTACAAGAATAAGCGAATATGGCGGCGGCGAGCCGAGAACCAACGGCGAGCTTTACTGCTATGAAGTAAGCTTTTAAAAAAAATCTGTCTCCCCGCAAAGCAGGGGGGACAGAAAAATTTATGGAGGCAGCTTATGTCAAACACAAAAAAATACGAAATGGATATGTGCAGCGGCTCCATAATGAAAAAGATGCTGATATTCACATTGCCGCTGATGTTTTCAAGTATCCTCCAGCTGCTTTTCAATGCAGCGGATATCGTGGTGGTAGGACGCTTTGCGGGAGACAACTCCCTTGCGGCGGTAGGCTCCACCACATCGCTTATTAACCTTCTCACAAATCTTTTCGTGGGACTGTCCATAGGCGCAAATGTGACGGCGGCACGAAATTACGGTGCAAAGCGTGAGGAAGCTCTCAGCCGCACCGTTCACACATCAATAACCATCAGCCTTATAAGCGGCGTTATCCTTACCGTCATAGGCATATTCGGCGCAAAGGAAATGCTCAGGCTGATGAGTACCCCCGATGAGATAATCGACCTTGCCACCGACTACCTTCGGATATATTTCGCAGGGATAACCGCCACAATGGTCTATAACTTCGGCAGCGCCCTGCTCCGGGCCATAGGCGATACCAAGCGCCCCCTCTATTACCTTATGGCGGCAGGAGCGGTAAACGTGGTCATGAACCTGCTGTTTGTCATCGTCTTTAAAATGGACGTTTCGGGCGTTGCGCTGGCAACGGTCATATCCGAGTGCCTGTCCGCCTTTCTGGTGGTGAGATGCCTTATGAAGGAAACGGGAGCCATCAGACTTGTTCTCAAAAAGCTCCGTGTCCATAATCAGGAGCTTGGAACAATACTCCGAATAGGACTGCCCGCAGGCTTTCAGGGAATAGTTTTCGCCCTGTCCAATGTGGTGATACAGTCCTCTGTGAACCTGTTTGGCAACGTAATGGTTGCGGGAAACTCCGCCGCCGCCAATATTGAGGGCTTTGTATACGTGGCGATGAACTCCTTCTATCAGGCAACACTTTCATTTATGAGCCAGAATTTCGGTGCAGGAGAATACAAGCGGCTCAACAAGATACTTGTCTGCGGAGAGATATGCGTTACCGCTGTGGGACTGTCTCTGGGAAATCTCGCCCTGTTTTTCGGTGAACCCCTTCTGAGGATATACACCGACAGTACCGAGGTCATAGCCGCAGGAATGATACGTCTGGGATATATTTCCCGAACATATGCCCTCTGCGGCATAATGGACGTTCTTGTGGGGGCGCTGAGAGGCATAGGCTATTCTGTGATGCCGATGATAGTTTCCCTTGTAGGAGCCTGCGGACTGCGGCTTCTCTGGATAGCAACGATTTTCCAAATCCCCGAATATCACACAGTGGAAACGGTCTTCCTGTCTTATCCCATTTCCTGGATACTGACCATAACCGTCCACCTCATATGCTACATAGTGGTGAGAAAAAAGGTGGCGTTAAAATACGAAAAGCCGGCACTTTAGCCCTCTGCAGTTCTGAGCCTTTCGGGGCTGCCTGCCGCTGTGCAGATAAGTGCCACAGGCAATGACAGCAGAAACCACCCTGCGCTGTAGGAAGGACATATCTGTCCCAGCACATTCAGATACATATGGGAATAATCCCATACGTCCCACCCCAGCAGCACATTCACCACGCACCCAACGGTGAACTCAAAAAAGGTTATGACGCACATTCCGAAGAAGCATTTGAAAAGAATGCTGTCCTCGGGGTGACGGGCGTAGCGCAGGTACATTATGAGCAGGCACACGCCTCCCGTCAGGGTCATAGTCCAGTGGGTGTACCCCCTTGCCACTATCTCGATAAGGGAATAAAGCACGCCGCCGCCAAGAAATACGGCGGTGTACCGTCCTATAGGGGAGGTCGATGACCAAGGGGAGCTTCCTCCCAAAGCAATGCTTTGCATATAATATCATACCCTTTCGGAAAAAATCTACAGGCATATTATCCCGCAGAGAGCGCATAAAAATACCTCATAAATAAATCCAATTAAAGGAATGTGCAATAAAGAAAGGAAAAAACAGCAATGAACGAAGAAAAATTTTTCGCCATAATCTCCCGAATGAAATACATAAACCGCTGGGGACTTATGCGAAACACCATAACCGAAAATATCAGCGAGCACAGCCTTGAAACCGCATTTATCGCCCACGTACTTGCCCTTTACAGAAATGTGCGGTTCGGAGGAAATGTTGACCCCCAGCGCTGTGCCCTTCTTGCAATGTACCACGATGTCACCGAGATAATCACAGGCGACCTGCCCACCCCCGTAAAATATTACAATGCGGAAATTCGTGCGGAGTACGACAAGGTGGAGAAAATGGCAGAGGAGAAAATGCTTTCCTATCTCCCCGAGGATCTAAGAGAATATTACCGCCCGCTGCTGGGTCATACCGAAGAGGAAGGGGAGCTTTGGGAGCTTGTAAAGGCGGCTGACAAGCTTTCGGCTCTGATAAAATGCGTTGAGGAGCGGCAGATGGGCAATTCCGACTTTACCGATGCGGAAAAGTCCACCCTTGAAGCCATTCACGAAATGAACCTCCCCGAAGCGGAGGAATTCCTGAAAGAATTTATGCCCGCCTACAGCGGCACGCTGGATAAACAAACGAAATAAAGTTTGCGGCACCCTCAGTTGTTGACAGAGAGTGCCGCTTAAATATATAAAAGCGGTGCCGATAAAATCAGCACCGCCAAAAAGCGTTATATGTTCAAAACTCAGATTACTTGAGCTCAACAGTAGCGCCTGCAGCTTCGAGCTTAGCCTTGAGCTCTTCAGCCTCAGCCTTGGGAGCAGCTTCCTTGAGGGTCTTGGGAGCAGCCTCAACAGCCTCCTTAGCCTCCTTGAGGGAGAGACCGCAAGCGTCCTTAACAGCCTTGATAACGTCCATCTTCTTGTCGCCGAAGGAAGCGAGAACAACGTCGAACTCAGTCTTCTCAGCCTCAGCAGCAGCGCCTGCGCCTGCAGCAGGACCTGCAGCAGCAACAACAGCGGTTACACCGTACTTTTCCTGGATAGCTTCAACGAGCTCAGCGAGCTCAAGAACAGAAAGAACATCGATCTGGTCTAAAATTGCAGTGATCTTTTCAGATGCCATGATAATAATCTCCTTTAAAATTTATTTTTTGTTTTCACGCGGCAAAGCGAAGTAAATTACGCTTATGCAGCTTCCTCTGCCTTCTTGTCGGCGAGAGCCTTGAGTGTAGCTGCGAGCTTCTGCATAGGACCCTGGAGAGAGCCAACGAGCTGAGCAAGCAGAACATCCTTGGAAGGGATCTTGGAAAGAGCCTCAACGCCCTTAGCGTCATAAACAACGCCCTCAACAAATCCGCCCTTGAGGTTGAACTTGTCATCGTGAGCGTCGGCAAACTTGCCGAGAATTCTTGCGGGAGCAGTCTGATCGTTCTCGCATACAGCGATAGCGGTAGTACCCTCGAGTACGCCGCAGAGATCTTCGAGACCGTTCTCCTTGAGAGCGATGCGGAGCATTGTGTTCTTCTCAACGAAGTACTTAACGCCAGCCTCTCTCAGCTCTTTTCTGAGCTTGGTATCCTCCTCAACGGTGATACCCTTGTAGTCAACGAGAACGCCCGAGCAGGAGTTCTTTACGAGCTCGGTGAGCTCGGCAGCTCTTGCCTTCTTGGATTCAAGAATCTTTGCGCTTGGCATAAAATTTCACCTCCGAAAAAGTTGAAAATTATGCTACCCATTCATAAAAAAGAAAAATCCTTTCCCTGCAGTACAGGAAAGGAGCGTACAAACATAATAGTACAGCGATCTCTTTCCTCGGCAGGATTTACGGTCGTCATAGTTGCAGCCTGACTTCCACCTGCTGTCTTTAGAATATGATAGCCTTGTCATTAAATGACTATAATACTATATCACATTATTTTCCCTTTGTCAAGGGCTTTTTGAAAATTTCACAAAAAAATTTTCATCTACGAAAATGCGTATGTTCCGCCGCACAGAATGTAAACATTCTGTTAACCCTATTGCATTTCATATATCTTTATGGTATACTCACAGTATACTAAATATAACAGGAGTATACTATGGGCAGAGAAAATAAAAACGCCGACGTTGCGGCAGTTCACAGGAAAAAAATTCTGGAAAGCGCAGGCAGTCTGTTTTCGCAAAAAGGCTTTGAAGCGGCAACTATCGGGGATATCTCCATAGCTTCGGGCTACAGCAGACGGACTGTTTACGCCTATTTCCAAAGCAAGGAGGACATTCTCCACAGCCTTATCTGCGAGGGGCTTTCGGAACTGAATGAAGCTGTGAAGGGTATCGTTTCCCGTGAAGTGGGCTTTGAGCGGCAGTGCAGGGAAATTTTTGACGCAATGGGTTTATTTTATAAGAATTACCCTTTGGCGGCGGAAATAATAAACAGCTTCAAGCCGTCGGAAATTTCCGAGCCGTCCGAAGCGGTAAAAAGGATATTTGCTTTGGGTGAAGAGATAAACGGCTCTCTCGTCGGATTTATAAGTGACGGCATAAAATCGGGAAAAGTCCGCAAGGGTATGATCCCCGAGCTGACAGTCTACATTTTATGGTCGGAAATTTCCGCATTTTACGGTCTTTTACAGAGCAAGGGCGAATTTATCCGAAAGCAGGCGTCTCTCTCGGAAGAGGAGCTTTGCAAGTACGGATTTAAGCAGATATTCGGTTCGCTCATTGAGTAAAGGAGAACATTTATGGACAACAGATCAAGTATGACAGCGCTTATGTCGGCATTTGCAAGGGCATATCATTTCAAAACTGAAACGAAGCCTGTTTTTTCGGACAGCGCCGCCCAAATGCTGATGACGAAGGAGGAATACGAAGGCATAGCGCAATATATCCTGAGCGGGATCGACTTTTTCGTACCCGAACAAAAAGGAAAGCTGTCCGACAGCGAGGCTCTCGGATATATCGTTAACACACAGCTTGCGCCCACGCCCCTTGCAAGAGCGGCATTCTGCGAGGAAAGCCTGAAAACGGCGGCAATGACAGGGACACAGCAGTATGTTATCCTCGGGGCGGGATATGATACCTTTGCGCTCAGGGAAAAAGATTTCGTTTCAAAGCACCCCGTTTTCGAAGCCGATCACCCTCTCACTCAGGCAGACAAGCTTGAAAGGATAAAGCGTTCGGGACTGAAAATAAACGAGAATGTGAAATTCGTGCCCGTGGACTTCTCCTCGGAGGATATGTCCGAAAAGCTGCCCAAAGCAGGATTTGACAGGACGAAAAAGTCATTTTTTTCATGGCTTGGCGTAAGCTATTATCTTTCCGAGGAGGAGACAGACAGCACGCTGGGCAGCATTGCAAAGCTGTGTTCCGAGGGCAGCTCCCTTGTATTCGACTTCGGAGACGAGGGGCTTTTTGACAGCAGCGACAGGCGTGTTAAAAATATGCTCTCAATGGCAATGGCGGCAGGGGAACCCATGAAAAGCTCCTTTGATAAGCTGACTCTCGCCCGTCTGCTCGAAAAGCACGGCTTTCTTATATATGAGCTTACAGAGCCGAAGGACATAGAAGAGCGTTATTTCGGCGTACAGGGCGGCTTAAAGTCCTTCCCACATATAAATATGGTACTTGCGGTGTATAAGGGATAAAGCCCGAAGTCAAAATGTTACAGCTGTAACCGAATTGTGATTATTTTCCTGTCTATTTTGCGGATTTTGTGAAAATCGTGCAAGTTGTCGAGTAAATAACGAAAAAAATTTGTTATAATAATGGTTGTAGTGCATTTTGAATTGTGCTATAATAAGACTATGCTAAAAGCACCAATACAATGTTTGGAGGAAAAAATTATGAAGAAGATTCTTGCTGCTCTTGCAGCTTCTGCAATGGCAATTTCTATGATGGGCGTATCCGCTATGGCTGAGGGCCTCGACGGCGAAGGCGATGTTATCGAGGAGGAGACTGTAGAGGAAGTTGTTGAGGAAACAGTTGAGGAGACTGAGCCCGAGGTTGTAGAGACCGAAGCTGCTCCCGTTGAGGCTGCTCCCTCTCCCGCAACAGGCAACACTCCTGTAGCTATGGCTGTTATTCCCGTAGCTCTCGCTGCTGCTGCTATCGTTGCTAAGAAGGCTAAGTAATCTGCCTTAAAAATGCAGAAACAGAGATCCGCTTTCCTTTTCGGAAGGCGGATCTTTCTTTTATCTGATAATCATTTAAAAGCACGATATAATTCACTCTATGCCTGTAATGCTTTTATACCGATCTTTATCATTAGTATCAGTACCTCATTTTCTTGTAAAAACATTTTTTTCAAGATACCATTCCGTAAAGCCGGAACCTCCCGTATCAATATCCTTTACCGCCTCCTTTTCCAAAGCTCGCCGCTGCGAAAAGCTGTCATGATAATACTGTATCATTTCCGCTATTTTTTCACCCGAAATAAATAAAGGCAGCGGACTGAAAATGCCCGAATATTTTCCGGCGGATTCCGTACAGCTTACCGAAAAGCAGCCTAAAGACGTAAGCAGAGCAAAGGAATATTCATCGCAGTGGTTGCCCATTCTTGTTATTGCAGACGACATATAACGAGTTATTGTAAGGCAGACTCTTTTTTCATCATAATATACCGCTGTAAGCAGGTTTAAATTCTGATAGGAGAAATAATCACCTGCCGAAGGTTTTACCATATTGATTATTGCTTTGCGTTGTTTGTCGTTTAGCAGAATTATTTTCATACTTCCTTCCTCCTTGATAGGTCGATAATGCAGATCTCACGCCTAAGCTAACGGTCGTTTCCAAATTATTATACCACCACAGTCTCCCGTTGTCAAGCATTTGATAATAAGCACTTATCATTCACGGGGACCTCCCGACATAAATATCCAAATCTGCAATATTGTCATGCCGAACTCTTCTTTGCGAGTCAGGCGGTGTCCGGTAGAAAATTATCACATCTATAAAAAATGCACAATGAAAACGTTTGAATTTTAGCGTTTTGAATATAGATTTTTTCAGGAAAATATTGTATAATATTTTTATAAGTATTTTTGCGGCTTTCCGCATTTTACTGTCAAAAACACATTTAAAAAAGAATAATCTGGAGGAGATCAAAATGAAACTCAGAAGAATCGCAGCCGTTGCTGCAGCTTCGGCAATGGCACTCTCCGCAGTGGCAGCTTCCGCTTCCGCTTACGAGTATACCGCATTCCTTATGTTCACCGACATTGACTGGCTCTGGGGCAACTGGGACGCAGGCAAGGCAACAGATGCTACCATCACAGGCCCCGGTACATACACCGTTTCTCTCGACAACACTCAGGCTGAGAACACAATGTCCGCTGCCAACGGCGCAAACGTATTCTGCGTTGATATCGTAGGCGGCTATGCAGACCTGGCTGATCTTGAAGTAACACTTGACAGCGTAAAGGCTGACGGCGTTGAGGTTCCTTTCGACCCCGAGAAGATCTGCTACGGCGATATCGAGGAGAAGGGCAACTACAGAATTGAGATCCAGAATGCTTACGGTCTTACAGGCGATATGAGCGATCCTCACTACGGTGCAATTGATGCCGCTTCTTTCACCGCTGCTGAGAAGATCGAGGTTACATTCACAATTTCCGACCCCAACGGCGCTGCTCCCGCTGAGGAAGCTGCTCCCGAGGAGACAGAGGCTGCTGCTGAGGCAGCTCCCGTTGAGGAATCTGCAGAGGCTCCCGCTGCTGATACCACAACAACCTCTACAGCTACAGGCAACACCTCCGCTGCTGCTCTTGCAGGCGTAATGGTTACCGCTGCAGCTGCTGCTCTCATCGCTAAGAAGCGTTCCAAGTAAGAGCTTTTTACAGAGTATCATCATCTCCTGTCCGTTTTTTCGGGCAGGAGAATTTTTTATAAAATCATCGTGGTAATAATATACAAAATTGCCGCCCGATATTTTATTTTTTCAAACGTTTACACGACTTGACAATATTCGCAGGCTGTGATATAATCATAATTGCAACAAACTAATTGATGCGGCCTTGAACTGTATCATATATGTAATAGATCTATTTAATGTTAC
Source organism: Oscillospiraceae bacterium (assembly GCA_017829005.1). Taxonomy (GTDB): domain Bacteria; phylum Bacillota; class Clostridia; order Oscillospirales; family Ruminococcaceae; genus Huintestinicola. The sequence goes on along the minus strand of JAGAJF010000088.1, from coordinate 22,609 downwards.
GATCTGTATAATAACTTGTTTGCAGTACATTTTGTATAAGAGAAATGCCAATAAATTGTGCAAATCTCCAAAAATGTAAAAGTTGTTCTATAGATATTGACTAAATCGGATTTATGCGCTATAATATATATGATGTTAAGTTCTTATATTTCTATGTTAACATCCGTTTTGTTGTCTCCTTTCTTTTGTTCTACACATATCATTTTATGTGATCTCATCTTCCGAAGCAGGGCTTTGTCCCTGCTATTTTTTTGTGTAAATTCCAAAAACTTTTGCCTAAATGCTTTATTTTTACCAAAAAAATGTGAACTATTTTATTCAATGTGCGGAATATACAAAGGGGCGCTTTTTGATATTGATTTTTTAATGCAATTATGATATAATTAAACTTAGTTATCAATCTTTGAAAGGTAAGGATCAATATGGGAAAAAATATAATCCTCTACGGACCTCCCGGCACAGGTAAAACCTACAATTCCGTCAATTATGCGCTGGCGATAATCTACAATATCCCTGTGGAATCGGTTATGAAGAAGGACTACAATTCAATGCTCGACCGCTACAACGAGCTGAAAAACAGCTTCGGTCAGATCGAATTCACCACCTTCCATCAGTCAATGGGTTACGAGGAATTTATTGAGGGTATCAAGCCCGTCTTTCTCGAGACGATGAACGAGCGAGGCGAGCGTACACGTAAAAAGGAAATGGTTTACGTTGTTGACAAGGGTATTTTCCGTGAGTTCTGCCAGAAAGCAGCAGAGCATCCCGATGAGCGCTTCGTTTTCATCATCGACGAGATCAACCGAGGCAATATCTCCAAGATATTCGGTGAGCTTATCACCGTTATCGAGCCGTCCAAGCGTCTGGGCGAGCCTGAGGAGGTAAAGGTAAGACTGGCATACTCCCAGGAACCCTTCGGCGTTCCCGGAAATGTTTACATTGTCGGCACAATGAACACCGCCGACCGTTCCATTGCCCTTCTCGATACGGCTATCAGACGTCGTTTCGACTTCGTTGAAATGCTTCCCCAGCCCGAGCTTTTCCACGATACATACGTTGAGGACGTAAGCATTGAAGCCATCCTTTCCACAATCAACAAGCGAATTGAGATACTCTGCGACAGAGAGCATACCATCGGACACGCTTATTTTATGGCTCTCAGAACAGACCCCTCTATCCAGCGTCTCGGTTCCATCTTCAAAAACGCCATCGTTCCCCTTCTCCAGGAGTATTTCTACGGCGACTATCAGAAGATCCGCTGGGTGCTGGGCGATTACAACAAGGAGCCTGAGGAGCAGTTTGTCAAGGCTCTGGCAATCGATTACAAAAAGACCTTCGGCGAAAACGTTGAGCTTTTCCTCGATGTAGACGATACCTACGAAATAAACGAAGCCGCTTTCTGGAATATAAATTCCTACAGAAAGCTGCTGTAATATTCTGCATACATTATTGATAAGGGGCAAGTGGCGTTCGGACATACGGCAGCTGCCGTTTGTATAAGCGGCAATGTCCCTTATTTTACAGACTTCGCACAGGAGGGCGGCATATGGGCAAAAGAGACCGATATAAGCTGCAGGAAAACAACTTCTTTAAAATTGACGGGGTGTCCGATATAGAGGGCGGCGTTGCCATTCCCTCCGACATATTTGAAATGCTCGAATCCTTCGTGTATGACAAGAAGATGCCCGACCCCCGCGGCATCAACAGCTATATGTTATCCCCCGAGGGCGAGGGAAACAACCGTATCCTCCGTGCAGGCGGATACGTAGGCGCACTGGTTTTCAAGGACGGCACACAGATCGAGATACTGCCTATGCTTTCCGCAAAAAACAACAAGGGCGAGGAGCTTTCGAACAAGAGAGTTTTTCTGAATATGCTCCAATCAATGAGAAATCTTCCCCTTACAAATTATAACCTGAACACACGAGCTGCCGAAAACCTGAACGTTTTCGAATCCTTTATACTTGCCTTTATCAATGAGGTCTCGGGTATCGTCAGAAACGGCTTGAAGCAGAGCTATCAGCCCATAATCGAAAACGAGCATTTCCTTAAAGGCAAGGTTGTTTACGCCAAGCACGCAACAAAGAATTTCGCCCACAAGGACAAATTCTTCGTGCAGTACGATGTGTTTACCATCGACCGACCCGAGAACAGGCTTATCAAATCCACCCTCAAATACCTGAGGAACATCACCTCCTCCGCCCGAAGCAGAAACAAGCTGGACTCCCTTATCGCTAATTTTGATGGTGTGGAGTATTCGATGAACTACAAGCAGGATTTTGCCGCTTCTGTTCTTGACAGAAGTATGGCAGGCTACGGAAACGCTCTCAGATGGGCGGAAATATTCCTGCTCAGCCGCTATGTAACGGTTACAAGCGGAAGAAACGTGGCATATGCCGTAATATTCCCCTCGGGCGAGCTTTTCGACAGCTACACCGCTTACAGCCTTGGACGAATGCTTGACAATCAGAGATTTAAAAGCGAGCTGCAGAAGAAGCGTTATCCGAGACTTAACCGTCCTATGCCCCGAGACAGCGCACAGGCGCTTGCGGTCATGACCAGCCGCGCGGACGGTATGCGAGTTGTTTTTGACTCAAAGTGGCAGGCACTTTCTTCCGATGATGAAAATATGGGCATTTTGCAGACGGATATATACGATCTGTATAATTTGCTTGAAATGTACAAAGCGCAATCAGTCTGCTACATATATCCCCTTTACGGTGAACTGAGAGAGGACCGCCGAGAGATATGCTTCAAAAACGAGGACGGCATTCTGGGACGTGTTTATTTCGTGGACATCGGCGATATGGAAAACAGCCTGTCTGTCGTGCTTGAGCATATTTTCGGTCAGAAGATCGAGGACTTCGTACACAGACGTGCGGCAGGAGCGGCAATGTAGCGGGTGACGACCCGCGGCGAGGTCGCGCTGTGCGTTTGTGTGGATTGTCGGCTTTGTCTCCGCGCCGATAGATTTTGTATCAATCTGATAAATTATAAAGCTTGAATACACAAAACCTCCCCCGGGAAATCCCGGGGGAGGTTTTCATATGCCTATACGCATTATTCTTTTCCCGAGCTTACATAAAGGGTGACTGTTGAGCCTGCAGGCACCTCCGTATTCCGTTCGGGCTCGGTAGATATTACAATACCTTCTTCGTATTCCTCCGAAGGCACATATTTTATCTCATATTCAAGTTCGTTTGCCGCTAACATCTTCTCCGCTGTTTCGGCGCTAAGGGCTATCACATTGCATACAACGATCTGCCGCACACCCTTGCTCACAACGCACCTTACCTCGGTGCTTCCCCTTATTATGTGCGCTCCCGCACGAGGCTCGTGCCTGATTATCGTTCCCTTTGGATATTCGTTGGAATACTCTTCCCCCGAGACCGAAAGGTCAAAATATTCGGCATAGTATGTTTTGCAATAATTATAATCGTATCCCGTGAGATCCACCATCGGGTCAACATACCGAGGCGGAGGATACGGAGGAAGCACCAAAATCACAATGATTGCTGTTACGGGGATCAATATCAGTGCCGATAAAGAAGCGGAAATTACAGCCGGGGCTATCTTCTTTTTGTTCTTCCTTCTGAGAAATATCTCAAGGATACTTATTACAAGCACCGCCAAGAAAATAAGTGCCAACAGAAACCAGAACCTCATCTCGTTAATATACTGAGTGCCGCAAAAGCCCATTTGCTCATCTCCGTTTCACTCATGGAATGTCTGATAGAATTATATCATTGTAGTCGCAATAAGTCAAGTTACGATTTGGATATGAGCAATTATTGGAAGTAAGACACATTCAGCTCCTCACCGAAGTCTTGCTCACATAATCCGCAAACTCCTTGCCAGCCCAGCCATCGACCTTCGCCCTCCTCATTGCACCGAAAATGCGGGCGGTAACGCCTCTGTTGGTCTTTTCCAGCTCCTTGAGAAGCTCCTTGGTGGTCTGACGATAGGTGTGACCCGCCGCAGGACACTTGCTCTTAACAATTGGCAGCTCCGCACCCTCGGCACAGCGGATAACATCTCTCTCGGGAGCAAGCACCATAGGTCTTATCACCGTCAGATCACGCCTTGACAGGTAGCTTACAGGGGCAAAGCAGCCTATCCTGCCCTCGTTAAAAAGATTCATCATAAATGTTTCCACAGCATCATCATAGTTGTGACCCAAAGCAAGCTTGTTGCAGCCCGCTGCCTTTGTGGCTTCGTGGAGCGCACCACGCCTCATTTTAGCGCACAGACTGCAGGGGTTCGGCTCTTTCAGCACATCAAAGACCACCTGTCCGATATCGGTGGGAATAAGCTTGTACTCCACGCCCCCCTTCTCGCAAAGCTCCGCAACGGGGCTGTAATCGGTGCTTTCCCCGTGAAACATAGGGTCAAGGGTGATGGCAGTGAGCTTGTAGTCAATGCCGATAAACCGTCTCAGCTCCATAAGTCCCAGAAGCAGCACCATACTGTCCTTGCCCCCCGACACTCCCACAGCGATATGATCTCCGTTTTCGATCATATCAAATTCCTGAATAGCCTTTCTCATATATCCCAGCATTCTCTGAACGCTCTGCATATTTTCCACTCCAATGATAGATATTGTCCGGACAATGTTTCGTAAAGCATTATTAGTCCGCATATATTATAATACACTAATTTGCTATGAATTGCAAGTGAAATGTAAGATTTTTCGCAAAAAAATCGGCTGACGAATTAACATCAGCCGAATATTTCTTTTCAAAGGTAACGCATTTGTATAGTAACCGAGCCGTCAGCTTGCCGCCCCAACAAACTATAGAACGTCTCGCCGCGGGTCGTCACCCGCCTTATTTTTCTTTAGCCTTTGTCTTGGCTCTCAGCGCATTGTCAAGGATACGCTTTCTTATTCTGATAGACTTGGGAGTAACCTCAAGCAGCTCGTCATCGGCAATGAACTCAAGGCTGTCCTCAAGAGAGAGCTTTCTGGGAGGAACAAGGCGGAGTGCGTCGTCCGAACCGCTGGCACGGGTGTTTGTCAGGTGCTTTTTCTTGCAGACATTAACCACAAGATCCTCCACCTTGGGAGATGCGCCCACAACCATTCCCTCGTAAACGGGAGTGCCTGCACCGATAAAGAGTGAACCTCTCTCCTGTGCGTTAAACAGACCGTAGGTAACGGCCTCGCCCGTCTCAAAGGAAATAAGGGAGCCTGTGTTTCTTCTGGGGATATCACCCTTGTAGGGCTGATAGGAATCGAAAATGCTGCTCATAACACCCTCGCCCTTGGTGTCGGTGAGGAACTCGCTCTTGTAGCCGAAAAGACCTCTTGCGGGAATGATAAATTCCATTCTCATACGGCTACCCTGGGGGTGCATTGTCTGCAGCTCACCCTTTCTGGTGCCCATTTTCTCCATAACAGAGCCTGTGCAGTCCTCGGGAACGTCGATAACAAGCCTTTCCATAGGCTCGCACATTACGCCGTCAATTTCCTTCATAAGAACTCTCGGTGTGGAAACGCCAAGCTCATAGCCCTCTCTTCTCATATTCTCAATGAGAATGGACAGGTGCATCTCACCGCGTCCGCATACTCTGAATGCGTCGGTATTCTCGGTCTCGGAAACTCTCAGGGAAACGTCTCTCAGCACTTCCTTGAAAAGTCTCTCACGAAGCTGACGGGAGGTAACGAACTTGCCCTCTCTGCCTGCAAAGGGGCTGTCATTAACGGAGAAGGTCATTTCAACAGTAGGCTCGGAAATTTTCACAAAGGGCAGCGGCTCATAATTATCCGCAGCGCAGAGAGTGTCACCGATGGTGATGTTCTCGATACCCGATATCCATACGATATCGCCCACCCTTGCCTCGTCAACATTCTGCTTTCCGAGACCCTCAATCTGGCTTACTGTAACAATTTTGCTGTTATAAGGCTTCTTTGTCTCGTGGTAATCGCCTACGATAACAGGCTGATTTACCTTGATAACGCCTCTTTCAACACGTCCGATACCCGTTCTGCCCACATAATCGTTGTAGTCGATTGAGGAGATGAGCATCTGCATAGGACCCTCATCGTCGCCCTCGGGAGCAGGGATATAGTCGAGAATGGTGTCAAAAAGGGGCTTCAGGTCTGTTCCAGCCTCGTACTGGCTGATGGAGCAGGTGCCTGCACGACCCGAGCAGAAAAGGATAGGGCTTTCAAGCTGGTCATCGTTTGCATCAAGGTCAAGAAGAAGCTCAAGCACCTCGTCGCCTATCTCGTCAAGACGAGCGTCGGGACGGTCTATCTTGTTAACAACAATGATTATCTTGTGACCCAGCTCAAGAGCCTTTGAAAGCACGAAGCGGGTCTGGGGCATAGGTCCCTCTGCAGCGTCAACGAGGAGAAGAACGCCGTCAACCATTTTGAGGACACGCTCCACCTCACCGCCGAAATCGGCGTGGCCCGGGGTGTCAATGATGTTTATCTTAACGCCGTTGTACTTAACGGAGGTATTCTTTGCGAGAATGGTAATGCCTCTTTCACGCTCAATGTCGTTGGAGTCCATTACTCTGTCCTCCACCTCCTGATTTTCTCTGAAAGCACCGCCCTGCTTGAGCATTTCGTCAACAAGGGTGGTCTTTCCGTGGTCAACGTGGGCGATGATTGCAATATTTCGCAGATCGCTTCTTACCATAAGGATTTTCCTTTCATTTTTAGAAAATTTTTATTAAAAATCCGTCTAAACCGTATGGATATTATGCCCGATAATATTAAACTCTTACAAAAATTTCTATAAAACCCATACAAATACGTCTTTGCATAAAAAAGCCTTGCAGGAAAAACCTGCAAGGCAATTTACTGGTGGAAGAGGGTGGATTCGAACCACCGAAGCCGAAGCAACAGATTTACAGTCTGCCCCCTTTGGCCACTCGGGAACTCTTCCATAATGGAGCTGGTGGACGGACTTGAACCCCCGACCTGCTGATTACAAATCAGCTGCTCTACCAACTGAGCTACACCAGCTTGAGTTTCCTGTGCGCTCTCTCAAGCGACTATTAAAGTATATCATACCGTGCGAAAAATGTCAAGGGGATTTGTGAGGTTTTACAAATTGTTAAAATATATCCCCCATTTTGGCTTGCCTTCGTTTTGGCATCGTGTCCGAGGAATACCCGAAGAAGTTTTTTCATACTATATTATAGTAACATTTCTTCGGAAGGACTGATAATATGAACGATAAAGAAAACAATTTCTCCGAGCTTCGAATCTATCACGCCGAAACGCCGCCGAAAACACCCACGCGCCGAAAAGCTTCCCGTTCGGGACTTTTCTGTGCAGGAGGCATCATTTTCCTTGCCCTGTGGAGCTTTCCCGAAGCAACAGTTCTCCCTGCGGCGGATATTATTTCGGAAGGTGCTTATGAGGTATCAAGGCTTTCTGCACTTGTCGAGCAGCTGAGCGGAGATGATATCATAAAGTATTTTACCCAAAAAGCGCCCGAAAATTCTGCCCCAAAGGTGAATGATACGCCGCCGCCCGGCAATACTATTATTGATACAAAAAAAATGGGCGAGGAAGATGTGCTTATGCTGTCACGGGGCAGCCGCCGAATGCCCTCCTCCGCCAATGAAGAGAAGATCGTGGAGGATTTTCTTCCGCCCCCCGAAAGCACAGATGACCCACTCCCCTTCCCCGACAGCTTTTCTCAGAGCGGCGTTGTCACACCCCTTTGCTATGAGCCGGGAACGGGAGATAACTACATAGACCTGCCTCTCGGGGGACAAATTCGCAATGTAACATCTCTTTCCTCCGAAAATATATACTCCGAAGCCCTCCTTGCCCCCGATTTCGGGATAGTGCTTAACGCACCCGAGGACGAGCCTCAGATACTCATTATGCACACCCACACCACCGAAAGCTACCAGCCCGATGACAGCGGCTTCTATGACCCCGAATACATCTGCCGCACCACCGACAGCAGCAGGAATATGGCAGTTGTAGGCGATGCAATGGCAAGGGTTTTCGAGGAGCGGGGCATACGCACATATCACGACACCACCGTCCACGATTATCCTTCCTACAACGGCTCCTATGACCGAAGCAGGGAGACTGTAACGGCAATTCTGGAAAAATATCCTTCAATAAAGGTAGTCCTTGACGTTCACCGTGACGCTATAGAGCGGGAAAGCGGCGAGATAATCGCCCCCACCGTAAATATAGGCGGAAAAAGCTGTGCCCAGGTAATGATAATATGCGGCTGTGACGACGGCACCATGGGAATGCCCGACTGTATGAAAAATCTCCGCACCGCCTCCCTTTTCGAGCAGCATATGGAAAGCAGGTACAAGGGGCTTACCCGCCCCGTGCTTTACGATTACAGGAAGTACAATCAGGACCTTACCACAGGCTCCCTGCTTATCGAGGTAGGCGGTCACGGAAACAGCTTAGAGCAGGCGGTATATGCAGGCGAGCTGTCCGCCGAAGGAATTGCAGACGCACTTATATCCATAGGAAAGGAACGATCATAAAAATGACCTCCGAAAGAAAAAGGAAAGCCGAATATTATCTCAGCATCATAAGCATTTTCATCATTTCCGCCGCCGCACTTGCGGTGGGCAGCGCCATTGTGACCGTCAACTGTCACAACGCAATGAGCAGCGACAAAATGACCCTTTTTGACATAAGCTCGGAGGGCGGCAACATTATTATTACGGTAATGGACAAGGATTACAGGCTGAGCCTGTAGCCACTCGTTCTATAGTTTGTTTGGGGCGATAAACATACGGCTCGGTAACGGAAGAAAAGAACCTTACGCAAAACAGCCTGTCTGCAATTCTAAACGCAGACAGGCTGTTACTGTTTTCTTACATCGGGAAGCTTTACCGAAGACATCTCGCACCATGCAGGGAAAAAACCGCATTTAGCCGCCAGCCGCTGGGAGATGATATTTCCGCTCCAGGTGCCGTAATATGGGATATATCCCGCCGCAAGAAGCTCGGCAGCGCAGGCTGAAACAAGAGCCGCACCCACGCCCATTCCCCGGAATTCGGGCAGCACGTCTATGCCTATCTGAGCCATAACGGGGCTGTCATTTGATGCCCCCGCAATGCCCATTATCCGCCTGCCGTTAATGGCACAAACGGCTAAAATGTCCCGCCTTGCGCCCTCGTTTCTATACAAAAGAGCATTTGAAAAGCCCTCACAGGAGTAAAGCTCGCTTATCTCCGTCCCCTCGAAAACCCTCAGGGAATACCCCTCGTGCCTTGCACCGCTTCTGTAAGGCGTTTTCGGGAGATAATACTGGCTCTGATGCCCGATACAGCAGCCGTGGGTGAAAAGCTCCCTGTTAAGAGCAGAAACGGCAGCAGCTTCAAATATCTCCGCACCGTCCCTCTGCTCCGCAAGCAGCTTTGCATAAGGGGTCACAGCGTATGCGGCGGCTATGACCGCACCCATTCCCATGGAAGCAGCCCGAAAAAGAGGCGGTTCATCGGTAAAAAGCCGCCTGCCATCGTTGTTTTTTGGTATTGTAACGGTATTTTCGGATTTGAAAAGGTCCTCGGGAGAGCAGTTCAGGTCAACAGACAGCTGCTTTGCCGCCGCAAGCTCCATTTCGCTTCGGATTATCATCTGCTCTCCTCCTTAAAATAAAGGGCAGGAAACGGCTTCCTGCCCCACAAAGATCATAGGTAACATATTTGTATTGCTGTCGGGCTGCCTGCCGTCCAAATAAACTACAGAACGAGCGGTTATGGTCTGAGCCCGCTTCAGCCCTGCTCACTCTGCTTACAGCTTGAATTCGGAAATAAGATCCTTGAGCATGGAAGCCTGACCGCTCAGCTCCTCGCTGGAAGCTGCGCCCGACTGAGCAGTGTCGGCAGTGGTGTTTACAACATCGGAAATAGCGTTTATTCCGTGGAAAACGCTGTCCATAAACTCACTCTGCTCCCTTGCGGTATCGGATATCCTGCCGATGTTCTCATCCACTCTGGCGGTATCGGCAACAGCTTCCGAAAGCGCCTTGGCGGTTGAATCAGCCAGAGCCGCACCTGCCGCAACGGCTTCGGTGGTCTGATTTATAAGCTTGGAAGTGCGGTTTGCAGCTTCGGCGGATTTGCCTGCAAGATTTCTTACCTCGTCCGCAACAACGGTGAAGCCCTTTCCTGCCGCACCTGCTCTTGCCGCCTCAACGGAAGCGTTGAGGGCAAGGATATTTGTCTGGAATGCGATATCGTCAATAGTCTTGACTATCTTTGCGGTCTCGGCACTCATTTCGGATATCTCGCTCATAGCCGCAAGAAGCTTGTTCATCTCGCGGTTGCTCTCCTCCAGCTTGACCCTTGCACCCTCGGCAAGCTGCCTTGCTTCACAGGCGTTTTTGTCGCTGTCCTTCACCTTTTCGATGATAACGGACATATCCGAGTTGAGCTTTTTGAGGTTTTCCGTCTGATCATAAACGCCCTCGGCAAGACGAGTAGAGGACATAGCCACATTTGCGGCGCCCATATTCACCTGACCGGAAGCCACCTCGATGTTATTAAGAGTATTTCGCATAGATGTGATAATATTCGTGAGAGACTCCTTTATGGGAGCAAAATCGCCGATGTATTCCTCGGTGACGTTTACGGTGAAATCTCCCTTGGCAAGGCGGTCAAGCTTTTCGGAAATATCGGAGATGTAGCGTCTTGTGGTATCGGTGCAGCGGGCAAAATTCGAGCAAAGGATACCGATATCATCATTTGAACTGTAGTCAAAGCTTGCGGAAAGATTTCCTGCCGCAATATCCTCGGCAACAGCGCTTATTTTCTTGAGGGGCTTCACACTTACCTTGATAACGCTTATTACAACAGCCATGCCGCCTGCAAGGAAAACGAGTGTAAGTATAGCATAAACGACCGCAAGACCGTTCAGAGAGCCGTTAATGTCATTTTTGGGGCATACATAGCCAAGGGTCCAGTCGGCAGAGGAAAGGCGGCTGAAAATGAAATATTTAGAAGAGCCGTCAGAGTCCTTGTTAATGTCCAGATAAACGCCGTCGGAAAGCTGTGAGAGAACTTCCTCATAATCTCCCCCCGCGTCGGCAGCAGAGGTGATAACAGCGTTTCCGCCTTCTATCTTCGGGCTGAGGGCTTCATTTCCGTGGAGCATAATGTTTCCGTCACCGTCAATGAGTACGGGGACGCCGTTCTCGGTAAGCTTCATTTCGCTTGCCAGCTCCATTATGTAGTCAAGGGTGATATCACAGCCGAAAACGCCCACAGCATTGCCGTTTTCGTAAATTGGTGAAGCAACGGTGATTATCATAGCGCCTGTAGCAGTGTCGATATAAGGTGCGGTGAAAATAGTCGAGCCTGAATTGAAAGCGTCCTTGTACCAGCCTCTTGTGGTGGCGTCAAAGCCCTCGGGGAGGGTCGAGGTGTCGGTGACAGCCATATAAAGAGCGGTGTCGCTATATGCGGTATAGCAGTCAAGAAGAGCGTCGTTAAGGGTCATAGCCGAGTCAAGAAGCTTGTCGTTATACCTGCGGTTGCCTGCACCGGGGACAAGGTTTCCCGCCGCATTCGCCTGCGCACGGCAGAAGGTAGCCTGCTCCGAAAGCCACGCATCTATCTTCTCCCTGTAAATGGTAATAGACTGCTCAGCCGATGACTGAACTCCGTTTTTCGTCCTTGTATATGAGAATGCGAAGCCGATAACAGATATAAGGGTAAGAGCGACAGCAATGGTAATGACCACCGAAATAATAATAGATCTGATAAGACCCGCCGATTTTTTTGAGCCGTTCATATTTCACATTCCTTTATTATTTTTATTGCAAATTCTGCTTGCGTATATTTATGTTATAGTATAACATATTTTGCCGCAGATTTCAACATATTTTTTATAAAATGTAGATAATTATTTTTCGCCCCCGCTCCGGGCTGTAAAACATTACAGCGGATAAAGCCGCATTTTGACTATGAAAACGTTACAAAGAGCTTGAATGCGATATTTCCCCGTAAAATGCCCGTGTAAAATTACACAAAAGAAATGTTAAGATTAAATGAAATCCGACCGCCGCCGACAAAATATTTACTAAAATCGTTCTGCTATTTTCAAATCATATTGTTTAATATGCCGAAAGCACTGTCAAAAGTGACGGAAATAACAAAATCGGGTTGATTTTTTCGTTAGTTGAGTTATAATTATTACAAAGTGTAACCACTTTGTAACCGTTTTGTCCCCGTTTTGATATTCTCTAAAGGAATGTCATTATTAAAGAAAAAAACCACGGGCAAAATCACAAGCAATTTCCCTCTGCTGTCTGCATTTTTTGTCGGTATAGCCTAAAGATAGATAAGTGCTATTGATTTTAAAGGGAAATTGTGCTATAATTAAAAAGTTAGCTGTCTGACAAGAAATAGGAAAGGAGATGCTGTTATGGCAGAAAAGCGAACCGCTAAAGCTTCGCTTATCGAATGTGTGGGCGAGCAGGTATGCCGCACCGCAGGACTTACCGCAGAGTATGCCTGCCGTGTTCTGAGCAGCACCGTCTCCGCAGTAAAGCACTCCTCCGCCCCCTTCGGACAGGACGTATCGGCATTTCTCAGGGAATTTGTCAAGGTTCCCGTTACATTTATAAAAACCAAGAAGGAAAACGTCTCCGAGGTCTGCTCAAGGTTTAAGAGAAGATCAAAGATATTCGGCATCAGAAAAGCTGCCGCCATGCAGTGGAAGGAACACCGTCTGGCTGTTCGCAGAAAGGGCAGCGGATTTGCTTCGGTCATGGATATCCTTTTCCCTGCAGCCTCTGTTTGCCTCCTTGTATTCTGCGTCAATACAGTAATGTCAAGAGATTACGGCGTTGCCGTTGAATATGACGGCGCTCAGGTGGGCGTTGTAAGCGGTGAAGAGGTGCTGGGCGAGGCTCAGTGCGTGGTAGCCGACAGAGTGAAGTATTACGATACCGAAGGCGATTATTATGTGACCGCCGCTCTTGCCATTACTCCCCTTACCTCAAACGACAGCGTTATCGACGAGGCAGCCCTTGCGGAAAATATGGAGGGCAGAATGTCGGAGAAATACAGCGAGAAGCCTGTTGTATCCGAGGAAGAAGCTCCTGAAGAGGAGATACCCGAGTTTGAAAACGGAAAGGTCAAAGCCTATGCCGTAAGAGTAGACGGCGAGCTTATCGGTGCCGTTGAAAGCTACGATCAGATCGAAAATGTGCTTGATACCATAAAAGAGCCTTACGATTCGGGCGAATATCAGGAAATTTGCTTTGATAAGGACGTTGAGTACGACCTTGAGGAATATGTTGATGAAAATCAGATAGTTTCCGAGAGCAGTATCCTTAAAACTCTCACAGGAGTTGAGTCCGCTCCCGAATATTACGAGGTACAGCCCGGAGACAACCTCTGGAACATAGCCGAGAGTAAGGGAATGACCCTGTCTGAGCTGAGCAGCTGCTACGCTACATATAACGGAAATGTCATCGACGATCTGGAGCATCAGGTCCTCAGAGTGGGAACGCTCATTCAGATAGAGTCCGAAGTGCCTTATTTACAGGTCGAGTGCAAGAAGGAAGTCACCTTCCGCAAGGAGATACCATTTGAGTCCATCACCATCGAGGACGCATCTCTCCCGTCGGGTCAGGTGGTAATAGATACCGCAGGACAGAACGGCGAGCAGCGTTCAAGAGCGCTGGTTACATACAGAGAGGGTACGGCAGTAAGAAAGCGCACTCTCGAGACCATCACAGTTAATGAACCTGTCTCCGAGATAATCAGAGTAGGCACAGGTTCAGGCGCAGGCACAATAAACTACAGCGCACCCGAGTTCATCACCGAGGGCGGCACAGGCGATTACTTCTGGCCCGTTGATGGCGGATACATCTCCGCTCATCAGGGCGACGGAAGAGGTCATAAGGGCATAGATATCGCCGCTCCCTACGGAACGCCCATTTATGCGGCTGCAAGCGGTACGGTAATAGACGCAGGCACAGGCTGGAACGGCGGTTACGGAAACTGCATCATCATTCAGAACGATGACGGCAATGTAACAGTCTACGCCCATCAGGCAGAGCTTGTGGCTGAGTACGGCGATGTGATCGAAAAGGGTCAGCTTATCGGATATGTGGGAAGTACGGGAGATTCTTCCGGAAACCATCTCCATTTTGAGGTACGCAAGGACGGAAAGTATTACGATCCCGAGCTTTATGTATCTCAGTAAAATAAGTTCAGGTCTATAAATTTGCGGCAGACGATAGATAAGCTCCATCGTCTGCCCTTTTGCTGTATAATGAAGTAAAAATAATCAGACAGAGGGGTTTTACATTTGGCAGGAAAATGCATTTCGGAAAAAACATCAAACCGCATTGCCGCTCCGAAAGACACATTCGCCGAGGAACTGACGGGGTACATTGAAAAAAGCGGAATGACCATACAGAAGCTGTCCGCTGTAACAGGTCTGGGCAGAACAGCTATTCAGCATACCATCACAGGAAAGCTGGTGCCTGCCAAGAACTTTATCGACAGGCTCTGCGCCGCCCTTCCCATGACCCCCGAGCAGCGTGACGAGCTTACCAAACGCTACGCAAGGGAAAAAGCGGGAGAAGCGGCGTATTATAACCGAAGCCGCATAAAGCATATTATCGAGAGCCTGCCCCAGCACCGCATATCCAACAGCATAACCTGCGTACCTGCAGGTGTGGACAGCCTTAAAGACTGCACTATCAAAAGCGTTTCGGGTCTTGTAAATGTAAACAACCTGATGAGAGCTGCCCTGCTCAAGGAATCCTCTCTTCCTTCCCCCAAGCTCATCACCGCCATACCCTTTGAATATACCGTGTTTTTTGAAATGCTCCTGCAGATATTTTCCGCCTCAGGCTCGGGACTGCGCCTTGAGCATTATTTCAGAATGTACACCTGCTCAAAGGGCGAAAAGAACATCAATATGGAGACTCTGCAGGGTGCCCTTAAAATAGCCATATGCGCCGCTATAGACTATTCCCCCTATTACCACTATGTAAACCGCGAGGCAGGAGACAGTCTGCTTACAGCTTACCCCTATTTTATGATATCAAGCGACTTTTCCGTGATGGTGTCCTCGGATTTTTCCTCCGCCCTGCTTATCGGAGACAAGGAAATGAGAGAGGAGCTTGTGAGACATTCCGAAAGGATAAAAAGCCGCTCCTCCCTTATGATAACAAGAGTGGGACAGTCGGAGATGTTCGGCGTTTTCGCAAACTGCTCCCCCTATTTTTACAGCAGCATAGAATATCAGCCCTGCCTTACCGCATACGTGACCGAGGATATTTTGGAAAGACGGCTGGGAGACGTTCCCCACCGCGAGGATATCCTGCGGACTGTAAAAGAGAAATTTTTCAACACTCCGAATACAGACACAAGCCGATATAAAAATTATTTTACCAAGAAAGGACTAATTTCCTTTGCCAAAACGGGTAAAATGACTAATATGCCCGGATATCTGCTCACACCTATGAGTCCCGAGGAAAGGATATATTTCCTTGAGTCGATGAAAGCCGACTCGGGAAGCTATATAATGCTGTCCGAGGACTTTGCGGTGCCGTCATTTATGCAGGTAATATGCCTTACAAACCGAACTGTCATCATTTCCTGCCTTACGGAGGAGATAAAATTCTGCTGTCTGCTCACAGAACCGGGGCTTTGCGGAGCCTTTGAGGACCTTATAGACAGCCTGGGAGATTCGGGACTTACGGAAAATGTGGGCATATTTACAGCAGTGGTAGACAGCTGCATTGATATGATAAAAAGATCAGACGCTGAAATTTATGAGGAAGAGAATGCTCCGCAAAAGGAGCTTGAAGCTTAAAAAAGGAGATAACATATGCCCGAGCTTTATGAAACAGGGGCGGAGGAAATGCCCGTCAAAGCCGTAATAATAACCGTTGATACGGGAGAGTTCGATGCGGAGCTTTCCTTAAAGGAGCTTGAGGAGCTTGCCCATACCGCAGGAGCGGAGGTTGTGGGACAGGTGATACAGAAGCGCCCCACACCCGATACAGCCACCTATATCGGCTCGGGACGGCTTTCGGAGCTTGCCGCGGAGATAGAAGCACTGGGCGCGGAGCTTCTCATATTCGACTGCGAGCTTACCGCCAATCAGACAAGGAATATCGAAAATATAACCGATGTCCGCACCATCGACCGAACCACCCTTATCCTTGATATATTTGCACAGAGAGCGCTTTCTGCCGAGGGACGCATACAGGTGGAGCTTGCCCAGCAGAAATATCGCCTTGCTCACCTTGCAGGAAAGGGAATATCAATGTCCCGTCTGGGCGGCGGAATAGGCACAAGAGGTCCCGGAGAGTCAAAGCTTGAAACAGACAGGCGGCATATCAGGCGGAGGATAGAGCTGCTGGAGGATGATCTGGAGGAAATTCGCCGCCGCCGTGACCTTATCAGAAAACGCCGCAAAAAGGACAGCGTTCTCACTGCCGCTGTGGTGGGCTATACCAATGTGGGCAAATCCACACTGCTCAATGCCCTCACCGATGCGGGAGTGCTTGCGGAAAACAAGCTTTTTGCCACCCTTGACATAACCTCACGCTCGATCGAGCTGCCCGATGGACGAAGCGTCCTCCTCACCGATACGGTGGGACTCATAAGACGTCTGCCCCATCACCTTGTTGAAGCATTCAAAAGCACTCTCGAGGAAGCGGCGAATGCGGATATTATTCTGAATATCATTGACATAAGCTCCGAGGACGCCTACGGACAGGCAAAGGTCACAAATGAGCTGCTTTCAGAGCTGGGCTGTGACGGCATTCCCAAGATAGATGTGCTGAATAAATGCGACAAGCTGCCCGGGTATGAAAATATCCCCGAGGACAGCACTACCGTCAAAATATCCGCAAAGGAGAAATTCGGCTTTGACAGGCTTCTTGAGTGCATAGCCGCAAACCTCCCCGAGCAGGCGGTAAGGGGCAGCTTTATCATTCCCTATGACAAGGGCAGCCTGCTTAACACCATCAGGGCGGACGGAAAGATTTTCTCCGAGGAATACACCGAAAGCGGCACACTCATTGATGCACTTGTGGACAAAAAAGTGCTGTATATGGTGGAAGAATACCGCTATGAACAGGAATGATGAAAAATTATGCCCTATTTTCTCATAATTTTCGGTATTCTTTTAATAATAATATCGGTGCTTGCTCATAAAAAAGCCCTCGGAAATACGGAAGAGCTTCAAAGCTTCATTTCTCTTGCGAAGGAATACGAGGCGGTGGTGCTTGATACCCCGAAGGAAAAAGGAAAGCTCTCTGCCGTGATACAGATACGGATAGAAGAGCAGAAGCGCACTCTCGTCCACCGCTGTACCGAGCGTTTTTGGGGCGAATACAAGCGGGGAGACAGGATATGCGTGTACCTTATTGAGCAGATGCCTGCCGACCGCTCACTGATAAAAGGTGACAACCGCTTTGAAAAATTCATAAGCACCGAAAAAATGCTCAGGCTCCCCGTAAGGATATTCGGGGCGGCTGCGGCTGTTGTGGGGATAATACTTCTTTTTTTAAGATGAAAAACTTGTGAAATAAGTAGAAATTTCCCGAAAGATGTGTTATACTTAATGCAGGCGGGTGACGACCCGCAGCGAGACGTTCTATAGTTTTTTCGGGCGGCAGACTGTCGGCTCGGTAACGGCAGGCAGGCGGCTCGGTAACGTTACAAATATATTACCATAATTATATCGGAGATGATAAAGTGACCAATCGGAAAAGAACTGAGATCGGAAAAGGGATAGGTCTGACCGTCCTTACAGACCCAAAATTCAAGACAAACGGCATTGTCATAAATCTTGTGTGCAGACACACAAAGGAGACTGCCGCCGCAAACGCCGCTGTAGCCTTTATGATAGAGGACACCTGCAAAAAGTACCCCACAGTCACCGAATTTAACAGGCGGCTGGGAATGTTATACGGAGCAAGCGTCCATACGGGCATAAGCCGCCATACGGACAGCGTGCAGATAACCGCTGCAGCTTCCTGCATTGCGGATAAATATGCCTTGAATGGGGAGGATATTACCCGTCAGACCGCAGAACTTCTTACAGAGTGCCTTTTTGAACCTGTGACCGAGCTTGTAAACGGTGAGGAATGCTTCCCCGAAAAGCAGTTTCAGCTGAAAAAGCAGGAGCTTATTGACGATATAGACGCAGATATCAACGATAAAAGAGGCTATGCACTAAAAAATGCAGGCAGGATAATCTATGAAGGCGAGCCTGCGGGAATTGCTCTCAAGGGCGAGCGCTCCGAGGCAATGGCTCTTACCGCCGCTGAGGTCTATAAGGCATATAAGAACATTCTCAGAACTGCAAGGATAGAGATAGTCTGCGTGGGCTGTGAGATTTCCCCCCAGTGCGAAAAGCATATAACCGACCGCTTTTCTGCTATGGACAGGGGAGAGATATACGAGCCTGTAAACAGCACCTCTCCCGCAAAGCCCGAGCCTGTGAGCAAGACCGACAGGCTGGAAGTGGCACAGAGCAAAATGGTCATGGCGTATAAGACCACTCAGACGGACTATGCCGTATCAAAGCTCTTTAATGCGCTCCTTGGCGGCACACCCTTCTCAATGCTCTTCAAGAGCGTTA
Source organism: Oscillospiraceae bacterium (assembly GCA_017829005.1). Taxonomy (GTDB): domain Bacteria; phylum Bacillota; class Clostridia; order Oscillospirales; family Ruminococcaceae; genus Huintestinicola. The sequence continues at coordinate 4,038 of JAGAJF010000088.1, read as the reverse complement.
GAGAAAAGCTGAGCCTTTGCTATTACTGCTCCGCAAGCGTCAGCCGCAAAAAGGGCGTAATTTATATCGACAGCGGCGTTGAAAGCGCAAATATCGAGCCTGCCAAAAACGAGATAATGAAGCAGGTGGAAATGGCGGCAAATGGCGAATTTACCGACGAGCTTCTCGATAAGACCAAGCTTCTCCTTACCTGCGCATTAAAATCCGTTTTCGACTCGCCCAAGGCTGCCGCAGACTGGGTATCCGACGGCTATCTTGACGAAGATATCTTCACTCCCGAGGAAGCGGCTGAGCGGATAAATGCCGTTACAAGAGAGCAGATTTGCGATTACGGCAGATCTCTGAAGCTTGATACGGTCTATGTTTTAACGGGAAAGGAGGACTGAGTGATGAAAAAGGAAATAATTTCCAACGTACGCACAGGGGAAAAATACACAAGAGTGCTTCACGACAGCGGACTTGAGATACTTATCTGGAAAACCGAGGGACACAGCGTTAAGCACGCCCTTTTCGGCACCCGCTACGGCTCGGTGAACACCACCTTCAAGACCTCCGATGACCCGGATTTCGTCACTGTTCCCAATGGCATTGCCCATTATCTTGAGCATAAGCTTTTCGAGAACGAGGACTGTGACGTTTTCGACCTCTACGCACAGACAGGTGCCTCGGGAAATGCCTACACCTCATTCGACAGGACCTGCTATCTTTTCACCTGCACCGACAATTTCATTCCATCTCTGAGAATACTTCTGGATTTCGTGCAGAAGCCCTATTTCACCGAGGAAACCGTCCGCAAGGAGCAGGGAATAATCGGGCAGGAGATAAGAATGTACGACGACAGCCCCGACTGGAAGGTGTTTTTCAATCTCCTTGAGGGCATATACCACGAAAACCCCGTAAGGATAGATATTGCAGGCACCGAAGAATCTATTGCACAGATAAACGCCGACCTGCTTTACCGCTGCTATAATACCTTCTACAATCTCCACAATATGGTGCTTGCCATTGCGGGAGATGTGGACGAGGACGAAATACTGTCCGTCTGCGACCGGCTTTTAAAGCCCTGCCAGAATAAGGAGCTTGTTTCCATAGTTCCCGAGGAGCCCGATACCGTTAAGGACAGCTACAGGGAGCAGAGCTTCGAGGTAGCCGTTCCCATGTTCAATCTTGGCTTCAAATCAAAGCCTGTGAGCAATGATGATATCGTCAGGGAAACAGTTCTCTGCAATATGGCGGAGGAGCTTCTTATGGGCGAAACATCGGAGCTTTACAAGACCCTCTATGACGGCGGACTTATAAATTCCGCATTTTATTTTGAGACCTTCTCGGGAGACGGATTTTTCGTTCCCATTTTCGGCGGCGAATCCCGTGACCCGGAAAAGGTTCGCAAAATGCTTGGTGACGAGATAAAGAGACGCATAAACGAGGGCTTTGACCCCGAAAGCTTTGAGATAGCAAAGAAGCATTACTACGGCTCTCTCATAAAGGGTCTGGGCAGTCCCGAGTCAATTGCAACGGGACTTATTAACGCAGGACTAAGAGGCACGGGAGACGCATTTTCCGTTATCGAAGAGGTGGCGAATGCTTCCCTCGAGGACGTTAACGCCTGCCTGAAAACACGTTTTGATACGGATAACAGCACCCTTTCCGTTATCCGTCCCATAACAAAGTAACTTATCCGAAAGGACTGAACATCACAAATGAACGAAGTCGGAAGACTTTACGGAGATAACATCGTTTTTCCGGGACTGGGAATTGATATAAAAATTGATAACGAAGCCTTTTCCCTTTTCGGACTGTCAATAAAGTGGTACGGCGTGCTTATCGCTCTGGGAATGCTGCTGGCAATGATATACTGCTTTAAACGCACAAAGGAGTTCGGCATTGACGGCGACCGTCTTACGGATGCAGTATTTGCAGGACTTATCGGAGCGGTCATAGGCGCAAGGCTTTACTATGTGGCACTTCACGCCGAAAGCTTCCACGATATCAAGGAGATATTCGCCATACGGGACGGCGGACTTGCCATTTACGGCGGAATAATCGGAGCGCTGTTATTCGGCTGTATCACCGCAAAGCTGCGAAAGCTCCGAATACTGCCAACTCTCGACCTTGCCGCAATGGGCTTTCTTATCGGTCAGTCTCTCGGCAGATGGGGCAACTTCTTCAATCAGGAAGCATTCGGCTGCAATACCACCCTCCCCTGGGGAATGTCGGGGGGCAAAATTCAGCAGTATCTTGCAAATCATCAGGCATCTCTTGCGGCGCAGGGAATGGAGATAAATCCCTATGCTCCTGTTCACCCCTGTTTCCTCTATGAGTCAATATGGTGCGCTCTGGGATTTATCCTGCTCCATTTTTATCATAAGCACCGCAAATTCGACGGTGAAGTTTTCTGTATGTACGTATTCTGGTACGGCTTAGGCAGATTTTTTATCGAAGGACTCAGAACGGACAGCCTTTATATCGGCAGCGTGAGAGCCTCGCAGATGCTGGCACTCATAAGCGCAATTGCCGCACTTGCCCTTATTATCATAATGAGGGTGAGAGTGAAGAAAAAGGGCGTTTCCCTTTACCGTGACAGCGAGGAGTCAAAGAAAATTCTTGAAGCGGCTGCAAATGCGGAAAAGGAAGAGGCCGAGAGGAAGGCTGCCAAGAAGCATAAGGAGCTCACAGCTGAGCAGAAGATCGTTTCGGACGATGACGAGGAAGATAACGCATAGGGCAACTGACAAAAAATCACAAAATTATAATATTGGAGGAAAAAAACAATGGCAAATCTTATCGACGGCAAGGCAGTTTCCGCAAAGGTAAAGGCTCAGGTAAGAGCCGAAGCCGAGGAGCTTAAAGCAAAGGGCATATCCATAGGTCTGGCGGTAGTTATCGTGGGCGATAACCCCGCTTCAAGAGTGTATGTTAACAATAAGAAGAAGGCCTGCGCCGAGGTAGGCTTTGAGTCATTCGAGTACGCTCTCCCCGAGGAGACTACCGAAGCAGAGCTTCTTGAACTGGTTGACAAGCTCAATAACGACAGCAGAGTAAACGGCATACTCGTCCAGCTTCCCCTCCCCAAGCAGATAAACGAGACCGCCGTTATCAACGCTATCCGCCCCGAAAAGGACGTGGACGCATTCCACCCCGAAAACGTGGGACACATAATGATAGGCGATTATTCCTTCCTCCCCTGCACCCCCGCAGGCGTAATGGAGCTTATCGCTGACACAGGAGTGGACGTGTGCGGCAAGAACTGCGTTGTTATCGGCAGAAGCAATATCGTTGGCAAGCCCATGGCAATGCTCCTGCTCCATAAAAACGGCACTGTTACCATCACCCACTCAAAGACTAAGAACCTGAAGGAAATATGCGCCGAAGCGGATATCCTTGTTGCCGCTGTGGGCAAGGCAAAATTCGTAACTCCCGATATGGTCAAGGAGGGAGCCGTAGTCATTGACGTAGGTATGAACCGCAACGAAGAGGGCAAGCTCTGCGGAGACGTTGATTTTGAAGCCTGCAAGGAAAAGGCAGGCTACATAACCCCCGTTCCCGGCGGCGTAGGTCCTATGACCATTGCAATGCTTATGAAAAATACCCTTACCGCCGCAAAAAAACAAAACGGTGCAGACTGAGGCAGGCTGAGGCAGGCTGAGCCTGCAGCCGCTCGTTCTATAGTTTATTTGGGCAGCAGGCAGACGGCTCGGTAACGTTACAAATAAGCTGCTCCGACAAATCATAATAAGGCTGAGCCTGCTGCCGCCTCGCAGGTAAATTTAAAATAACTGTTCCTAAAACAAAAATAAGCCGCTTTCGGAGGCATCAAAAGCCTGCCGAAAGCGGCATTTTTTTATTTATCCTTCAACAGAAACAGTTTCCTTTTTCTTTTCGGGAGCAGGTTCCTTGGCCTTTCCCTTGCAGAAATAATCAATGTAGCGGTCAATGCAGTGGTCAACTATCTCGATAGCCGCCTCTCTGTCCTTTATCTCGTCAATGGCAGTTTCCTTGCCCTCAAGCTGCTTGTAGACCTTGAAGAAGTGGGACATT
>JAGAJF010000087.1 GCA_017829005.1 Oscillospiraceae bacterium | reverse complement strand
TATGAATTGTCAATGGCGCATAACCATTTCCCATTCACATTCCGATAGACATATGTTGCTCTTCGTTCCATACTGTATTCCGATTCTGCTTTGTTGTCAGCATCCAATAACGTTTGTGATAAAACTAAGATCGTGTCACCGGCTTCAAGCATAATCATATTTCCCTGTGTCGGCTCAATACTGTTCTTAAAGTATTCGGCTATTTTTATAAATGCATTCTTAATTTCCTGTTTGCCATATACTTCAAGCCCGGGTCTCACCACCAGGACAGCATCATCGGTATAGAAATCCATCAGATCATCAAAACGTTCTTCCTTGATTGCCCTATCTGCCTCAGCGATCAATAACCTGACTTTTTCGTTCATAAGCATCACCTTACCTTCGCCTGAAATAATCATTTAAGCACAAAACCCGCCTCAGTAAGCGCATTCCGAATCTGAGCAATATGCTCGTGATTTCTTGTTTCAAGTATAATTCTCAGGTAGCAGCCGTTGATGTCCGCACCCTCGTTTGCACGCTCGTGGTGAACGGAAATAACATTGCCGCCAAGAGAAGCGATGATATCCGAAACGCCCTTGAGCTGACCCGGCTTGTCGATAAGCTCGATGTTCAGCAGACAAGTTCTTCCCGATTTAAGCAGACCTCTCTCAATAACACGGCTGAGAATGGTAACGTCAATGTTTCCTCCCGAAACAAGGCAGATGACCTTCTTGCCCTCTATCTCGGGTATCTTGTCAAACATAACCGCCGCAACGGGAACAGCTCCCGCACCCTCGGCAATAAGCTTGTGCTGCTCCATAAGAGCAAGTATTGCGCTGGATATCTCGTCATCGGTAACGGTAACAACACCGTCAACGTATTCTTTACACATCTCAAAGGTATGAGTACCCGGCTCCATTACCTTTATGCCGTCAGCAATGGTGGAAACTGAGGAAAGACGCTCTATCTTTCCGTGTGCGAGAGACTGCTCCATACTGGGTGCGCCTGCCGCCTGAACGCCGTAGACCTTTATCTCGGGCTTTAGCTTTTTGAGAGTGAAGGCAACGCCAGAAATAAGTCCTCCGCCGCCTACGGGAACAACAACTGCGTCTGCCTCGGGAAGCTGGTCAAGAAGCTCCAGACCGATGGTTCCCTGTCCTGCAATGACATACTCGTCATCAAAGGGGTGGATAAATGTATAACCCTTTTCGTCTCTCAGGCTGATAGCCTTTGCGTATGCGTCATCGTAAACTCCATCCACAAGGCATATGTCCGCACCGTAGGAACGGGTAGCCTCAATTTTCGAGATAGGCGCAGCGTCGGGGAGACAGATAAGAGATTTAATACCGTTTTTTGCAGCCGCCAAAGCCACGCCCTGAGCGTGATTTCCTGCGCTGCAGGCGATAACTCCCCTTGCCTTTTCCTCGTCTGAGAGCTGGGATATTTTGTAATATGCTCCTCTTACCTTAAATGAACCCGTTACCTGCAGATTTTCCGTTTTAAGATAAACATCGCATTTGTCCGAAAGCTTGGGGGCAGGGATAATATCGGTTTTTCTGATGACCTCTTTAAGCTTGTAGGACGCACTGTAAACCATGTCAAGTGTAAGCATAACCATTCTCCTTTTCAATATATGATTACCCAAATTTCGGAAAATAAAAAAACCTCACCCCTTGTTATCAAGAGGTGAGGACAAATGTACCCACGTTACCACTCTTATTGCACCGATAAACGGTGCCGCTCAGTCTGCCATCAAACAATAGCAGTTCTCTGTAACGGGAGAAGCCCGCTGCCGCCTAATAAGCAAAGCCTTTCAGCCGCAAAGCTCAGGGGTGATGGGAGATTGCCTTTAAAGCCGCCTGCTCGCACCAAATGCAGGCTCTCTGATGACTTTTCACGGGCGCTCCGTCCCCGTCAGCGCATTTGTAACATATCCGATACTTTTATTATAGCCTATTTTTTCGATTTGTCAAGTGCTTTTTCAAACAATTTACAAAAATCAGTCAAGCACCTTTTTGATAGCAGCCATAAGCTCCTCATATGTTTCATATGCGGGCAGCTCGGGATTGTCATTCTTGATCTTATCGGTGCTCTTGAAAAGGAAGCCTGCCTTGCTTGCCTTTATCATACCCAGGTCGTTGTAGCTGTCTCCGCTGGCGATGGTGTCATATCCGATGGACTGGAGAGCCTTTACGGTGGTGAGCTTGGACTGCTCGCAGCGCATTTTGAAGCCTGTTACCTCGCCGTTTTCGGAAACCTCAAGAGAGTTGCAGAAAATGGTGGGCCAGCCCAGCTTCTTCATAAGAGGAGAAGCAAACTGTGTGAAGGTATCACTGATGATAATTACCTGTGTCATAGAACGAAGCTCGTCCAAGAATTCCTTTGCTCCGGGCATAGGGTCTATCTTTGCGATGGTATCCTGAATTTCCTTAAGTCCTAAGCCGTGCTCCTTGAGAATACCGATGCGCCATTTCATAAGCTTATCGTAATCGGGCTCGTCACGGGTGGTCTTTTTCAGCTCGGGGATACCGCTGGCCTCTGCAAATGCTATCCATATCTCGGGAACAAGAACGCCCTCAAGGTCGAGACAAACTATATTCATATCATATTTCCTCACTTTTCGTAATTTTCTCCCGTCTGATTCGGGAAATTCTTATCTGATTATATCACACTCTGCATTCAAAGTCAATATTTCGGGAAAATTTATGGTGATTCTCGACTTATAAGTTCTCACCCAAAGGGAATATTTTATCCTTTATCATATCCCGCATTTTAGTAACCGCAGGCATAAGCTCAGTAAGGCTGCCGCAGTCGTCAACACCGTTGGAAGTCCACGCCATAACGCCGTTCCATCCGTTGTTATAGGCGTTTTCGTAGTCCTCCTCGGGAGTTCTGCCGCTTTCGCTCTTTACTGCCGCCTCGCCAATTACACAGGGCTTTGTGCCGTCAAGTCCGAATGAAACGGGAGACTGCTCAAAGGGGTATCCCATATAGGAATTCTGCCAGAAATAATAGTGGGTGGAGTAAAAATCAAGGTATGCATTCTCGCCCCCAAGTGATTTTAAAAATTCATCGGAAACATAGTTGCCCTCATACTTGTCCGAGTTGTATTTTACCATTCCCAGACCCACCGTTACCAGCTCGTCGGAATTTTCGTGAATGGCAGCGGAACATTTTGCAAAGAAGTTTGAAAGATGTTCCCAGCCGACTTTGCCGCACTCAGCATTTTCGTGTACCCAGTCAGGCTCATTCATAAGGTCAATGCTCCAGAGACTGGGGCTATTTCCGTATCTCTCCACAAAGGGGATAACATATGAGTCGATATAGGACTGTGTGGCAGTATCATCGGATATCATGGTTCTGAATTTATCACAGCCCGTGTTGCCGTCCTTGAAATGGTCAAAGGAAAGGAGGGTAGCCATTATGTAGATATCGTGCTTTTCCGCAAGCTCGAAAAGCTTGTCAAGGTCGGTCCAGTGCTGCTCGTCTATTGCCTGAACAGTCCCGTCCGATTTAAGGCGCACTATGCTCATTCCGTTGCAGTTGACCCATATCCTTGTGGCATTTACTCCTGCCTCGTGAAGCTCGGCAAAATGGCTGTCCCAGAAGCTCTCGTCAAAATTTCCTCCGAAGTCATTCCAGTTCTGCCAGGGGGTGTTCACTCCGTTTATCCAAAGCTCCTTGCCGTCCACCTTGAACGAGGTGCCATCAATGGTGACACGTTTCTTTTCATAGTCAGAAGCGGACTGAGAGGTTTCATCGACAGCTTCGCTCTGAAAACCCTCCGCCGAATTGTTCTCTCCTCCGCAGGCTGTCAATGACAGAAGCAGAGAGGCTGAGAGAAATATATTCATAACCTTGTTTTTCATAAATTTTATTTTTCCTTTCCCGATATGTATTCCGCGGTGAACCGCTTTAATTTTTCATAGCTTTCCTCGCTTATTATATGCTCTATCTTGCAGGCGTCGTGTTCGGCATTTTCCTGACTGACACTCAGCACTTTTTCAAGGAAACGGGTGATATTAACGTGCCTTTCGTATATAGATTCGGCTTTTTTTCTGCCCTCTTCCGTCAGAAGTATCTGACCGCCCGCCTGAACGGTTATATATCCGCTTTCCTTGAGGATATTCATCGCTCTGCTTATGCTGGGCTTTGAATAATTCAGCTCGCAGGCAATATCCACAGAACGGACAAAGCCTGTTTTTTCATGGAGCAGAAGTATCGTTTCAAGATAGTCCTCGCCTGATTCATATATGGGCATAACATCGCTCCTTTTTGTTTATTACCACATATTATACCATATTCCGTAATATTCTTCAAGAGCTTTTTGAAAAATTTGCCTGATGATCCAAGATATCATTTTCTTGATGACGTATCCGAAAAAAATTCTCACGAAACATAATAAAAAAACGCCCGTAAATTCGGACGTTTTTTTATATCTGTTTATATTTGTGCCATTTACCCCATAATTCAATAGGTGTTATATCATTTTTGCTCAAAAGCTTTTAGCGAATGTTTTTTAAGTGCCGCCTCAAGCAGTTCGGGAAGCCTTTCGGGAGGACAGGCAAAGCAGGGAATGTCAAGAGCCGCTGCCTTGTCTGCCATTGCCACATCGTACACAGGCTTTCCGCTGTCGGATATGGCAAGAAGAATGACCAGATTTACACCCGATTGCTTTAATTCTTCCAGCCTGCGTAACAGTCCGTTTCTGTTGCCGCCTTCCATCAGGTCGGTAACAAGAAACATCGTAGTCTTTTCCGGCTCCTCAATAAGCTCTGTACAGTATGCCACCGATCTTTCAATGTCCGTACCGCCGCCCAGCTGTATTCCGTAAAGAAGCTCCACCGGGTCAGAGCAATGCTCGGTAAGATCGGTGACATTCGTGTCAAATGCAACCACGTGCGTCCTGAGAGAATTCATACTGGCAAGTATGCAGCCCACAACAGATGAATATATAGCCGACTCCCCCATTGAACCGCTCTGGTCAATATCAATTACAACTGTCCTTGAAGCTGAACGGGACGCTCTCTCATAAAAATAAAATCTCTCGGGAAGAATGGTATTAAGTTCGGCATTATAGTTTTTAAGATTACGCCTTATGGTCAGCTTGTAATCAAGAGCCGCCGCAGAGGGTATAGGTGAATGGGCTTTCCTGTTCAGGGCAGAGGTCACAGAACGCTTTATGTCATCGGAAAGGCGGCGATTAATGTCCTCAACTATCTTTGCGATATACGCCCTTGCATTGTCCTTTGATTTCTGAGGTATCTGGTCCTTAAGCATAAGAAGAAGCGAGGCTGTGTTTATATCCGGCTCGATGGAATCAAGCATTTCGGGCTCGAAAAGGAGCTGCTTCAAGCCCTTTCTTTCAATGGCATCATTCTGTATCACCTTTATTTCCATAGGTGAAAAAAGGGTGCGCAGATCGCCCAGCCATTTTGTGAGCTTAGGCGAAGAAGGCCCTCTGCCCGCATTACCGGAAAGCCCCGTGCCGTCGTTTCCGTATATCTGAGAAAGCGCACTGTCCATCAGCAGTTCTTCCGCCGAAAGTGCTGCCGCTCCGCCCATACGATCCATCATCTTTTCGCTGTCTGTTCCCAGAATGAGCCGCCAGCGTTTAAGTATTTCCTTATTATCCATCATATATCACCAAAATCAAAATCGTCAAGCTCGTCAATAGACTGCTGTTCATCACCCGACAGCTGCATTGTAACAAACTCCGCCGCAGCTTCCCTTGATATGCCCAGCACCTCGCCGATATTTTCCGCAATATCGGACTTTTCCGCAGGAGAAAAATCGGAAAATGTCCTTCTGAGAGCCACAAGCACAGGCTTGAACTCATCGTCATCAAGGCTTGCTACAAAATTGCACAATTTTTCCCAAACGGACAGCCTGCTGATAAGAGATCGCCTGTTGCGCCTTGCAAGTCCCTCAAACCACATTGCCGCGTCGGTGGGAGGAGTGCCTGCGGAAAGCCGTCTGCTTATCAGCTCGGACAGCTTTTCGGGAGAAATTTTTCCCCGTTCCGTCAGCACCGCACAGGCATATCCCGACAGCAAGGGATTTGCAAAGTTATTGTCCGCAATGTCCGAAAGCAGGGTGACAAATCTGTCAGCATCAAGAAAATCGTGAGCAAGGCAGGCATCATTCACAGCAGCAATGGAAATTATCAGCTGCTCCGCCCCATTCCTGTCGCATACGACTGCCGACGGCATACACAAACAAAATCTAAGATACAGCTTTTCCATCAGCGGATAGATCGGCTCTGTGTCTATTCTTCTGATACTTCCGAAACGGACAATGGCGGAAAGTGTGCCGATAGTTTTTCCTGTGTCCTCTGCGGAGGAGCAGTCAGCTGTCTGCTTCTGTATGGCGGAAACGGCGGTGGAAATGCAGTCTGTAAGTCCCCCGTCAAAGGCATCGGAAAGAATCATCGCCGCCTTGTTTATGCTGTCCGCTTCATACAGCCTGAAATTAAGCTCATATTCTGCCGCCTGCTTTACGGTGTCGCCTTTGAGAGAAGCCTCAACTATCTCTATCTCAGCCTCGGGTGTCCATTGAAGTTTCCACCGCTCTGCCCATGTTGCATTATCCTGACTTCTGGGCTGCGTCTCCGCAAAGCATATGCCCAGTATCCGCAAACGGTGAAGAAAGAAGGAGCGGTTAAGGTCAAGGAATGCCGACTTCTCCGTTTTCACTCTCAGATTTTCACGCAGATCAAGCTCAATTTCCTCTGCGGCAACTTTTCTGTATTTTTCAAGCTTCAGTTCCTTGAGCTGCCTTGTGAAATCCTCTTGAACGGAAGTGCATACTGTGCCTTCGGGCAGAGAGCCGATTTTTGTGCCTATCTCCGTATCGGCGCAGGCAAGGGATATTTCTCCGAAGGAGCCGTGACCGATACAGGTGACCGCAGCGTCACGCAGGTCGGTCATATTCGGGCATTTTCCCCCACGCATTGCCGCAAGAGTATCTGCCAGCCGCTTTGCTTCGATAACCTCGGCTGTAGATGCGGCATAGCCGTTTGCACGCTGATATGAAGCTATCATTGAAAGATATCTGTCCGAAGAACTGCCCACAGTACCACTGAGCCTGCTGTCCCACAAAAGCTCAAAGTATGCGGGCGCCTTGCTTCCTGCACCATAGCCCGAACGGGAGGACAGTCTGTAGTAGGAATAGGGCATAAGGGTAGCCTTTACCTTTACGGACGGGAGCTTTTGGGTAAGCTTTCTGTCATCATCGGAAAACGGGATATCTTTTATCCCTGCGGTATGAAATGCGCCTGTTATAACGCAAATTTTTTCCGAAGGCACCTCCGCTTCACATTCGGAGATCACCTTGCGCATATAGCTTTCCCGAAGACTGTTATGCTGGTCATTTTCGGAAAATTCACGAAGGCTTTTTCCGTATTCGTAAACGGCGTCAATAAAGTCCTCATAGCTTTCGCACTGCTCGAAGGTGTATTCCCAGAAGGAGTCATTATCTGTTCCTGAAACTCTTTCCAACTCAGTATAAACGGAAACACGCTGAGGTTTACCCTCTTTCCGTTCTTCTTCATCTTTGGTATTCTGACGGGACAATATGCAGGTTGAAGGCAGGTCGCAAAACATTACCTGTCTGCCCTTTCTTACCGCCCATCTCATAGCCTGATACTCGGGTGAAAATTCCGCAAGGGGGAATAGCACCGTCTTAACAGGTGTATCCTCAGTATATGCAAGTATCGCCGCAGGCATTTCCGTTTCATTGCTGCAAAGCGGTTCAATGAGACGGCTAAGGTCGGAGGGGCCTTCTATCAGAACTATCTCGGGGTCGTTTCGGTCAAGAAATTCCCTGACATAATAAGCGCAGGCAGGCGAAAGATGACGCACGCCGAAATATGCCGCCATTATGAATTTCTCTCCTTGCACTCGGCATAAAGCTTTGAACAGCCGCTTCTTTTTCTCATTACATTTTCAAGATATTCCGTCCAGACAGCCTTGTCCTTGTTATCGTCCTTGACCACTGCGCCTTGTAATGCGCCTGCCAGGTCGGAATCGGTTATTACGCCGTTTCCGAAGCTGCCTGCAAGAGCCATACTGTTTATGAGAAGGGATATGGCTTCGGCAGAGGACAATACTCCCGATGTAGTCTTGAGCTTTACCTGACCGTCAAGGGTCTGACCGCTTCTCAGCTCACGGAAAATGGTAACGACTCTCTCAACGGAAGTCCTGTCGGGAAGCTTGGCATTAAGTTCAAAGCTGTCGGCAAGCTGTGCAACTCTTGTGGAGACTATTTCGATCTCCGTCTCGATATTTGCAGGTGCGGGAAGCACAACAATATTGAAGCGTCTTTTCAGCGCCGAGGACATCTCATTTACTCCCTTATCACGTGTGTTTGCGGTGGCAATGATCGAGAAGCCCTTTTTTGCGGCGACCTCCTCGTTCAGCTCGGGAACGGATATCCGCTTTTCGGAAAGAATGGATATAAGTGCGTCCTGCACCTCCGAGGCACAGCGGGAAATTTCCTCGATACGGGCAATTGTTCCCGTTTCCATAGCGTTGTAAACAGGGCTTTTTACAAGTGCCTCGTGAGAGGGACCCTTTGCAAGGAGCATTGCATAGTTCCAGCTGTAGCGTATCTGCTCCTCGGTGGTGCCTGCGGTGCCCTGGATAACTCTTGATGAATTTCCGTTTATGGCGGCGGTGAGATGCTCGGAAAGCCAGGATTTTGCAGTTCCCGGCTCGCCTATGAGAAGAAGTGCTCGGTCTGTTACAAGGGTGGCGATGCATATCTCGACAATGCGCCTGTCGCCCATATATTTGGGTGTGATGACCGTATTTCCCGACTTGCCGCCCATAATGTATGTAAGCACTGATCTCGGGGACATTCTCCAGCCCGCAGGAACGGGATCTTTCTCATTTGCAATAAGTGCATCAAGCTCGGTTTTGTAAAGCTCCTCTGCGGGGAGTCTTAAAATATCTGACATAACGTTTTATCCTTTCATAAGAAAATCTATCTGGCTTTTGATCCCTTTCATAAGATCGTTATGAGTGTTTTTATTAAAATCACCCTTTGCCGCCGCAACACGGTTTAAAAGCTCTGTAAGCTCGTCTATCTTGTCGGAACAGGACAGAGGCAGCCGATTTATTATTGAACAAGAGGTGGAAGCTCGCTTTGTAATTAGGGTACTGTAAATATATTCCGAAGCAATACCCCTGCACCTGTCAGCCATACTTTCGGGGCAGTACTTTGCAATAAGGTCAACACAATAGTAAGAGGGGCATTTATTTGCCATATCAAAAGCAGTTTCAAGTATTGCGGAAACAATGCGTTCCCTGTCATAAGGCGCACAGCCCTTGATAAATTCCAACAGCGAGGAACAAATATCTTCATAGAATTTTTCATTTATATCGGACAGACTGCACATAACCTCAAGCAGGCTGTCGGGAAAGCTTTCAAACAGAAAAGCCTTGCCCGCAGGCTCGCTGCCGTTTTCGGCAGGACCGCAGCGATACTCCGTAAAATATGCTTTATGAGCGGAAGAATATCTGATGTCGGCAAGAAGCCTTGTTACGGTATAATGCAGCTTTTCAAGGCTGCCCGAAAGAACGGACACAGCATCATCGGGGTCATCTATAAGTTTCATAAAGAAATATGCAGGAACAAAGTCATTGGGGCATTTCTTATATAGCTCAGATATCAGACAGCGGAATTTTTCCTTGTCCTGATTTTGCAGATTTTTTATGAGAGTATCATTAAGAGAAGCATAATAATTTTCAGTCAGCTGCTCTCCTGCGCCCCACTTTTTAATGATATCCACCGCTTTAAGATAGCAGTCGCCAATGCCGCTTTTGTTTTTGAAAAGCGAAACAGTTCTTTCTATGGACAATGCCGACAATAAAATATCCTTATCGCAAGGGATTTGTGCCGTTTCATTCATCTTCGCTCTTACGAGCTCCTCGGCAGTTTGTGAGGGCGATATGCGTACATGATCCGCATACTTATCAAATTCCCCATTTGCATTTTCAATAATCTTTGCCAGTATTTCCTCAGCCTCGGGCGGATCAAGCTCCAGCACAGCCATAAGCGCCGCTTTTTTTATTTTTCCCTTCTCGGTTCTGTAAAGCTCAAGGAGGATATCCGAATTTGTGGGGGTATGGGACATTGCTTTTATTGCGGAGATCCTTATATTCTGAGGAGCGTCGGGATCTTTGGCAAGAGAAATATAATAATCATTTTCCTTTTCGCCCGCTGCCATATAAATGTAATCTATCCTTGTGCCGGACGCTTTTTCGTCTGTAAGGTCAAGGGAATTTTTAAGCATTGGCACAATAGCCTCGCCCCATTTGTCTATAACAATTTCGGCAAAGCTGTCAAGATACACATTGCCCTTTTCCGAGGCTTTAACAAAAGCCGAAAGCACTCGCCCGTCCGAAACAAGCCTTATATCATCATCGGTAAGCTCCTCAAGCTTAGTACTGCATTTTTCTATTTTCTCGCAAAGCCCCGACAAAATGGAATATGTTACGGGAATTATTTTCATTTCAGTATTTATTTCCGACTGCTTCGTTTCGGAAGAGTCTGCAAAGCTGCCCTGAGTAACAGCCAGAGCGTCCGCAAGGGCAATGCAGTCGGAAAGCACGTCCGCAGGCTTCTCCGACGTGAAAAGCTTTCCGCAGTCCGAATAAAGCTTCATAAACGCTTTGTTTGCCTGTGCAAGCGGCTCAAAGGCTTCTATTGCACGCTTTAGTCTGAAATCCTCATTTACAGCAAAGCAGCCCGATGCAGCAGAGGCGTAGAGCCTTGTTCTAAGTTCATAAAACGGAGTTATGTTCATTTCAATTCCCCCTTCGGTTTATTCTTAAATTGTAAAATCAGCTTATCTGTGAATTTTCTTGACTCTTCAAGCATAGCCCCATTTGAAGCCGCAAATGCATAAAGCCTTTTCCTCATCTCGTAAAATTTTGTAATATCCATCGTCAGCAAAGCCTCAGAATACCCTTTTCGGTTACGATCGAAACAGGACACATATAAATTCTCTTCTCCTCGGGAATGTAGAAAAGCTCGCCCAGCAGCGCACCGTTTTCAAGATATTCCCTACTTGTTATCTTGATAACATCACAGGTATCGGGATAATTCTCATTTGCTCTTAGAGCAATAGTCTCTCCGCCAAGCTTCACTACGGGGTGACTGTCTGATACAGCAAATTCAATGCTGTCAAACCTTAGAAGCATAGCAACACTCTCATCTGAAAGAGTGTTTTTCAGCTCATTCTTAGCCTTCTTCACAGCCTCGGAAATGCTGCCCTCGGCTTTGGTAATCAGCAATGGGTATGTCTCCGGAGCAGCGTCTGTTATTTCGGCGGCTTCCCATCTTATGCGCCTGTTCATTCCCCCGGGATAGCGGTAAAGCTCCTTGATAAAATGCATTCCAAATGCACTGTCCTCAGATTTGATATATTTCTGTGCTTTCAGCGGACGGATATTTTCAGTCTTTGATATTTCGCCTGTTTCAATATCCACCCAGTATGCAGTGTCGATATCAGCCTTGTGCATATCATCGTGGAGAACAGTAAAGGAAAGCTGGATAATCGCAGCATTGTCCTTGTAAAGCCCTATCTCTTTAAGCTGTGAAAGCTTCCATACATTTCCCATTGCCTCGTAAAGTATGCTGTCCTCGGGAAGGACATCTCCGCTCTCAAGCTTTGAAGCTATGTATGCCTTGCTCTTTTTTACTGTTGATGAAAGCTTGATGCACAGAGTTGTTAGCCTGTTTGTTTCAGTGTCATCGGGAGCTGATGAAAGCCTTTGGGCAGCTGAAACTATCTCATTCATTATTGCCTGAGGCTCGGGAAGATAATAGTCCCCCAGCTGCTTTGCAAGATTTTTGTACTGCTCCGCTGAGGCTCTGCTGACCGAGGAAATTCCCCTTGTAAGCATATCGGTCACGAACTGCTCAGCAAGCTCCAGACCCTCTGCTTGTTTTTTAAGCTTTTTCTCGGCAGCAGCCTTGTTCTGCTTGGGAGCCTTTTTCTCATCGGCAGGCATAGCCGCTTTTTCTGCACGCTTTGCGGCTTTTTCACGCTTCTGTGCAATGTCCTCGGGAATTTCCGAAACGGTAAACGGCTTTTTTGCCAGCCACTCATACATCAGCGCAAGACTGTGCTTGCAGGGGAACTGCCTGCTGGGGCAGGAACATCGGAATACGGGAGTATCGCCCGAAAAATCAGCAGAGGTATGATAAGGATTTTTTCCGCTGCCCATACATTCTCCGAAGATAAGCATTTCGTCCGCAGTCTTTGAAAGCGCTCTGAAATCTCCCGAAGCGGATATTTTCTTTCCGTTTGACACCGCTGCCGCATTTGGGGCAAGCGAGCGGATAAGTTCTTCCGTTATGATATTTGCCGAAGCCATTTTTATTCCTCCCAATAATTTATATTCATATCCGTTAAAATAATTATAGCATATCACCTGTGTAAAAAAACAGACAACAAGATCAAGGCTCATTTATATGCATATCGTGAAATCTCTCTCCCAAAAAACAAAGCATTTCCGTATTGTCCTGCCTTTTTGCATACTTTACCGCCCTGCGGATATGGAGCCTTAAATATTCCTCATATCGTGTGCGGCTCCTGCCCGTCAGCTTATATCCGCCCACCAGACGCTTGTATGCAATATCAATGAGCATATCCATAGGCAGTCCCGTATCAAGTATCCCTTCATCATAAATATTTATATCAAATCTATTAAATCGTCCATCGAACACCCTGTCATAAAACTCGGCGGTTTTCCTATATGCGGGATTATCACCGATATTTTTCGGAAAGACAATGGGTATATCGGAGCTGACGTTTCCGGTGATAAAGGTAAGCGTTATATTTTTTCTGAAAGAATTACAGAGCGGAAATCCTTTTGAGCTGTATATCTGCACATTGGGATTTTTGAACGTAAGCCGTTTGGCAAAGGAAAAAAGATTTATATCATTTATTTTCGTAACGTTTTCGGGAAAAACTATTTCCATTCCCGATATTTTGCTCCACCGCGACTCAAGATCATATTTGCTCATATCTCCCGATATTATGCGGACATTATCGGATATCTGCCACCGGCTGCCCGAAATATCCAGTCTGATGCAAAAAAGAACGCCGTTAATAACTATGCCGTCCTTTGTGACGCTTTCGTTTTCAAGTGCCGTTCTCGTAAACGGATAACCTCGGAATTCGGTATCCCTGCCAAATTTCACCCTTCTGTCAAGGCTTCTGCAATTTTCAAATGCGTCGCTGTAAATCCATTCCACATGGCTAAGATCAATATCCCACAGATTTTCACAGCCCGCAAAAGCCCGCCTTTTTATTATTTTAACAGAGGACGGTAAGATCACTCTTTCAAGAGCTTTATTATTTTCAAAAGCATTTTCACCTATGGACTTAACTCCGTCGGGAACGGTAAAAATTTTTTTGTCTGTCCTGCACCTCTGCAAAGCATCGCCGATAATAAGCAGCTTTTGTTTTTCTTCAAATGGTGTGCCGTAAAAAACCTCGCCGCCGGTGGAGACAGCAGCTTTAAATGATACCTCCGAAAGCATTTTGCAATGCATAAAGCTGCCTCGGGATAACCAACATTTTTGAAAGCTTACCTTTTCCAGTCCGTCACAGTATCTGAATGCTTCTTTGTAGATATCTGCGAATTCTCCGAAATGTAGCTTTTTAAGTCCGCTCTGCCCATAAAAAGCACATACTCCTATCCTTACGCTGTTCGGAAAATATATCTCCGAAAACACAGGGTGCCACAGCTTTTTGCTGTGATAGCTGCTTGACACCATAAAAGCTCTATCGCCTATTTCCGTCAGAGTATCCGGAAAAACAAGCACAGCATTTTTCATATTCGGTTCAACAATGGGACGGCAGCTGTCGGCTATCCTCACAACAGGGTGGTTGTCAATATATGCGGGGATAATTATTTTTTCCGATTTAACGTGAATACTTGTAATGATAACCTGCTTTTTTCTTGTATAACAAAACTGAAAACCTGCCTGCTGAGCTTCCTTGAACGTTAAACGAAGCTCGTTGTTTTGGACTTCTGTATCGGGCTTGGGATTATCCGAAACAACAGGAAAAACAGCCGGCTTTTCACTTTTTTTATCGGCAGAGGTATTTCCCGAAGGCTTTTTTATCACCGCCGCAATATCGGAAAGCATTTTGAATATATCCATTTTAATACTCCATTATTTTGTAATCCTTGTAAAGTGCGCCGATGTCTTTCGGCTTTTTTTCGTCATTCAGATGCTCATATATGGGGGCGCAGATACGTGCCGCTCCGTCATCAAAGGATAAATAGGGCTTGAAATTTTTTGAGACCTCATACTCCGATGGAAACTGATTTGATATCCAGCCCGGGTCAACGCTGTACATAAATATCCGCTCTGCAGCAAACTCTCCCGCAAGTGAATGGGTCATCATATTAAGAGAAGCCTTTGCCATATTTGTGTGAACGTGACGAGCAAGCTTCATTTTATGGTTGAACCGCCCCTCCACCGAAGAAACGTTTATGATAAACCTGTTGGGGTGAGCGCTTTTTGCCATATGCCCTTTAAGCTGAGCCGTAAGCAGAAATGGCGCAGTCACGTTAATAAGCTGTACCTCAAGAAGCTCTGCCGCCGATATTTCCTCGCTCTTTGCCACCCATGAATTATGCCGGGGAGTTTCATAAAGGGACAGGTCATTGTCACAAATCGCAGGCAGCAGCTCATAGGTATCCTCTCCCGATGTCAGAATACGGGCAGGCATCTCGCCGCAAAATTCCAGCCGAAGCCGTTCCTCCCCCGCAGTAAGCTCCGCATAATATGACGGAGCCTTGCGTATTGTCTGAGCGGCATTGTTTATGAGAATGTCAAGACCGTACGGAAACATTTCCTTTACATAGGAAATAAGCATAT
>JAGAJF010000086.1 GCA_017829005.1 Oscillospiraceae bacterium | reverse complement strand
CGGCAGGGAACTGTTTTTCGGTCATTGCAGCTGTGTATTTACGGACGATGATATCATACGTGACAAGGAAAAGCTGAAAATGCTGGCAGGGGAGCGGATATCTCCCGGCTGTCCCGTCATATATTCCCTCGACCCGGGAGCGGAAGCGGACAGAAAGGACGAAAACGATGAACTTACAGGCTCAGACGTAATAATCTCGGGTCATGAAAGATATGCCGCCGAGGGGCTTTACAGCGAGGTCACTCTTCGTGATGTCATAGCCGCCGACAGCGAAGGGGGAGTGGTGATACTGCCCATGTCCGATAAAGGGATATCGGGCTCCGCGGCAGTGAATACAAACGGCGAAACGGTGCTTCTCGACCTGTCCGAGACCGCCGCACTTAATCTCCTTCGGGGCGAAAAGGGAGTGCGTATGAGCGTTCTCGGAGGAAGTCTCAGCGTGTGTATAAAAGATAAAACCGTTTATTTCAGACACGGTGATAATGCGGGCGAATATAACATATCCCTAAAATCCGAAGGCGTTCTGACCGAGCTTGGAAGATCCGAAAGCTTTGAGGAATACCAAAGAGAAGCGGAAAAAATAATCTCGGGTTCAGCCGAAGCCATATGCGAAAAAGCCTTTAAGGAAGGCTTTCTTCCCGCAGTATTTCCTCGGGAATATTCTTTTTCCGAAGGCTATGACAACGTGATTTTTTCTGTCGATACCGAAATAACTCTGACTGCCATTCAGCGATAAGCTAATTTCGATATGTTATATTATAGCACAAACATTTCAAATTGTCAAGCATAAAATCGAACAAAAGTGCAATTTTTGTATACTTGCACAAATGTGATTTTGAATATGGGACACAAATGCACAAAAAATCGGCTGCTCCAATTCCTCGGGAACAGCCGATAAATTTTTCAACAAATTGTCAGAACGCCACAAATCCTCCCGAGGTCTCCACAGGAGCGCAGGAGAGAAGGTAATCTCTGTTTCGCTGATAACCAAGCTTTGCTATCTCCGACTCCACCGCATATTCCGCAGTTTCGGGAGTGTTGTTCTCTCTCGACAGATGTCCGAGAATAAAGCGTGTAGTGCCGCTTCCGATAAGCTCAGCGCAGAAGCTCCCGCAGTCGGTGTTTGATAAATGCCCCCTGTCCGAGCGTATCCTTGCCTTGAGGTATGCCGGATATCCGCCATTTCTCAGCATTACAGGGTCATAGTTTGCCTCGATAAGCACTGCCGAGCAGCCCTTAATGCCGTTTCTCACCTCATCACTCACAAAGCCCAGATCGGTGCATACCGCACAGCTCACATCATCTTCAAATGTGATACGATATCCGCAGGACTGGACAGTATCGTGAGATGTGGGAAAGCAGGATATCCTCATTCCGCCTATATCCGCACATTCCTTGATATCCTCAGCACTCGATGAAATAAGTCCCATATCGTAAAGCACATCAAGAGTTCCGCTCTGTGAATAAACGGGAATACCGGTTTTTTTAGTCAGCACCCTTAGACCCTTAACGTGGTCATTGTGGTCATGAGTGATAAAGACCGCCTTGACACAGCCAATATCCAGACCGTTCAGCGTCAGAGCGTTCTTTATCTTTGTGAAGGAAGCACCGCAGTCTATAAGAACGCCCTCGCAGGACGAGCCTACATATGTACAGTTACCGCTGCTTGAAGAAAACAGAGGATATATCCTTGGCATAGAAATTCTCCTTATAGTCCGCTGTCGTGAGCGTTTTCAGCCTGCTTTTCCGACTGCCTGATGGCAACGAGAGTGTAGCTTGTGCCGCGCTTCTGGACAACATAATCCACATACTTCTCGGGAGAGGGAGCCTCGTCCGAGGTCAGTGTCAGCCAGGCAGGGGTAGGTGAAACATAGCCCACCGTCAGAGTATAGCTCTCACCAACCTTGCTGATTGACTCGATGTAAGGCGAGTAGGTGAAAAACTTGGGATTTTCCGGAATACGGTAAGAGCTTATCTCCCCGTCATAGTAGAATGAAATATCAGCCGAAGCAATGGTCATATGGTTAATGGTAAGCCCCGAACCGAAAAGCTTTGCGGCGTGCTGCTCGATGTCCACCTCGGGAACGATGAGGTAGTCAAAATCAAGCTCATATTTGCTCTTGTCCTCGTAGAGAATGATGTCCCATACCGCCGCCGAGATGATAGTTTCATTCTTGAGCTTAGTGGTGGCGTCAAATCCGGGAGGGTCGCAGATAACAACAGGATATATAAACTTTGCAAACTCGTTTTTCTGTTCGGTGTTGTCAATAATGCTCTTTACCTTGTCCGAAACGAAACCAACCGTGGAAATAAGACCTATCGCCGCAAGAATAATGAAAATAAGCCCTACAATAAAGTGAAAAGCACTTTTGCTTTTGGGTTTTACAGCTTCATTGCCGCCTTCCTCCAGCTCGGACATTTCGCTTATCTCGGAAATGTCCTCGTCGAGAGCTGAGTCAAGCATATCAATGATATCGCCGTTTTTCTTTTCATCGGAGCGTTTATCTTTCTTCATAGTCCTGTCCTTATCTGATCTGACCGTTTCCGTCGATCAGGTATTTGTTTGATGTTATCTCGTAAAGTCCCATAGGACCTCTTGCGTGGAGCTTCTGAGTGGAAATGCCTATCTCAGCGCCGAAGCCGAACATACCGCCGTCTGTAAATCTTGTTGATGCATTTACATAAACGCAGGCGGAGTCCACCTCTTTCTTGAACTTCTCCGCATTTGCAAGATCGTTTGTAACGATACATTCAGAGTGACCCGTTGAGTATTTACCGATGTGTTCAATTGCCTCGTCAATATCGCTTACGACCTTAACAGCCATAATGTAATCGCCGAACTCGGTCGCATAATCCTCCTCAGTGGCAGGAACAACGCACTCACCGAGGATACGAACAGTCTCGGGACAGCCTCTCAGCTCCACATTATGCTCGTCAAGCCTTGCCTTTACAGCAGGGAGGAATTTTTCGGCAATATCCTTGTGAACAAGCAGGGTCTCAAGGGCATTGCAAACCGAAGGACGCTGGGTCTTTCCGTTGTCGGTGATGTTAACGCCCATTTCAATGTCCGCACTCTTGTCGATGTAAATGTGGCAGTTTCCCGTGCCCGTTTCGATAACGGGAACCGTGGCATTCTGAGTAACCGCCTTGATAAGCCCCGCACCTCCTCTGGGAATAAGCAGGTCAAGATACTTGCTGCATTTCATAAGCTCAGTGGTGACCTCTCTTGTGGTGTCGTCCACAAACTGGATTATATCCTTAGGGAATCCTGCCTCACAAACAGCTTCTCGCATAATGTTGCATATGCATTTGTTGGAGTTGTACGCCTCCTTGCCGCCTCGGAGAATTACTGCATTGCCCGTTTTAAGGCAGAGAGTGGCAGCGTCCGCAGTAACATTGGGACGTGACTCGTATATCATTCCTATAACGCCCATAGGAACTCTCACCTTTGTAATTCTCATACCGTTGGGACGAACAGAACCGCTGTCAACCTTTCCGATGGGATCCTCAAGCTTGATAAGCTCCTCAATAGCCGAAGAAATGCCCTTTATCCTGTCCTCATTGAGCATAAGTCTGTCCTGCATAGAAACGGACATACCATTTTCACGTGCAGCCTTGAGATCGGCAGCATTTGCCTCGATTATCTCGCCCGAACGCATGATAAGAGCCTCGGCAATTTTTGCAAGAGCCGCATTTTTCTTCACAGTGTCTGCGGAGATAAGCGACTTCTTTGCGGCAACGGCGTTTGCGCCCAGAGTCTCAATGTAAGTCATAGCAGTGTTCCTCCCTTATTTGTTTGCAAGGAAAACCGTTCCCACGGATTTTCCGTCAAAAAGATCGTAAAGAATGTCGGGGTTCCTTCCGTTGACGATAGCCATATCAAAGCCTGCTTCCATAGCAATCTCGGCAGCGTTTATTTTTGTTATCATACCGCCGCTGCCCAGACCTGAAACAGCGTCGCCTGCCAGCGCCCTTATTTTATCGTCGATTTTATCCACAACGGGTATAAGCTTAGCGTCGGGATTTGAACGTGGGTCTCCGTCAAAAAATCCGTCAATGTCTGACATAATTACCAGCAGGTCTGCGTGGCAGAACATTCCAACGTGAGCCGCAAGGGAATCATTCTCGCCCACAGCAAGCTCCAGCTCGTCAATAGCAACGGTGTCATTCTCGTTTACAACGGGAATGATGTTGTGCTCGATAAGCTTGAAGAATGTGTTCTCAACGTTGTTTTTGCGAGGAGTTTCAAGAATGTATCTTGTCAGCAGTATCTGAGCCACATTCAGATTATACTCACCGAAAAGCTTGTCGTACATATACATAAGCTCGCACTGACCCACAGCGGCGCAAGCCTGCTTCATAGGCGTGTCGGTGGGGCGTTCCCTGAGACCCATCTTAGACATTCCCAGACCGATAGCTCCCGATGACACGAGAATTATCTCACGTCCGCTGTTCTGAATGTCCGCAAGGGTTTTAACAAGTCTTTCCATTCGGCGGATATTGAGCCTGCCCGTTTTGTGGGTAAGGGTGGAGGTGCCCACTTTGATAACTATTCTTTTTTTAGTGCTGATATCAAACATATATAAAACCTGTCTTTCGTTAGTTTACTTTGTTTTTGGGAGTGCCGTCAATAAAGCTTCTGAGATTATTAACAGCTGCGGCGATAAGACGTTCTCTTGTCTGAACAGGCGCCCACGCCACGTGAGGAGTGATAATGCAGTTTGTAGCTCCAAGCAATGGATTTTCCGCTTTCATAGGCTCAGTTTCCACAACATCAAGCCCCGCACCCGCAATAATACCGCTGTTAAGCGCATCTGCAAGGTCATTTTCATTTACCACAGGACCTCTTGAGGTGTTTATTATGTAAGCTGTCGGCTTGCAGAGCCGTATTCTGTCCATATTCACAAGCCCTCTCGTTTCATCCGTTAAAGGACAATGGAGGGAGATAAAATCGGCGCATTTAAAAACTTCCTCGGTGGTAACAAAGCTTACGCCCTCCGCCGTTTTTGGAGTACGTGTCGAAGCGATAACATTCATTCCGAAAGCCCTTGCAATGCGAGCCACCGCCGAGCCTATGCTGCCAAAGCCGATAATTCCCATAGTCATTCCCGAAAGCTCAAAGGTGGGAATGGTGAAGTATGAGAATGTGTCCGACCTCACCCAGCCGCCGCTCTGAACATCGGCATTGTAATCCGCCGTGCGGCTTGCAAAATGAAGCACGTAGGAAAATACCTGCAGAGCCACCGCCGAGGTGGAATATGCGGGAACATTGCAAACGGTTATGCCAAGCTCCGCCGCCGCCTTGATATCCACATTGTTAAAGCCTGCACAGCGCAGGGCGATGACCTTAACACCCAGCTCGTAGAGCTTATTCACCACGGTTTCGTTGACCACATCGTTCACAAACACGCACACGGCATCAAAACCGG
>JAGAJF010000009.1 GCA_017829005.1 Oscillospiraceae bacterium | reverse complement strand
GTCCTGGCACGCAGGACAGAGCGGCAAAGCTGACAGCAACGGGTCACAGGCGGGCAATATGCAGACGATATCCATTGAATGCATTATGAACGGCAGCGGAGACGAAAAAGACCGCAAAGCCCGTGATAATGCGGCAAGGCTGGCGGCGTATCTGCTGGAGATATACGGTGGCGAGCTGTACACCCACAATTACTGGTGCAACGTCCGCAACGGTCGCAAAGGCACGGTTGACGAGCTGAATAAACTGAATGACGGTTACAAAAATTGCCCTGTGTTCATTCGCCCCAAGTGGAACGAGTTCAAGGCGTTGGTGCAGAGTTACCGCAATCAGGCGGTCACTGAGCCTGACGACAGTTGCAAAATGTACTATGTTCAGGTCGGTGCGTTCAGTTCGAAGGAAAACGCCGAAAAGTATCTGGAGACTGTTAAAAAGGACTATCCGAATGCGTTTATAAAGACTATGTAATAAATATCCCCTTCGTTCTCGACTGAGAGCGGAGGGGTGATTTTTTATATCTGTTTCAGGACGATGTCCTCAATGGGTTAGTTTTGTATACTTGCACAAATATATCTTTATTTTTTGGGTAATATGTAAAAGTCCTGACGATCTGTGACCGACAGGGCATTCTTACATACCATATCCTCAGAATGACTATAGTAAATTTGCATAAAATGTAGTTGATAGCGAGTTGGTAACATCTGCGTGAAAAAACGGCTATTCTGCGTTATTGAAAGATTTTTAAAGAAAATTCGGAAACATTCTGAACAACAATTTTTGAAAGGCAGGATAACTTATGGATATCAAAGGAACCAATCCTCAGAACGTGGACGCTCTGCTTAAAACCGTGAGCGGAAAGCTGGGCATTCCTCCCGAAAAGCTTCGTCAGGAGCTTATGCAGGGCAAATTCGACAACGCTATGAAGAATATGAAGCCCGAGGAAGCTCGGAAATTCAATCAGGTGCTGTCAAATCCACAGCTGCTTGAAAAGATGATGAGTGCGCCTCAGGCTCAGGCTCTTTACAAGAAGCTGACGGGCGGCAGGTAATTCGCTTTTCGGGGAGGTGCCGATTATGGACAATATGAACGAAATGCTTAACTCCGTTCTCGGCGATCCCGAAAGCCTGCAGCAGATAAAGGAGCTTGCCGATCTGCTAAAAAGCGAGACGGAGGGCAGCTCGGACACTGAGAAGCCTGCTCAGAATTCCTCCGAAGACAGTTCGGGAGGATTTGACCCTGCAATGCTTATGGGTCTGATGGGTGCGGTATCGGCGGCAGGGAACGAGGACAAAAACCGTGCGCTTATACTTGCGCTAAAGCCCTATCTTAGCTCGGAGCGGCAGGCAAAGGCAGACAAAGCAGTAAAACTTCTTAAAATGTACGCCGTTTTTTCAGAGCTGAAAAAAAGCGGTATGCTGGGAAATCTGGATAAGCTTCTGTAACTTTTATCGGAAAGGGTGTGGACAAATTGGCTGAAAATATTCCCTACGGGTATGCTCCCCGAAACATCGGACAGCTTCAGCGTCCGGGACAGCAGCCGCAGCAGCGTCCGCCCTCGGGAAATATGCGGTATAATGCAATGGGAATGGCTCCGCCCCGTCCTCAGCCGCCGCTAAGCGGCAGAGCATATCCCCCCAATGCCCCGATGCAGAACACATCTCAGAATACAAATACCGCTCAGAAAGCTCCGAATACTCTTCCCGATGAAAACAAACCGTCAAGAAACGATTCCCTTTCATTTCTCGGGATAAACGGTCTTGACAATGAAAAGCTCATTCTTATCGCACTTATTGTTATACTCGCAAGAAGCGGCGCAGACTGGGTGATACTTGCGGCACTTATTTACATTATGATGTGATACTTACAGTCGAAAATCCCTTTCCGTTTTTTCGGGGAGGGACTTTTTTCGGATATCTGTTGACTTGCCTGTAGGTTTATGTTATGATGATAAAAAGGAAGGTGAGAGGTATGGCAGCTCAGAATATTAAGACAGTCATATATTCAAAAGAGCATATGGATATTGTGAAAAGCGGTATCGGTGAGATACGCAGGGTGCTTTTCGGCTCGGACTCTGCAGAGACCGACAGTCTTTTGTTCTGCCTTGATTATTTTCTTGACCCCTACTACAAGCAGGACATTCCTCATAAAAACGATATATTCACTCTCCTTGAAGAATTTGCGGTCACGTCAGAAAATGAAGAGCAGGTCAACGATGCATTGCAGCTTCTGAATTACTGCACCCGTCCTCTGCCTGTCCTCGAAAATAATATTGAAAACATTATAGAGGTCGAAAAAGAGTACGCAATGTATGTCCTTCACCCTGACACGTAAAGGAGACATTATGAGTAAAGCCGTCATAAAAGATATTACAAAACAGCTTTTGCTTGCCTTCGGGAGCATTGCCCTGTCCGCAGGTGCAGTCCTGCTGATAAGCGTTTTCTCGGACAACGGCATAGATGCGTTTATCCTAAGCCTGTTTGCCGTTCCCGTCACAACATTTATATCCTCAGCATTTTTCTCCGCAATTTTGAAGGAGCGTGACATATGGCTTCCCGTAATGCTTGCAGCAGTTATTCTCGGTATGGTTTACCTTATCGTAACATTCGGGACAGCGTATTTTCCATTTGCCCTGCTTGAACTTATTGGATTTGCGGGAGGATATTTTCTTGGGGTATATATCGGCAAAAGAAGAATAAATAATTAAAGGAGTTTTTTTAATGAGCATAACTGTAAATCTTTACTACACAGGCACAGGCGGAAACGCCCGTAAATTTGCGGAGGAAATGGAATCAAGCGGCATTGCCGATGATGTGAGAGCCGAAGAAGGGAACGAAAAATATGAGTATTTTTTCCCTATGGGCGACCCCGAAACGGTGCTGCTAATAGACCGCTGGAAAGATCAGGCTGCCATTGACATTCATCACAAATCGGAAATGATGAAAAAGATCGCAATGCTCAGAGACAAGTACAAGCTCAGACTCAGAGTTGAACGGTACATTGACGAGCCGAAGGATAACAGCAAATAAAATCTGATTCGTTTCTGACCGTGAAAAACACCGGACCTACGAAAAAAGTACACGAAAAAAGCCCCTTACAGAGCCAATCTGCAAGGGGCTTTAAACGGCTTCGTTAAGCCGTGGTGCGGATAATGTGACTTGAACACACACGGTATTGCTACCACTAGAACCTGAATCTAGCGCGTCTGCCGATTCCGCCATATCCGCATTACTTAATTATTATACACCTATTCAACGCCGTTGTCAAGCGTAATGCATAATTTTACATTTTATTAACATTTGCTATTTCTTGGCATATTTAAAAAACATAGTCTCGGTGTATGGGTCAAAGTAAATATCACGGGACTCGGTCAGGCACAGCAAATACTTTTTTTCATAGGCAAGGGGCAGGGCATATGCATTATCAATAATGCGGTCCTCGGCATTTTTTATGATATCCTTTTTTTCGTTAAGATCTGAACACCGCTGCATACGGACAATATCATCTTCAAGCTCCTTATCCTCAAATCCGCAGGCTTCATAAACGCTCTCAAGAAAATTCTCGGCAAGGTTTATGTCTCCGGTGATCGTATCAATATAAAAAGTCTCCTCCCCCGACTGCAGCGCTTTCCGGAAATCTTTCTCATTCATAAAAACCGGAGAACAGTAAAGCTCAAGTTTTTCCTCAAGGTCTGAAACCACCGAATAGGGTATGGATTGAGATTTAAGAGCGTCCGAAGCCAGCAGGATACTGCTGTTGAAATCCGTTTCGGGATGCTCGGAAACCATTTTTTTCCATACCGCTGCCAAACCCCTTACTCCCCTTTCCGACTGAGGAAAGAGTTCCCTGAAGCTCTTGTTTGAAACGGTTATCGCCTCCGGAACGATATCCCACGCCAGAACGGAATCATCGCTCAGTTCCGCCGCCATTTCCGATTTATCCACAGCCGAGAAAAATGCCTTTCTCACTTCAACATCATTAAACGGCTCAATATCCGAATTCAGAAAAAGGCAGGCGGTACCGCAGACGTATTCCTTGATGTAATGCTCCCTTGCAGTATTTTTATCATACTCAAGGATTGTCCGAGCAGCATAAGCGTCCGTCTCGAAATTTTTGGATTTTTCCACACTTGCTCTCTCGTCTGTAATGATGATATTCACCAGCTGCGGATATGTCCGATACCCATCGGAAGAATTGCAGTTTATCCTTTCAAGGGTAATGTGATTGTCCGTCCAGTAGGGATCATAGTTCCAGTCGCTGATGTAAAATGCGCCGCAGGAATAGGTATCTGCCGCAGACAAGCCGTATCTTCCCCTTGTGGACAGGAAAATCTCCTCATTGCAGGGTGCGGCGGCGGTGTGCGACATAAGCTTTAGGAAATCGCAGTCGGGATACTCAAGCTCTATCACAAGAGTATGCTCGTCCTCCGCACGCACACCAAGCTCCGACTTATCTTTAGCGCCGCCGTAAACCGCCTTGCTGTTTTTTATGCAGGAGAAAAGCTCTGCATAGGGCGAATGAGTACCGGCGTCAAATATTCTTCTGAAAGCGTATTCGTAATCGTAAGCTGTCAAGGGCACTCCGTCCGTGCCGTTCATTCCGAACCAGCAAAGCCCCTCTCTCAGCTCAAATGTATATATGAGACCGTCCTCTGAAACGCTGTAGCTTTTTGCCGCACCGTTTATGAGCCGTCCGTCTCCGTCCGTATCCATAAGCAGGGCATAGGTGTTCCTGATAACGAACATCGACTGCTTGTCTACCGCCATCTGAGGGTCGAGATTTTGCGGATTATCCGAAATCACGGCATAAAACTCCCCGTCCGCACCGTCGTCCTCTCCTCCGCAGGCGCAAAAGGACAGCACAGCAAGAGCAGCCGTAAAAAATAAAGCCTTCCTGTTCATACCGTCCCTCGTTTCTTATATTTTAAATTTCAGCCGTTACAGCCCTGCCGAACTTTGCAGATTTTTTTATGTCAATTATTCTCTGATTTCTGCTGCCACGAAATTTGAGTGTCAGATCTCTTTCAGCTAAAATAAAAGGACCGTCCACAAGATAGTCACACACATCAAGAAGCTCTCCGAAAGAGTTTTGGCTGTCGGAGTTTTCTTTCAGATATTCATAGGTATATCCGCTGTAGGTAATTATATTAAGCCCCTTTTTGCGTATCATTCTCCCGAGTTTGGAAAGAGCCTCCGCCTGACAGAAAGGCTCTCCGCCGCTGAATGTGACCCCGTCAAGCAGAGGATTTGCATTTATCCTGTCCATTATCTCCCCGAGAGTAATTTCAGTCCCCCCAGAAAAATCGTGGGTCTGAGGGTTCTGACAGCCCTCACAGTTATGGGGACAGCCCTGAACAAAAACGGTAAGCCTTATTCCGGGACCGTCAACGATAGAGTCGTCTGTTATCCCCGCAATACGCAGTCTGACATTATTTTCCGTATCAGTTTGCAATTCTCTTTATCCTTTCGTGAACATAGCCGTGCTCTTCCTCACGCCTGCCGCATTTGGGACAGACATCGCCTATAATGCCCGTGTAGCCGCATACGGGGTCTCTGTCAACGGGGTGGTTTATGGAGCCGTAGCCGATACCCGATTCTTTCATACAGCGGACTATCTTTTCAAATGCCTCCAGATTGTTCATCGGGTCACCGTCAAGCTCAACATAGCTTATGTGTCCGCCGTTTGTAAGCTCGTGAGAGGGCGCTTCTATCCT
>JAGAJF010000085.1 GCA_017829005.1 Oscillospiraceae bacterium | reverse complement strand
TGCACACTGTCCTTTCGTGTTAAGATACGAGCAAACAAGCAGAAAAACTATGCCTTGAAATTCGGCAGTTTATACCGAAAATCAGCATTATCTGCATACAATTTTATGATATCACATAATAAGCTTTTTTTGAAATATAAAAAATATATAACCCCATATACTTTTATATATATTCCTTATTCATCCCTGCCGAAGGACTTCTTATAGCTGAGTGGACTTACACCCACATATTTCTTAAATTTGTTGTGGAAATAGTTTATATTGGAATATCCAACCATTTCCGCCACCTCGTAGACCTTGTAATCCTCCTCGGCAAGGAGCCTTTTAGCTTCGGAAATACGTATCTCGTCAAGGTAATTGTTGAAATTCTCCCCCGTGTACTGGTGAAAGACCTTGCCCAGATATGCGCTGTTGTAGCCGAATATGCCTGCCAGCATTTCAAGGCGAAGCTCACGGTTGTAATTGGCACGGATATACTGAACTACCCTCTCCATATTGCTCTTGGTGGTCTTGCTGAAGCAGGCGTCGGACACGCTGATAAGACATTTCCGCATTTCCTCGATAATATCCCTGAGACTTGAAAGAGTACCGATACGTGAAACAAATTCGTCGGAAATAAGCGTTTCGGGCTTTTTGTCCGAAGCGCTGCGGACTATCCTGGAACGGATATCCATAAGCAGGGTGATACAGCTTATTTTTGCGTTTTCGGGGGTATTGTCCATAGTCTGCATAGACTCCATAAACATATCCAGAGTACGGCTGAGCTTTTCGGTATCGTTGATCTCCATATATGCATAAAGCTGGGAAGCATAGTCCGTATCGTCATTATCACGGCTCTTCTTCAGCAGGTCGGGTGCGGCAATACCGCAGTGGCGGAAAATAAATTTATTGGCATAAATATTCTTTGCCTCGCTGTAAGACCTGCATATCTCGGCGGGAGAACATACGCTGCTGCCGCAGGCGATAAACGCCCGTCCCAAAAGTGATTCGTTCAGTCGGATAAGTGCCTCCTTCACAGCTTCGTACTCCCAGTCCTTGAACAGAAGTCCCAGCACGCCGCTTATATCCACCGAAACGATGTCCACATTCTTCATATTATCAAAGTATTTCCGTACTGCCATACCGCTGTCCGAGCCAAGCTCCTGCCCCTCGTCAAAGCCTATGACAGCCGCACAGTACGTGGAATACTGCTCTGCGGCGGCAGCGTCCGAAATGTGACCCTCGTCCCCTGCAAACAGTCCCTTGACCCTCTGCTCATAAAGATATTCGCTGCCGATCTCCTGACGATAGCTTTTCTCACGTTCGCTCCTTATCTTCTCCCCTGCCGCCTTTATGGCTTCGGTAAGCTCGTCCTCGTCAACAGGCTTGAGGATAAAATTCTCAACTCCCAGAGAAATCGCAGTTTTGGCATAGCTGAAATCCGAATATCCCGACAGGATAATGACCTTGCCCTTAAATCCCAGAGCCTTTGCTGCTTCGGTCATTTCAATGCCTGTTTTTCCGGGCATTTTGATATCGGCGATAACGATATCCGGACGGGATATCATTATCTTTGAAAGCCCGTCGTCGCCGTCCTCAGCTTCACCGATTATCTCACAGCCTATCTCCTCCCAGGGTATCATCATTTTTATGCCCATTCTTACGTTTGGCTCATCGTCCACCAGAAGCACCTTAAACATTATGTATCATCGCCTTTCCGTATCTGTTGTAATGCTGCCTCCCGAAGCTGAGCTTCGAGAAACGGGGTTGCGGGGAAGGGTTATTCTTATGGTAGTTCCCCCGCCCTCCTTTGTTTTTATTGTAAGTCCGTACTGCTCGCCGTGGTACATTTTAATTCGTTTGTTAACGTTTGTAAGTCCAATGCTCTTGCCCGAGGAGGTATCATTGCGCCTGAGCTTAGCTTCAAGCTCACGAAGCTTTTCTTTGCTCATTCCGCTGCCGTTGTCCATAACGTCGATAATTACATTGTCACCGCTGTAATATACCTTTATGTCGATACGTCCGTTGTCCTTGCAGCCCTCTATGCCGTGAACGAAGGCATTCTCCACCACAGGCTGTATCACAAGGGGCAGTATCATATAGTCCTTTGACACCTCGGAATATATGCTGTAGGAAACTCTGTCTCCAAATCTTGCAGACTGCAGCTCAAGATATCCGTTTGTAAATTCAAGCTCGGAGCGAAGCGTAACCTCGCCGTCCTTGAACTCAAGGCAGCGGCGCATAAATTTGCCCAGCTTCTTCACAAGGTCGGCAGTTTCCTTATCATTGTTGCAGAATGCCTTCATTCGTATGGTCTCAAGGGTGTTATAAAGAAAATGAGGATTTATCTGACTGGCAAGCGCCTTGAACTCGGCTTCCATCTGAACGAATTTGAATTCCTCGTTCTGGAGCTTTGCCTGATAAACATCGTTCATCATGGTCTGCATACTGTGTATCATCTGCTCAAGGTCGGTGTACAGCTCGGCGATCTCATCGTGCCCCTTGTCTGTGAACTCCACATTGAAATCGCCACCTGCCACAGCGTGCATTTTTTCGCTGAGCAGTGTGATACGCCTTGAGAAAACGCTGGTAAACAGCACGATAATAAGCAGCGATAATATAAAGAACAGGCAGAAATACCCTCCGTAAATTATTATCAGCTTATTTATCTCAAGATCAGCCACTCCGGCAGGAATAAGAAAAACTATCTGAAAATTCTCTCCATAATTGAAATTCTCGGTTATGGTGTAGCCCCTAAAGCCTAAAAGCCCCTCTTTCAGAACATTTCTGCCGTTCATAGAAATGGACTCGTCATACTCTATCCTGCCGCCCGGCTTTGCACCCTCGTAATTGCTGAAAAAGACTGCCCCGTCTCCAACGCACAGAATACTCTGGCTTTCCTCGGAGGAAACACTCCTGCTTATCCAGCTCTCGGAAATAAGGGCGGACGCAACTCCTATGACCTTTTTTTCCTTCTTTATAGCCTTTATACAGGCGAGATGCCACTTCCCGTTTGTCCGGTCAATGACAATGTCCCATAAAATTTTATCACTTTCAAGCCTTGCTTTATTATACCAGGTCTGAGCCTCTATCTGCTCATCGGCAAAAATATAATCCGCATTGCAGACAAAATCGCTGCGCTCGGTGTAGACCTTTACACTTTCTATCTGTGGAAAGGAGTCGAGATATCTTTGATGAGGTCCTCTGCTGTAATATTTATAATAATCGGCATTTGTCTCGTATTCGTTTTCCAGAAATGCAATAACGTTTTCGTCCGTAACAAACATATTCATTGCAGCCTCCGCGGAGTCAACCGTATCGGCTATCCTTGTACGGATACTGTCCGCCTTGACATTAGCGGTGCTGATTATCCTTTCGGTGACCTCCGAACGCATATTCACAAGCAGCATTATGCTGGCAGCAAAAAGGGGCAGTATTACGATAAGAAACATTATCAGCATCTGATTTCTTATAGAGCTGTTTTTTAAACTGATAAGCTTCATCTTCCAAAACCGCCCTTCAAATAAATATACACTTTGATTATATCACAAAGTTTGTTTTTTTTCAATAGATAAAATGCAAATTATGCAAAAATGCGCCGCAGACCTATACTGTGCAAAAACATATCCTCCTGCACTAAAATTTCCTGTGCAGGAGGATATTATCGCTTATGTATCAGCTTAGAAACTCATTCAGTCCCGAGAACAAAGTGTATGCCACCTGCTGCTGATAAGCTTCATTTGTAAGCTTGGAGGCTTCCTCGGGGTTTGAAAGAAATCCGCATTCCGCCATTACAGCGGGATTATTGCAGAAATAACATAGATACAGCTCTTTTCCGCAAAGCTTAGTCTCTCTCATATTTTCGGGCTGGAGATTTTGCACGAATTTGTTTTGGAGTATGGAGGCAAAGCGTTCGCTTTCGGGATTTGTGGCTGAATAAAACATCTGCGCACCGCTGAATTTCGGGTCGGTATATGTATTCTGATGAATGGACAGGCACACAGCGTCGGGAAATTTATTAAAAAGCTCAAGCCTGTTTTCCATATCCGACACCTTCTGATTGCGCACTCCCGTAACCCCGCTGTCGTGAATGGAAATATCCCTGTCACGTGTAACAGCGGTGTCGTATCCGTACAACCTGCACATATCACGGACCGAAAGCATTATTTTCAGGTTAATTCCCTTTTCTGTTATACCGTCAGCTGTGGAGCAGCCGCCGTCCATTCCGC
Source organism: Oscillospiraceae bacterium (assembly GCA_017829005.1). Taxonomy (GTDB): domain Bacteria; phylum Bacillota; class Clostridia; order Oscillospirales; family Ruminococcaceae; genus Huintestinicola. The sequence continues at coordinate 6,360 of JAGAJF010000085.1, read as the reverse complement.
CGTGTCCGCAGTCAAGCACAATTATCCTGCTACTCATATCCGCTTCGCCCGTATTTACATACACAGCGCTGTCTATCTTATCCACAGCGTAATGTATCATAGCCGCCGAAGCCAGAACTGCCAGAGCAGAAAAAACAGCTGTCCTGTACCTTGAAAATTCAAATCCCATATTGCAAACCTATCCTTTCCTATAATCAGCCTTGTTCCGGAAATTTCCCGTAACATCTTAATAATTATTATGACGGTATCGCTGAAATAATGCAAAAAATCCCTTTACAGCAGAACTTACCGCTGTAAAGGGATAATTTATTTTATATTACAGAAAGCGTGCTTTAAGATCAAACACAGCCCTGAGCCTTCATAGCCTCAGCAACCTTGAGGAAGCCTGCAATGTTTGCGCCTGCCATATAGTTGCCTTCCATACCGTACTCCTTAGCTGCGCTGTCGCAAGCCTTGAAGATGGAAACCATAATGCCGTGAAGCTTAGCATCAACCTCTTCAAATGTCCAGGAAAGTCTCTCGCTGTTCTGGCTCATTTCAAGACCGGAAGTAGCAACGCCGCCTGCATTTGCAGCCTTAGCGGGACCGTAGAGGATACCGTTTGCAAGGTAAGTATTGATAGCCTCGGGAGTAGAAGGCATATTTGCGCCCTCGGATACACACCAGCAGCCGTTCTTTACGAGGATCTCAGCGCTCTCGCCGTCGATCTCGTTCTGAGTTGCGCAGGGAAGAGCGATATCGCACTTGATAGTCCAGATACCCTTGCAGCCCTCTGTGTAGGTTGCGTTGGGGTGAGTAGCAACGTACTCCTTGATTCTCTTTCTCTCAACTTCCTTGAGCTGCTTTACGCAAGCGAGGTCAATTCCGTCGGGATCGTAAATATAGCCGTTGGAGTCGGAAAGTGCAACTACCTTTGCGCCGAGAGCAGTAGCCTTCTCTGTAGCGTAGATAGCAACGTTTCCGGAACCGGAGATAACAACGGTCTTGCCCTCAAAGGACTTGCCGTTAGCCTTGAGCATTTCATCTGTGAAGTAGCAGAGACCGTAGCCTGTAGCCTCTGTTCTTGCGAGAGAACCGCCGTAGGTAAGTCCCTTACCTGTGAGAACGCCTGTGAACTCGTTGCGGAGTCTCTTGTACTGACCGAACATGAAGCCTATCTCTCTTGCGCCTGTTCCGATATCGCCTGCGGGAACGTCGGTGTCTGCGCCGATGTGCTTGCAAAGCTCAGTCATAAAGCTCTGGCAGAAACGCATAACCTCTCCGTCGCTCTTGCCCTTGGGGTCAAAGTCGGAACCGCCCTTGCCGCCGCCCATAGGAAGGGTGGTAAGGCTGTTCTTAAATACCTGCTCGAAGCCGAGGAACTTGATGATACCGATATATACGGAAGGGTGAAGTCTGATACCGCCCTTGTAAGGACCGATAGCAGAGTTGAACTGTACTCTGAAGCCGCGGTTTACCTGAACCTTGCCGTTGTCATCGACCCAGGGAACACGGAAAACGATCTGTCTCTCAGGCTCAACGAGTCTGTCGAGAACGCCTGCCTCAACAAGGTCGGGTCTCTTTTCGATAACAGGCTCAAGGGTCTCAATAACCTCTGTAACTGCCTGAATAAATTCGGGCTCTCCCTGATTGCGCTTCTTTACTGTCTCGAGTAAATCAATAAGATATTTGTTTTTTAACGCCATTGTTAAAACCTCCCAAATAAATTCAACTTATGCCAAACTTCCCTTTCGCATAAAGCCTGAATACATTATAACATTATTTTTTTCATTTTGCAAGATTAAAAATGCAATTTTGCAAAAAAATTCTTTCATATTTTTTGAGCATATTCAACAAAAAAAGCCGACAATGCCATTTCTTTGCATTTGATCGGCTTTAAAATTACATAAGTGCGGAATAAATGTCGTTTTTTCTTATCCCCGTCACTGCTGCTGCCTCTTTGCACGCATCGGTAAGCTTTATTCCCTTTTCGGTAAGCTCCTTCGCCAGCTTTACAGCGTCCTCAAGAGTGTAGTCTTTATTGGAATTATCCTCCCCTGCGCCCTCTACCACAAGGACATATTCCCCTCTGGGAGCATTTGTCTCATAGTAGCTTATTGCCTCGGAAAGGGTCGTCCGCATTACCTCTTCGTGAATTTTCGTCAGCTCTCGACATATGGATATCCGTCTGTCTCCGAAATATTTCAGCATATCCTCTAAGGTCGTTCTCAGCTTGTGTGGAGCTTCGTAAAATATCAAGGTATGCGTGTCCGACGCCACCGATTTAAGATGTGCAAATCTCTGCTTTTTTGTGACGGAAAGGAAGCCTTCAAATGCAAAACGTGATGCGGGTATGCCGCATACTGCCGCCGCGGTCGCCATTGCGGTAGGTCCGGGAACCGCTTCTACGGGTATGTCAAGGTCACGGCACATTCTCACCAGATCCTCTCCCGGGTCGGATATACAGGGCATTCCGGCGTCTGTTACCACAGCACAGCTTTCGCCGCTTTGCAGCCTTTCAATGATATTTTCCGACACGTGAGAGGCGGAATGCTCGTGATAGCTGAGCAGAGGCTTTTTTATCTCAAAATGATTGAGAAGCTTCACCGTTACTCTCGTGTCCTCGGCGCAGATAAAATCCACCTCCGACAATATCCTCACCGCACGGTATGTTATATCCTCAAGGTTGCCTATAGGTGTACCAACAACATAAAGCTTTCCGGACACTGCTTACTCCCCTTTCTCCGTATTATCAGGATAATGACCGTATATCGCCGCAAGCTCGGGGCTTATTCCCCCCGTGCCGCTGATGTAAAGCTGTGGCATTACCTTCATAAATGCGCCGCCGCCCTTTCGTCCCTCGATAAGAAAAAGCCATGGGGCGCTGTCGGGTGACTTGGACACGAACCTGAGATTTTTCGGCTCGATACCGTTCGAACGCATTGCCGCAATAACGTCCGCAAGACGTTCGGGGCGGTTGCATATGCACAGCCTGCCGCCGAATTTCAGAAGCCTTTTTGCGGCGGCGCAGACATCGTTTATATTGCAGAGTATCTCGTGCCTTGCTATCTTGTGAGCATCAAGCTCACTTTCTATTCCCGCTTTGTATGCCTTATAGGGCGGATTGCAGGTCACAAGGTCGCATATGTCAAGGGGAGCTTCCTTGGTAAGGGTTTTAAGATCCATATGAAGAGGGTAAACGTCCTCAAGTGAGGAACGCTCCACTGTTACTTTAAACTGCTGTATCGCCTGCTCCTGGATATCTATGCCGTAAACCTTTTTCGGCGCATATCTGAGTTTTTCAAGGACTGCGATTATACCGCAGCCCGTGCCCAGATCGCAGACGATATCCTTGTGCCTTGCTTTTGCGAAATCCGCAAGGAGAAATGCGTCAGTTCCGAATGTATGCTCCTCGGTAACGCATATCTCACAGCCGTCCCCAAGCTTTTCAAATGTATCAAATCCGCTCATATAAGTAAAGCTCCCGAAAGTAATTATTTGCCCAAAGCCTTGCCGTTTGATCCTAAGGGTATCTCGTGGTCGAGACCTACGAATTTGCCGTCCTCCTGCCAGAGAACTTCCTTGACAAATTCGTATTTTTCATTGTCCCAGGTGGTGAAATCGTCCTTAACAAGTCCGCCCGTATCTCCCGAGTTGGCGTTGAAGCACCAGAAGGTATGATTGATGCGTTTTTCCTTGATAAGCTGTCTGAGATAAGTCATCCACTTGAGGTTGGGCTGGGTCATAAATCCGCCCCATTCGCCGATAAGAAGAGGTGCGATATTCTCGTCCTGAATGTAGAACCAGTTGTCATACCATGCATCCCTGTAAAGGGATTTATAGGTATAGTCCCCCTTGAACCACTCCTGCTGATATACGGCGGGACCGTAATCATGGGGTGAGTAGACAAGCTTATTCTGATATTTGCCAAGGTCGATGGGGTCGTTCTTTACGCCCCGAAGATTGCCGCCCCACCAGGTGGAGTAGTAATCGGAGGGATTTGTGGAACTGAAATCGCCATTGCTCTTGATGTCGGTAGGATATATCTCAATGCCCTCAACCATTACGAGAACGTTGGGGTTTTTGCTAAGGACTGCCTTTGCAGCCTTTTCTGCCACGTATTTCCAGTTGTCACTGTCCTTGCTGCTGTCCCACTTTGCTCGGGGACTTTCGTTTGCCTTGCCGTGAGGCTCGTTTTTGAGGTCGTATGCGATAATGGTATCATCATTATTATAACGTTCTGCCATCCAGGAAAGCGCGTCGAGGTAGTCCTTCTCGGTCACATTGCCCTCGTACCACATATTTTTCATATGACCCATTGAGTCGGTCTTTGCGCTGTGGATATCTATCATTATCTTGATGCCGTTTGCCCTGCACTGACCTATTACATAGTCAAATATCTCAAGGCTGTTCATTCCCACAAGGTAGGAATTTGTTGCCTGATTGAAATTTGCGGTGGGGTAATTTCCCAATGACCAGTTATTGATAAGCTCCGCAGAAATAGGCACTCTCAGGAGATTGAAGCCGTGGTCGGCAATGGACTTAATAGATGTGTTAAGGTCGCACGCCCACAAGCCGTCAAAGGTGTTTGTACCCGTGTTGTAGCCGAACCAGTTCACGCCTGTGAGCCACACTTCCCTGCCGCTGCTGTCAACTATTTTATTGCCCTTGACGGAAAGCCAGTCATCGGTGGTGGGGGCGGGAACGTCCTTTGCCTGAACGGGTGCGGCGGGAGGAGTACCGTTTGAATTTGAACTACTGCCGCCCGATGATGAAGCTGCAAATGCGCCCATTGAGCAGACAAGCTTTGCCTTGCTTGTATCAATGTCCCCGGGATTTTTGAGAATCATTCCAAAGGTTCCCTCCCCTCCCGATGTGATGGTCTTGTTATGTTCAACGGGGGTAATAGTCATCTTGCCGTCTTTAAGCTCAATGCCGCAGTTCCATGACTGCTCGACTGTGGCTGATTTTCCCACATAGATAGTTGCAGTCCAGCCGTCAACGCTTGCCGAGGACTTATTTTTAACGGTGCCGTCAAGCTGTGAATAATCCGCTGTTCCGTCATTCCAGCCGTTGGGAACGGATATCAGCAGTTCTACGTCCTCGGCAGATTTCTCTTCCGAAGCAGACGCAGTTTCGGTCTTTGTGCTTTGGGTCGCAGCAGGAGATGTTTCCGAAGAAGGCTTTGCAGTGGTATTTACAGCTGTTGCTTCGGGCTTGTCCGTTTCCTTATGCCCTTCGGTGACCTTTTCGGTCTGTGCATTTTCGGTCTCGGCGATCTGAACGGAGCTTGCGGTAACCGTTGCAGCTCCTCCCCCACTGTATGGATCATAATCGTCTGAAAACGGGTCGTAATCGTCGTCAAAGAAATTCTCTTTTTCGGTAGTTTCCCCGCTTGCTTCGGAGCTGTCCGATATTTCCGATGTAATGCCCGAAGTAGTTTCCGATACATCGGGTATAGGTTCAGATTTTTCTCCGCAGGCGGTCATTGAAAAAAATATTATAAGTGCTGCCGATATGCTTTTTAAGCTGATTTTATTCATCCTGACGTCCCCTTTGTCCGGAAAATTTTTGTTAAAAATATTATATCACTTTTTTTCTTTTCCGTCAACCGTTTTATTATCCGAGATTTTTTCGCTGCCGCCGTAAAGTAATTATGCAAAATTTTGTCCCATATCTAATTTTTTACTTCAATCCTATTGAAATGCCGCTCCGATTGTGTTATACTATAAATATTATTGCAAAATCGCATTTCTGAAAGGACGCTTGTTTTTATGATGGAACATTCTATAATATTCCCACTCCCCCTAAGTTTCCATATCGGCTTTGTAATTATCAGCGTTATACTGCTGATACTCTGCTACAAAAAGCGTAAGTACACCTATGAGCTGTATATGCTGGTGGGAATAATTTCTACTCTGTTTGTATATGTATGCAAGGAAAAGCCATATTTTTACATTTTAGGACTTGAGGAAATGATACTGCTGGTGCTTACCATAGTCGATATGGCAAAGGTATCAAAGGCTGCTGCTGAGGCGGAAAAGGCTCAGAACGAAGCCGCTGAAAAGGCAGAGAAAAGTGACGGAGCAGAAACCGTTTCCGAAGTGTCTGACGACACCGGCGATACCGATAAAGACGAATAAGGAGAATTGCTGTGAAGATCATTCTGCTTGAAGAAAAGACCGTTTCTCAGGGCGATGTTTCCCTTGACGGGTTCAAGGCTCTGGGGCAGGTAACGGGTTATCCTCTTACTCCTCAGGACAAGGTCATCGAAAGGGTGGGTGATGCAGAAGCTGTCATTATCAACAAGACCGTTTTTACAAAAGAGATAATGGAAAATTGTCCAAATCTTCGATACATCGGGCTTTGTGCTACAGGCTT
>JAGAJF010000084.1 GCA_017829005.1 Oscillospiraceae bacterium | reverse complement strand
GAGATAATCTGTGCAGCATCCTTACCAAGACCGTTAAGGATAACGCGAAGCGGCTTGCTTCTTACCTTGTTTGCCTTCTCAGCAATACCGATAGCGCCCTCAGCAGCAGCGAAAGACTCGTGACCTGCAAGGAATGCAAAGCACTCTGTCTCGTCTTCGAGAAGCATCTTGCCAAGGTTGCCGTGACCGAGACCAACCTTTCTCTGGTCAGCAACGGAACCGGGGATACAGAAAGCCTGAAGTCCCTCACCGATAGCAGCAGCAGCGTCAGCAGCTCTTGTGCAGCCCTTCTTGATTGCAATTGCACAGCCTACAGTGTAAGCCCACTTAGCATTCTCAAAGCAGATAGGCTGAATGCCCTCTGTGATCTTGTAAGGATCAAAGCCCTTAGCCTTGCAGATGTCTGCACACTCTTCAATGGAGTTGATCCCGTACTTACCCAGAACCTCGAGAATCTGCTTTTCTCTTCTTTCATATGATTCAAATAAAGCCATTATTATAACCTCCTTAATTATATTTCAGTGATTACTGCTTTCTGGGGTCGATGATCTCAACAGCGTCAGCTACACGGCCATACTGACCCTTAGCCTTCTCAAATGCTGTGTTTGCATCATCTCCGCCCTTGATGAAGTCCATCATCTTACCAAAGTTAACAAACTGGTAGCCGATGATCTCCTTATCAGCGTTGAGAGCAATACCTGTAACATAACCGTCGGTCATTTCAAGGTAACGGGGACCCTTTGCGAGAGTACCGTACATTGTACCAACCTGTGAACGGAGGCCCTTACCGAGGTCCTCAAGTCCTGCACCTACAACAAGACCATCCTCAGAGAATGCAGACTGTGAACGTCCGTAAACGATCTGAAGGAAAAGTTCTCTCATAGCTGTGTTGATAGCATCGCAAACCAGGTCTGTGTTAAGAGCCTCGAGAATGGTTCTGCCGGGAAGGATCTCAGCAGCCATAGCAGCCGAATGGGTCATACCGGAACATCCGATAGTCTCAACGAGAGCCTCCTGGATAACGCCCTCCTTAACGTTGAGGGTAAGCTTACAGGTACCCTGCTGAGGAGCACACCAGCCAATGCCGTGTGTGAAGCCGGAAATGTCCTTGATCTCCTTAGCCTTTACCCACTTTGCTTCTTCGGGGATCGGAGCAGCACCGTGTGCAACGCCCTGTGCCACGGGGCACATTGTTTCAACCTCATGAGAATAGATCATATTAGTTACAAACTCCTTTCAAATTTTCGCCGATGCAGAAAAATGACTCCGACATCGCATAAAACAATTATACATTATTTTCTGTCAAAAATCAAGTATCTTTTTGATAATTTAAACAAGTAATGCATATTTGGGCATATTTTGATAATAATGATGTCGGATTTTCCGCTTTATCCTTATATCATATCACATAGGAATACAGAGAAAAATATTCTTAAAAATATATTTATCATTTTGATATTGACGCATACCCCCAGGGGGTATATAATATAAACATAAAGTAACGAAAGGACTGATAAAATGGAAAAATGCTGCCGCTGCCACGAAACAAAACAGCGAACCGACGACGAAAAAAAGCGCCTTATCAACAGACTTAACCGCATAGAGGGACAGATAAGAGGCATAAAAGGAATGGTGGAAAAAGATGCCTACTGCCCCGATATAATGGTGCAGGCAGCTGCCGTCACCGCTGCCGTCAACTCATTTAATAAAGAGCTTCTGGGCACACATATCCGCACCTGTGTTGCAGATGATATAAGAGAGGGAAAGGACGAGGTCATAGACGAGCTTCTCGATACCCTCCAAAGGCTGATGAAATGAAAGGAAAATAAAAGTGAAGCAGTATAATATTACAGGAATGAGCTGCGCCGCCTGCAGCGCACGTGTGGAAAAGGCTGTTTCGGCGGTCAAGGGCGTGACCTCCTGCTCGGTGAGCCTGCTCACAAATTCAATGGGCGTGGAGGGAACGGCATCACCCGAGGAAATTATTCGGGCAGTGGAAGCGGCAGGCTATGGTGCGTCACCCAAAGGTGCCGAAAAGAGCCACAAAAGCGCAGACGAATCGGCGGCGGAGCTTGAGAACAAGGACTATCCCCTGCTGAAAAAAAGGCTCATATGGTCTGTGGGATTTCTTCTCCTGCTGATGTACATCTCAATGGGTCATATGATGTGGGACTGGCAGCTCCCCTCTTTTATTGAGGGAAATCACATTGCTATGGGGCTTGTCCAGCTCCTGCTCACTGTTATAATAATGGTGATAAACCAAAAATTCTTTATAAGCGGCTTTAAAGCTATTGCAAATAAAGCTCCCAATATGGATTCCCTTGTGGCGATAGGTTCATCTGCAGCATTCATATACAGCGTTTATGCCCTTTTCGCAATGACCGACGCACAGGTAAAGGGCGACAGCGAAGGCGTTATGAGCCTTATGCACGAGTTCTACTTTGAATCCGCCGCAACGATACTTACGCTCATAACCGTGGGAAAAATGCTTGAAGCCCGCTCCAAGGGAAAGACCACTGACGCTTTGAAAAGTCTCATAAAGCTTGCTCCCAAGACTGCCACGGTAATAAGAAACGGAGCGGAAGAGATAATTCCTGCAGACGAGGTCAATAAGGGAGATATATTCGTTGTCCGCCCCGGTGAAAGCATTCCGGCAGACGGAAAGGTCCTTGAGGGCGAAAGCGCCGTAAACGAATCAGCTCTAACAGGCGAAAGTATTCCCGTGGACAAGACCCAGGGAGACAGAGTTTCCGCCGCAACCATAAATCAGTCGGGATTTTTAAAGTGCGAAGCGGTAAACGTAGGCGAAGATACTGCCCTGTCCCACATTATACAAATGGTAAGCGACGCAGCGGCAACAAAAGCCCCCATCGCCAAGACCGCCGACAAGGTCTCGGGAATATTCGTCCCCGCAGTCATCGCCATAGCCGCAGCCACAGCGATAATATGGCTCCTTGCGGGACAGACCGCAGGGTTTGCACTTGCAAGGGGTATCTCGGTGCTTGTGATAAGCTGCCCCTGTGCATTGGGACTTGCCACTCCCGTAGCGGTAATGGTGGGAAACGGAGTGGGAGCAAAAAACGGCATACTGTTTAAAACAGCTGCTTCCCTTGAAGCTGCAGGCGAGGTAGAGATAGTCGCTCTGGACAAAACGGGGACCATCACCGAGGGTGCTCCCAAGGTCACAGACATTATCCCCTCAAATGGCATTTCCCCCGAAGCGCTTCTCCAAACTGCCTATTCCGCCGAGAAAAAAAGTGAGCACCCCCTTGCCAAAGCCATTGTCCTTGCCGCCGAGGAAAAGAAAATCACGCCTTTTGAGGTCACAGATTTCAGAGCATATGCAGGCAGCGGTCTCTCCGCACGTTACGGTGACAGGGAAATATACGGGGGCAATCTGAAATTCATAAGCTCTCACGCAGACATTTCCAAGGAAATACAGTCAAAGGCACAGTCTCTATCCGAAGAGGGCAAAACTCCCATTTTCTTCTCGAAAAACGGCAAGCTGATGGGAATGATAGCCGTTGCAGACGTTATTAAGGAGGACAGCCCCCGAGCAGTCTCTGAGCTTCGCAGAATGGGTATCAGAACGGTAATGCTCACAGGCGATAATGAGCGGACTGCCAAAGCCGTAGGGCGGCTTGCTGGAGTAGACGAGGTCATAGCGGAGGTGCTTCCCGAGGGCAAGGAAAGCGTTATCCGAAGGCTGTCCGCAGAGGGCAGAACGGCAATGGTGGGAGACGGCATAAACGACGCCCCTGCCCTCACCCGTGCAGATGTGGGCATTGCAATCGGCGCAGGCACGGACGTGGCAATAGACGCCGCAGATGTGGTGCTGATGAAAAGCAGGCTCACAGATGTCCCTGCGGCAATACGGCTGAGCCGTGCATCTCTCAGGAATATCAGACAAAATCTTTTCTGGGCATTTATCTATAACGCCATAGGCATACCCCTTGCGGCAGGAGTGTTGATACCTGTGCTTAATATCGGGCTGAACCCGATGTTTGCGGCAGCGGCAATGAGCCTGTCCAGCTTCTGCGTTGTAACAAACGCACTAAGATTGAATTTTATCGACATTCATAGTGCCGATAAGGATAAAATTATCAAACAAAAACACAAAAAGGAGAAAAAAGCTATGACAAAGACTATCAAAATCGAAGGTATGATGTGCTCCCACTGCGAAGCGGCAGTGAAAAAGGCTCTTGAAGCGGTAAACGGCGTTGTATCCGCCGAAGTGAGCCACGAAAAGGGAACGGCAGTGGTTACCCTTTCCGCTCCCGCAGAGGACGCAGTCCTCAGAAAAGCCGTTGAGGACAAGGATTATACAGTTCTCGGAATTGAATGACCGACTAACGAAAACCACCTCCTGCCGTTTATGACGGGGGGCGGTTTTTGTTGACATAAATTTTCTGTTATATATTCCTCTCATAAATCTCCATATCAGCAGCACTATTCAACTCAGACGTTCCCCCTGCATATATTGTTTTGATATATTTGTATCAATTAGTCAAGTCATTTTCCAAAAAATTTATCCGCAGGAAGGACAAATTTTTCTGTCCGCTCCTGCAATTTTTTTGCCTTGACATTCCCACCATTTGGAATTATAATAAAAATATAAATCCATACCGAAAGGAAATAATAAAAATGAACGTGCTTATAATAAACGGTCCTAGCCTCAATCTCTTAGGAGAAAGAGAGCCGGGGACATACGGCAGCGACAGCTACAAGAGCATATGCGCCGAAATAACCGAGAAAGCAGCGGAGCTTGGCTTTGAAAGCTGCGAGTGTTTTCAGTCAAACCACGAGGGCGAGATAATCGACCGTATCCACGCCGCAAGGCTTGACTTCTCTGGAATAGTGCTGAACGCAGGCGCCTACACCCACTACAGCTATGCCATCAGAGACGCCATTGCGGCTGTAAAAATACCCGTTATCGAGGTGCATATGTCCAATATCCACAAGCGTGAAGAATTCCGCCACACCTCAGTCATCTCCCCCGTATGCGCCGGACAAATCGCAGGCTTCGGCAAGGAAAGCTACATCTTAGGACTTTATGCCCTTAAATCAATTCTGGAGCAAAACGTATGAACAGAATAGAAACTCTCCGCAAACAGCTTCCCGAAAATGCCTGCGCTCTGATAACCTCCGACGTGAACAGGCGGTATTTCACGGGAATGAAATCCTCTGCGGGAACGATCATCGTTTTTAAAAATTCCGCATATCTTATAATTGACTCAAGATACATCGAAAAGGCACGTGATACAGTCACCGACTGCGATGTTATAAAGCAGGAAAGGCTATACACTCAGCTTTCGGAGCTTATCGCAGAAAATCACGCCGAAGAGCTGTGGGTGGAAAGCGATACCATGACATTATCCGAATTTGAGCGGCTTCGTGAAAATATTACAGGAACGGTCACATTCAACAATTCCTCAGATCTCAGCCGCATCATCGGTGAAATGCGAATGATAAAATCCGACAGCGAGATTGCCCTTATGGGAAAGGCTCAGCGTATTGCGGAAAAGGCGCTGGAAAACGCCTTGAATTTCATCAGAGAAGGCGTTACCGAGCGTGAGATAGCCCTCTGCCTTGATGAATATATGCTTCGAAACGGCGCAGAGGCTTTGTCGTTTGAGACAATCGCCCTTTGCGGCACCACCACCTCAATGCCCCACGGCGTTCCCTCCGACAAAACGCTTAAAAAGGGCGAATTTATCCTTATGGACTTCGGCGCTGTGGTGGACGGATATCACAGCGATATGACCAGAACGGTTGCTCTTGGTGATATTTCAGAAGAAATGGAAAAGGCGTATTCGGTAGTCCTCGAAGCTCAAAACAGAGCCATAAACGCTGCTGTCTGCGGAATTACAGGAAAGCGTCTCGACTGCGTTGCAAGAGACTTTATCGCTGCAAACGGCTACGGTGAATATTTCGGTCACGGTCTGGGTCACAGCGTGGGAATGGAGATACACGAGTCCCCCTGTGCAAATACCCGTGACGAAACTGTGCTTCGTGAAAATATGGTCATAACCATTGAACCCGGAATTTATATGCCGAAAAAATTCGGCATACGCATAGAGGATTTTGTGGTAATAAAACAAAATTCTTGTTATAATTTGACAAATGCTCCTAAAAATCTGATAAAATTATAAAAAGGTATTGCATTATTTCAGAAAATGTGGTATGATATAAATAAATAATGATTATTTCGTATCAGGGAGCCTTTGCCGCTCTCAATTTCTAAAATTTTTGGAGGTTAAATATGATTTCAGCAGGCGATTTCAGAAACGGAATGACATTCGAGGAGGACGGCAACGTTCTTCAGATCGTTGAATTCCAGCACGTTAAGCCCGGTAAAGGCGCTGCTTTCGTAAGAACCAAGATCAAGAACGTTATCACCGGTTCCGTAATTGAAAAGAGCTACAACCCTTCCGCAAAATTCCCCACCGCTTACGTTGAGAGAAAGGATATGGAATATACCTACAGCGACGGTGATCTCTACCACTTTATGGATCCCGAGACCTACGAGGATCTCCCTGTAAGCGCTAACGAGCTTGGCGACAGCTTCAAGTTCGTTAAGGAAAATATGGTATGCAAGGTTTGCTCCTACAAGGGCAAGGTTTTCGCTGTTGAGCCCCCCAACTTTGTTGAGCTTCAGGTAACACAGACCGATCCCGGTTTTGCAGGAAACACCGCAACCAACGCTACCAAGCCTGCTACTCTTGAAACAGGCGCAGAGATCAAGGTTCCCCTCTTCATCAACGAGGGCGATATGATCAGGATCGACACACGTACAGGCGAGTATATGGAAAGAGCGTAAGCTCCTGCCATAGAAAATGTTTATTTAAGGAGGCTGTAACCTATGACACTTACTGAAAAAACTGCTTATCTCAAAGGCCTTATGGAGGGTCTGAACACCGACGACAAGGTTATTGCCGCTATTGCTGATATCCTCAGCGACATGGCTGCCGAGATCGCAGATCTGAAAAACGATGTGGATGAGCTTTCCGAAGTCGTTGACGTTATCGACGAGGATCTGGGTGAGGTCGAGAAGGATCTCTACGAGATCGACGAGGACGATGACGATTGCTGCTGCGATGATGAGGACGACGAGGATTACGATGATATTTACGATGAGGACGATGACGATGAAGAGCTTTTCGATGACGAGGAGCTTTATGAGGTTACCTGTCCCACCTGCGGAGATACCATCTGTCTCAATGCCGCTATGATCGAGGACGGCTCCATAAACTGTCCCAACTGCAATGAGCTTCTCGAATTTGATCTTGACGATATCGAGAACGATGACGAGGACGAAGGCTCCGAGGAATAAGGCAAACCTACAACCGAATAAACTGCAATTTGTTTCAGGGCGAGGTGAAATTCCTCACCGGCGGTATAGTCCGCGAGCCGAGCTTATTTTAAGCTTAGCATGATTCGGTGAAATTCCGAAACCGACGGTATAGTCCGGATGAAAGAAACACAGCGTTTAACTGCGTATACCTGCTGCCCGTGAAGCACTATGCTTTGCGGGCAGTTTTATTTTCAAAAACAGATTGCTTTTTATTATATTTTAATTTTAATGGAGGAATCTGTATGAAAACCGAAATCTTCAAACCCAACACCGAAACATCAAAGGTAAGACAGCTCACCGTCACGGCAATGATGGGAGCAATGGCAGCAGTGCTGATGTTCTTTGATTTTCCCGTGCCTATGTTTATGCCCGGATTTATCAAGTTTGACCTTTCCGAGCTGCCTGCTCTGATAGCAGCCTTTGCCATCGGTCCCCTCTCGGGAGCAGGCGTATGCCTTCTCAAAAACCTGCTGAATATCCTGTGTAAAGGCTCGGGAACAGGCGGAGTGGGAGAACTTTCCAATTTCATTCTCGGCTGTGCATTTGTAGTTCCCGCAGGTCTGATTTACAAATCAAAAAAGACCAAGACCCGCGCAATTATCGGTGCGACTGCCGGTGCTGCAGCTATGGCAGTTTTCAGCATATTCTCAAACTACTTTTTCATCTATCCGGTTTACACAAAGTTTATGCCTATGGAAGCAATTATAAGCGCATATCAGAAAATAAATCCCAATGTAGAAACTCTCCTTGACGCCCTTATATGGTTCAATCTGCCTTTCACATTTATAAAAGGAATGTGCAGCACCGTTATCACCGTTGCGATTTATAAGTACATCTCCCCTATCCTCAAGCACGGCAGAGCGCAGAAAACCGTCAACGGCTGAAATTTATGAGTTTTTCAATGTTAAAATCATCAAAAAACCTGTCGTGTAAGCCTATATTTTAGTATAATTGGTAAATTATATCAAACAATATTTGACAAACGCAAAATAAAATGTTATACTAATTATAACATTAAATTTGGAGGTTTACTGTTATGGCAAAAGATAAAAAGACTCAGTCCAAGCCCGCAGTTTCCGCAGAAGCTGCAAAGCCTGTCGAGACCGCTAAAGCTGTTGAAAATGTTAAACCCGTTGAAGAAGTAAAGGCTGCACCTGCTGAAAAGAAGACTGATAAGCCTGTTGCTGAAAAGAAGGCTGAAAAGCCTGTTGCTGCAAAGAAGACAGAAAAGCCCGTTGCTGCAAAGAAGACAGAAAAGCCCGCTGCTGAGAAAAAGGCTGAAAAGCCCGCTCCCATGAAGGCAGAGCCTGTTAAGAAGGATATTTTCCTCATTCAGGGTGCAGGTGAACATACCGTTACCGATATAACCGAGCTTTGCAAGGCTGATTATAAGAACGGAAGCCGCAAGCACGTTAAGAGCATTGACGTTTATGTTAAGGCTGAAAACGGCGAGCTCAGAGCTTACTATGTTGTTAACGGAAATCCCGAAGGCAAGTATATCGTTCTGTAATTAACGCACAAAATATAAAAACATATCCGTCCTGTCCATCGGGGCGGATATATTTTTATAAAGCCGTTTTTATACTAATCTTTAATCGTTCTGTAGACAAAGGCGGCAGATAGAACACAGCCAATCTAGGAAAGCGACCGCAGGCGGGCTGCTGCCCGGCAAGGGAGCTTGACGACGAGTGGCTGGGTTATAGCTGTCGAATTTGTCTATAGGTTGATTAAAAATTAGTATTATGCATCGGAGGTCATATGAAAGACTTTGGACCGATAAAAAATCTGATAGGCAGCAAATTAACGGAAGCCGATCTTGCCTGTGTTGACTGCTATGTCCGTCCTCAGCTTGGAATTTTTATCCCCACCGCAGGCGAATGCGGATATGCGGCAAAGCAGGGACATTCTCACCCGTCATATATGATAGTTATCTCTTTTGAGCATATGTCGGACAGACAGACCCGTTACCTTGCGTCAATAACCTCTCCCCATATTCCTCACAGCGACAAAGCGGGACTAAACTACTATTGTCTGCTGATAGAAAAATGCTATTTTGAAAAGCGATATCTGATGTATGCCGAAAATATACCTGCATTTGATGGACACCAATTTGAAATATGCAGTGACATTTTAAAAGCGCTCAACACCTTCGTATTTGAATACAGCAAATCTATGCCCAACTCGGACATTACCCTCGATGCGCAGGCGGAGATCATCACCCATTGGATAATACGCAGCATTATGGGTGAGACCTTCGATATGCGTGCAGTTTCCTCCGATTATTCCGTAGCAAGGGCACAGCACTATATTGAGCAGCATTACTCCGAAAATATAACCGTCTCAAAGCTTGCGGCATTAAGCTATGTCTCATGCTCCTGCTTCAATCGGAAATTCAAAAAGGAAACAGGTATCACCCCCATCGAATATCTCATTGAAATACGGCTTGAACGGGCAAAAACAATGCTTAAAAGAAAAACTATTTCCGTTACGGAAATTGCAATGAAATGCGGCTTCGGCAGCAGCGCACATTTCTCCTCCTGTTTTCAGAACAGAGTTGGTATTTCCCCTACCGAATATCGTGACAAGTACATCGGTTAACAGTATTTTGAAAAAATCGGGCAGTATAATAAAAGAAAAGTTTTTCCATTCGGGTTATAATTATCAAAAAACGAAAGGAACTGATAATTATGACCCCACAGGAAATGTTCAGGCTGATAAATGATAATCCCGCATTCTACCTTGCAACCGCCGATGGAGACCAGCCCAGAGTAAGAGGAATGCTCCTTTACAGAGCAGATGAAAACGGATTTATTTTCCACACTGCCTCCACAAAGGACGTTTATTCTCAGATAATGAAAAATCCCAAAGCTGAGATGTGCTTCTCCTGCAAAGGCATTCAGATACGTGTAACGGGAGTGCTTGAGCAGGTAAATGATGAAAATCTCAG
>JAGAJF010000001.1 GCA_017829005.1 Oscillospiraceae bacterium | reverse complement strand
TCCCATTCGGTGGAGCAGGTGGAAAGTGTGAGATAAGCGTCATTCTCATTGCAGTCAACGCCTGAAATGATGGTGCTTCGCTTTGTGATCTCGTCCATAAACTTATCATAGGTATAATTATCGTTGAAATCAATATAGTTCTGATAATCAAAAAGAGGTCTGTTATCGTCGTGCTCGGGCTTTGTATTGATGACAAAGGAGGAGATGATAACATAGGTATCTTCGGAATAATTTGTGTTGAAGTATATGAAAGGGTTTTTGAGCCAATATGCGGGATCCCAGCGGTAATAGTCCAGATTGCCGAACATTGTACCATCCTTCTGATTATGAGCATAAAGGATAATGTTGTCCGAACGCTCATAGCCGTCTGCAACGTTTCTGTAATCGGCAAAGCAGGTGCCGCATTGTCTTTGGTTGTCATAGAAATTATGGTTAAGGTAGTATTCGTTATCCTTTCCCTTTACCACAGGTTCATCAACACAGTTTGGGATACGTACATATCCTATAGTGTCCCCATTTATGGCAAGCAGCTCCTGAGCGGCAGGAAGGACATTCAGAGGAGGTCTTTCCTCGGGAGCAAGCTCTCCCACATTTTCGGGTAATTTTTCAGTCTCTGCAGGGACTTCCTGAGTGATTACCGACTGCTGTGCTTTCTGATAAATGACCTTCAGGGTATTGTGATTTTGCTTTGCCTCATACATCTCGTAAAAATAATTTCCGAGGATCACAGCACATACAATAAGCACAATTATGGACAAAAGCACTATAAGCTTGCTTATGACTTCGGAGGAGCTGTCGCCCTTTTGAGGAATAAAGGATTCCTTAAAGCTTTTTTTTGCCTTGGTTTTTGACGCTCTTCTTGGGGTAGAGCCTCTTGCTTCATCGCTCATTGACATATGATATAACCTCTTAAAAATAATTTTGCGCTGATGCTTCGGCAGTTTAATTGCCGTCGGAGCTTGCCAAAGCGGTGGTCTGCTCGGTTACAGGGGCTGTTGTGCCGTTTTGAATGACAGGAGCAAGAGACAGCTTTGTAGAATCTGTTTCGGAGCTTTCGGGAACGGTGGTTTCCTCAGATATGGTCTCCGATGTGGGATCGGTATAGCAGGGAGCTTTGGTTCCGTTTTCATATATTGGAGCCAGACCAAGTCTTGATCTCTCCTCGTGGTCTATCTTGAGCTTATGAGGAGTAGTGGTTGTTTCGGTGGTTGACTCTGTTTCAGGCTCTGTTGTAGTTTCAACAGTAGTCTCAACAGTAGTTTCCGTAATCGTTTCGGAAACGGTAGTTTCTGATATTGTTTCGGATTCGGTGCGGCTCAGAATAGCGTCCCAGTCTATCTGCTTTGCGTTGGGATTAAGCTTTGCAGATGAAAAGTCAATTGCCGAAATATTTTCGTCCTCACGGACCTTTCTTGCCATTACAACAAAGCGTGAATCCGAATACTCATTGCTGCAGGTGGAAAGTACAAGGAGCCTGTCCCCATATTTCACATCAATTGGCGGAATGATCTGGTTTCTCTCATTTACCTGGGACATATACCAATTAAAGGTACTCTCATTATTCAGAGTTTCGATATAATCGTGATAATGGAAAACCTCTCCTGCGGAATCCTGCTTCTCGTAAACGTTGGTAACGAAATATCCGAAAATGATATAGTCTCCAATGCCGTATTCAGTGTTGAAAACCACAATAGGATTTTTTTTGTAGAAGTCGACATTGTTTTTATAATATTTGAGGTTTCCGAACATTGTGCCGTCCTCCTGATTGTGACCGTAGAGAACGATGTTGGGAGAGGTATAATCTGCGCTGACGGTACAGCGGTAGTCCATAAAAATGGAGCCTGCCTTATTTTTCCTGTCGTTATAGGTATGGGTAAGATAATAAATATTATCTGTTCCCTGAACAACGGGCAGTCTGATACCGCAGCCCTCGATCTCGATAAATCCCTTTACATTGTCGGAAAGCTCGATAAAGCTGTCCATAACGCTTTCGTTATGCTCAATGCGCTCCTCGGTGGTGGGGGGGATAGTCTCCACCTCGCCGGCTTCATTTATCGTAGTGGCAACGGTCGTGGTGACCATTTCTGCAATACTTTCCGCTTCCTCCTGAGCCTCCTCGGACTGCATAAGAGTGCTGATGAGCATAATGCCCGCTGCGATAAACACGCCTGTTGAAGCGATAAATACAAGCTTTCGGATAATTTCTGCCGCGCTGTCTCCCTTCCATGGGATAATCCCTTGTATAAAGGGACGCTTTTCCTGTTTATTATCCTTTGTATCTGTACTGCTTTCCGACACGCCAATGCTGTCTTTTTCCTCAGAAACAGTTTTAACGGTATTATCTGAGACAGGTTCATTTTCATCGGAAATGTTGCTGTCAGGCTCGAAATTATCCTCAGAAGCTTCGGCAGGGGAGTCCTCTTCTTCAGATTCGGAAGTATCCTCCGGAAGCTTTGCAGATGTGGCATCAATGCCTGCTTCCTCATCAAAAATAACTATCATTCCGTCCTCGTCTGTAACGGGTTCGGTGATTATTTCCTTTTGAGGTGTCGGCTCAGGTGCATTATTATCGGAGAAACTTACGTTCTTCTCAGAACCGTCGGATAGTTCGACGGGAGGCTTGTCGATTGTGCTTTGAAAACCGCTTCCGAATGCAGCAGCGTCTTCAAAAAACTTGGAAAAATCTCTGATATCCTTTGGGGGATTTTCAGTATCAATATTTACATCGGGCTTAGGATCGCTTTTGATGTCATCGGGGATAAAGTCCTCGATCAGGCTGTCGAAAAAGCCCGATACGGCAGCTTCGTTTTCAGACGCCTTTTTTTCTTCTGACATATATCATTACCTCAATAATATTATAAAGGATCAGTTTCCGTAAATGAAATTCCAATCGGGTTCCTTGGCATCAGGGTTGAGCTTTGCAAGAGAAGTGTCAACCTCGGGGCTTTCGCCGTCACGGACCTTTCTGCCGATAACGATGAAGCGTGAGGGTTCAAATTCGTTGCTGCAGGTGGAGAGAGTCATAAACTGATCTCCCTTCTGAACGTCAACGCCTGTGATTATTTCGGAACGCTCTGTTACATTCTGCATAAACTGCTCGTAGGTGTATTCCTTTGAGCCGAAGCGGATATAATTCTGATAATCAAAGATGACTCCGTCTCTCGTATGCTCGGGATTGACCTCGCATACAAAAAGAGCGATTATCTTGTATGTATATTCCTCATAGAGATTTGAGAATGTGAATGTGGGGTGCTGGAGATAGAAGTCAAATTTGCTTGTATTCTGTTTGGTGATCTTGTATTTCTGGAGAGTGCCGAACATTGTTCCGTTAGCCTGATTGTGACCGTAAAGGATAATATTGTCGCTCTGTCTGAAGCCATAGTCGTTTACCACGCAGCGGAAATCGGCAAATATGGTTCCCGGCTGTGAGCTTCTGCCGTTGAAATCGTGATTAAGATAAAAATCATTATCACCGCACTGAACAACAACGTTGTTTATGGACGTTCCGCCTACGGTTATCCAGCCTGCGGTGTCGGGATTGTCGGCAATAAAGCTTTTCATAGAGTCAAGCTCCACAAGAGGCTCGAGAACTGTAGTAGCTTCGGTCGTGGTCGTTTCGGAAACTGTTGTTGTCTCGGGAACGGTGGTTTCCTGGGTTATCATTACGGTGTCGGTGTGGCGGTCGATAAGCTCCTTGTTAAGCTCCTCCGCACGCTTCTCCTGAATAAGATAATATGCGAGATAACCGAGAGAAATAACCAATATGATTGAAGCAACGATTATTATGATCGTTCTTGATTTTTGCTCTTTTTTGTTCATCTGTTCTACCTCAAAGTATATATTTTTAGTGTTATTTAAAAATAACTGTCCAATTGGGTTCCTTTGCGTTGGGGTTAAGATAAGCTGTTGATGTGTCCACAGCGGTATCCTCGCCCTTTCGGGTCTTTCTTGCGAATATCACAAATCTTGAGGGCTCAAACTCGTTGCTGCAGGTGGAAAGTGTAAGAAACTCATCTCCGTACTTAACATCAACAGAAGTAACGATCTGAGAACGCTCGGTGATATTTTCTATAAACTTGTTATAAACAGCCTTGTCGGAAAGGTCAAGGTAATTGTGATAATCAAATACCACGCCGTCCGAAGTCTGCTCGGGCTTGACCTCTGTTACAAAATATGCGAATATCTTGTAAACATCGGAACGGTAATTTGAGTTGAATGTAATAGTCGGGTGCGAAATGTAGTGATTAAGATTTTTCTTGTAATCCTTTAAACTGCCGAACATCGTTCTGTCCTTCTGGTTGTGACCGTAAAGAACAAGATTGTCCGACCGTTCTGAAGCTGTGAGGACATTCCGGTAATCGAGGAAAACCGTTCCTGCCTTATTGCTGCTGCCGTCAAATGCAGTTTTAAGGTAATCCTCATTATTTCCCGTCTGAACAACGGGGAAGTCAACCTCGGTGCCTTCGATGCAGATATATCCTACAGTATCGGGATTTATTTTCAGCATTTCCTCCGCTCCCGCAAGGGTCTGACCGTCGGAAGCATGGGATATTACCGACTGATAGAGACTTTTAAGAGAATCGTTCAACTGCTTTGCTGAAAAAGAGAGCCTGAACTCATTTGCAAGTATCAGACCGCAGGCGATAAGCACAAGCACTGCAAACTGAGTAAACAGCTTTGACAGAACTTCCTTTGCACTGTCGCCTTTTTGTATAAGAAGCCAATGACCTCGTTTTGCTTTTTTCTTTGCCTTAACGGCTTTTTTGTACGCTTTTTTTGCGCTTTTTGACATTGCCATTTTTAAGTATCTCCCTGCCTGCTTTATGGCGGGCGCAGACGTCCTTGAAGATTTACCCCTATATAACGTCTATATAATTCTATAATACACTTTTTCGGTCTCAATGTCAAGAAAACGGCATAAAGTTTGTGACATATATCAAATAAAGCCCGTACTTTTTTACGAATAGGGGTGATATTTCACTTTATTTACACAGCTCTGTCAAATTAACCAATTTTAAAATGCTTAACCTCGGTCTCTTCAACAGCTTTTTGGATAAGCGGTTCAAAATCAAAGGAGTTCTGAGCTTGAGTGACTTCTTCAAGTGTGGGACGGGTCTTGGGGTGCTTGGGGGTGAAAACGGTGCAGCAGTCCTCGTACGGCTCAATTGATATGTCAAAGGTGTCAATTTTTCTTGCAATGGCGATTATCTCGGTCTTATCCATACCGATAACAGGACGGAAAACAGGCATACGGCAGGCATTGTCGGTGCATACGATAGCGCCCATTGTCTGGCTTGCCACCTGTCCCACGCTTTCGCCTGTAATAAGAGCGGTGATATCGTTTTTCTCGCATATGCGCTGAGCAATCTCCATCATAAGGCGGCGCATAAGTATGGTGAACAGCTCCTCGGGGCAGTTATCCCTGAGAGCTTCCTGAATTTCCGTAAAGGGAACGCAGTAAAATGTGGTATCTCCGCACCATGGAGCTATTTTTTCACAAAGCCTTTCCACCTTGAGACGGGCTCTGTCGGAGGTGTAGGGGGGAGAGACATAGTGGATTGCCGAGATGTCAATGCCTCGCTTTGCCATCATATATCCTGCAACGGGGCTGTCAATACCCCCAGAGAGCAGGAGCATTGCCTTGCCCGAGGTGCCTACGGGTATGCCGCCTGCCGCTTCTCTGTTGCATGTGTGGATATAAGCGTTTGTATCCCTTATCTCCACATTAACGGTGACATCGGGATTTTTAACGTCCACTTCGAGACGGGGAAAATTATCGAGGATACGTCCGCCAAGCTCGGCGCATATCTCGGGCGATCTCATTGGAAAACGCTTGTCCGAGCGCTTTGCCTGTACCTTAAATGTACGTGCGCAGGAAAGCTCCTCGCCGCAGTATGTGAGTACATCACGGCATATGACCTCAAAATCCTTTTCTGTTATCATTGCACGGCAGATGGCAGCTGCACCGAATACCTTTGAGGCTCTTGAAACAGCTTCATCCATATCTATGCTGTCCTCAGCAGGTTCGCAGTATATCATTGACTGTGAGCGGGTGTAGATGAATTTGCCGAGAGGTTTGAGACGGTGGCGGAGATTTTTTATGAATGCTTCCTCAAAATTTCTTTTGTTTAAGCCCTTGAGAGCTATCTCGCCCTCTTTGAGCAGAATTATTTCCTTCATATGAGATATTTATCCTTTCAAATCAGTTATGTATGCTGCTTACGGCTTTCTTTGAAAGCTTTCTGATGTTTGCGTATTCGGGACGCAGTGCCTTGTAGAAGCGAAGTCCCTCTTCCATACCGAATTTCTTTGTCATACCCGTATAGAAGTGCTGCTTGTCCGAAGATGCTTTTGCAAGGTCGATGATCGCCCTTCCCGCATCGTTTCCGATACCCTCGGCGCTGAATATCCCCATTATCCTGACAGCCTCGGGAGACAGCAGATCATCTTCCGTATCGGCTTCACCGGGCTTGCGTGATTTGCTGACAGGCTTGCTATTTGACACACCCTTTTCCACTTTTTCTTCGGCAGAAAGGGTAGTGGGCTTGCTCTCGGAAACAGACGCTTCAGGTAATATGGCAGCTTCCGATACGGGAATTATTTCTTTCGGAATAACAGCTTCTTTTCCCGGCAGCATAGCAGGGTCAATAACGGTCTGCCTGAAAATATAGCGGATATTCGGTATCAACTTTATTTCCATATCTCCAAGCCCCATAGTCTTTTCCCAGAAGGACTTTACGGCAAGGTAACCATTGTCGGCGCTTACTATGTAGAATTTTCTTTCATTGCTGACTGCTGTAAGATAGCCGAGGAATGAAGCAAGCTGAAAATCAAGAGCATTTTTTGCTCCTGACGTTACGCTGATATATTTTATTTCTGCACCCGATGCCATTATGTTTCTGTGAGCGTCAAAGCTGAGACTTGCAGCGCTTTGGGTGTAAAAAATATAAACGGTATCTCTTTCTGTAAGCTTGTCGATACCTGCAAGCCCTGCAGAGGTCACGTTTTCATAATCAACAAGAAAAACCGACATATAATATCATTCCTTTATTATCATCTTTTTGCAAGGCTGAGATATCCTTCCTGAATGGCTGTGACGAGAGCCTCGACCTCACCGCAGGATGACATTCTGCTAAACGATACTCTTATTGCTGAATCGGCGGCCTTGTCGTGTATCCCCATAGCTGTGAGAACGCTGCTGTGAGCGCCCTTTGAGCAGGCAGAGCCGCTGGAAACATATATATTCTTGCTTTCAAGGAAGTGAAGCATTATTTCCGAGCGTATGCCGTTTACGGAGAAATTCAGAATGTAGGGACACTGTTCCTCCGCATTTGAATTGATGGTAATATAACTAAGGGCTGAGAGCTTTTTTCTGAGTCTGCCGCTAAGCTCCTCCGCGTTGGAATATGCTGTGGCGATGGTGGGGAGCTGAGAGCGTACAGCCGCTCCGAATGCGCTGATAAGAGGAACGGATTCCGTACCCGAGCGCAGCCCCTTTTCCTGTCCGCCGCCTATCATTCTCGGCGCAATTCTGATACCCTTGCGGATATACATTGCACCCACGCCCTTGGGAGCGTGTACCTTGTGACCGCTTACCGTAATAAGGTCGGCGTTCAGGTCGGCAGTCTTGATGGGCAGCTTCATAAACGCCTGAACAGCATCGCAATGGGTGATACAGTCAGGGTAAAGCCGTTTGATCTGTGTGAATATCCGTTTTACGGGCATAATGGCTCCCGTCTCGTTATTGACGTACATACAGGAGGCAAGGAAGGTGTTGTTATCCACAGCGGCAATAAATTCGTCGGCGTCCACCGAACCGTCCCTCTGAGGCTTTATGCGGACTGCCTCAAAGCCGTTTTTTTCAAGAAGCTTGACAGTTTCTTCCACAGAGGGGTGTTCCACTGCCGAAACAACGATCTTCTTTTTCCTTCTGCCGTAGTTCTCGGCTGCACCCAGAAGAAGCGTGTTGTTTGCTTCCGTAGCCCCCGAGGTAAAGGTGATGCATTCGGGCTGGCATACAAGAGCAGCGGCAATGGATTTTCTTGCGTCGGAAACGGCAAGCTCGGCGCTGAGACCTACTTTATGTAAAGACGACGGATTTCCGTAATTCTCGGTCATAGCCGCAATGCAGGCGCTGACTGCTTCATCGCAGGGCTTTGTGGTAGCGGCGTTGTCAAGATATGCAGGCATAATATCATCCTTTCAGCATTGTTCGGTGCATAATTACTTTTATTATACTACATTTTTCGCCGGATTTCTATAGTTTAGGCAAAAATTATCCGATTTGCCCTTCAACTTAGTTGTTTTTAACATAATATTAGAGGTTTTTTACAAAGATAATGTTGATACTATAGAAAAACAATATCACAGAAACAAAATAATGCGTAAAAATTAACAAATGAAGGAAACAAATATGGTACAATAACAATAAATAACAATAATGTCGCATTATGCGGAATTTCAAAGAAACAGTTTATTTGGAAAGATGGGTTTTTCATATGGCAGCAGCTTCGTCAAAATCAAAAAAGATAAAGAAAACAAAGGGCAACAGACTTGTATCTGACGGCAAAACAGTTATGCTCGGCACAAAAACCACAATTCGCGGAAGGATCGTAAGGCTCTCGGTCATCGGAGTTCTGGCGGCTATCATCACTCTTACCGCATTCAATCTTATAATGATGTACAGCAGTGTTTCAGCTTCGTCAAAAAGTGAGATAGAGCTGCTTACCATATCCTATTCGTCTGCCATTTCAAATGCAGATGTTACCAAAAACAAGAATTATCTCAATGATATTTTCCAAAGCTTTGACGAGGTCAATACTTACGGCGGTTTCGGCTTTGTTGTTACCGAAACCGGCGGAGTTATCTCTCAGACCTCAAACGAAATTATAAATAAAGGCGATAACCTTAACGACAAGGCAGCGGCTGATACAGGCTACAGCGAGCTTGCCGCTCTTGTGGACACCCTTAACCGCAATAATTTTGACTATGATAAAATTGTGAAGCAGGGTCAGATGGTCATTACTCTGTGCGGAGAAAAATATCTTGCAGGCTGGTCAAATATTCATAATTTTGATACCTGCTATACCTTCATCCTTCTTCCTTACAGCAGCATAATGAAGCCATTTACCGTTTCCGCAGTTATCGCTATATCCATTGCTGTGATATTTATTGCTGCTTCTGTTGCAGTTTCGCTAAATGCCGCACAGAAGATAACAAAGCCCATAACCGATGCTATCGACCGCCTTACAGCTCTTTCCAAAGGCGATCTGGAGTCGCCTTCTCCCGTTACCGACAGAAACGACGAGACTTTGGTACTTCTCAGCTCTCTTAACGACACTATCACATCGCTTAATGCATACATAACAGATATCAGAAATGTCCTTTCAGCAGTGGCAGACGGCGATCTTCTCGTTCATTCCGACACGGTATATACAGGTGATTTTGAAACGATCAGAAATGCTCTTGACAAGATAAGAGCGTCTCTTAAAGGCACATTCAGCGAGGTACACAAGGCTGCGCTTTCCGTAAAGGAATGTTCCGTTCACGTTTCTGACGGAACGGCTGTCCTTTCAAGGAATGCTTCCGACGAGGCAGGTACCATGCAGCAGCTCACCGCTTCGATAGCTCAGATAAATGATAAGATAAACGAAAATGCCCGTGAGGCTGAGAATGCCCGCAGGCTTACGGCTTCAGCAGACGAGGCTGCTGAGCAGGGAAGCGGAAATATGCGCCGGATGATCGAAGCTATCAAGGAGATAGAGACCTCCGCTTCTGAGATCGAAAAGATAATCAACGTCATTGACGATATTGCATTCCAGACCAATATCCTTGCTCTTAACGCCGCTGTGGAGGCTGCCCGTGCGGGAGACGCAGGCAAGGGCTTTGCAGTGGTTGCCGACGAGGTAAGAAATCTTGCGAACAAATCCGCCGAGGCTGCCGCTCAGACAGGTATTCTCATTCAGAATTCCATCAATTCCGTAAGAAACGGCACAGAGCTTGCCGACGCTACAGCAAAATCTCTTGATAATGTGGTAGAAATGGTTTCCTCAGTTTCCGATATCATGGAGAGGATCGCTGTTTCCGCCGCAGATCAGGCAGAGTCTGTTGCACAGATAAATCACGGAATGGAGTCAATAAACGGAAGTATCAGGGACAATTCCGTTACAGCCGAAAAGAATGCAGAGGTCTCCAAAGAACTTTCCGACCAGTTTGAAGTCCTGAACAGCCATATCAACAGATTTAAATTCAAGGCTTAACCGCCTGTTATCAAAGAGGTGTTTTTTATGGAATTTACCGAGCTTCAGAATGCGCTCAAGGACGCTATGAAAGCAAAGGATACTATGAAAAAGGAAGCTGTACAGACCCTTATTGCAGCAGTAAAAAAAGCTGCTATCGACGGTGGAACAAGGGATAACATCTCTTCCGAGCTGGTTGACAGCGTTATCCTCAAGGAGCTTAAAGTTGCAAAGGAGCAGGTGGATACCTGTCCTTCCGAGTGCGAGAGCCAGATTGAGGAATACAAGCTCAAGTATGAAATTATAAAGAGCTTTGCCCCTGCTCAGATGTCCGAAGAGGAGCTATATCCGCTTATCAAGGAGAAATTCGGCGAGCTTATCGCTTCGGGAAACAAGGGCGCTTATATGAAGACTGTTATGGCTGAGCTTAAAGGCAAGGCGGACGGAAAGCTCATAAACAAGGTCATTTCCGATATCGCTTCGGGAAAATAAACCTATAAAAAATCCTCGGGGAATGCAGGACTGTACATTCCCCGAGGATTTTTTTCTGTTAAAGTGCCGTAACAAGAGTGCAGGCTGTCCATATGCAGAGGACTGCCGATACCCAGAAGGTGGGACATTTTAAAAGAGCCTGCCAGGTAAGCTTCTTTTCCTCGACGTCCTCCATTGTATAGGAGTAGTCGGTAACAATAATGTCGCTGTTGGTGATTTTTCCCTGCTTCTTCCAAAGAAGTACCAAAGCAATAATACCGATGACCATTTCAACTGCGAACAAAATAAGTTCGCCCTGCGCCGCCGCTTCTGCTCCGATGGAGGAAGCAAGTTTATATTCAAAAATATAGGCAATGATATACGCATTAAGGTTTGCGGTCATATGACATATTACAGCAGGAATAACAGAGCCGCTCTTGAATGCAATATATCCGAATACAAGACCAAGCAGGAAGCCGTTGAACATCTGATTGAAGTTGCAGTGCATAAGTCCGAAGAACATTGCCGAAGCGATCAGTGCAAAGGTACGGTTAACAGGAGCGAGAAGATTCATCACAGCCCCTCTGAACATAAGCTCTTCAAGTATTGGTGCGGCAATAACCATATAAACAAAGAGTATTATATTCATTATCATATCATCTGAAAAGCTCATTGCGGAGGTTACAGTTTCATTTATTCCCGAATATCCCGTAAGACTCATTACTAAATTCTGGATAAGTATCGAAGCCCCCTGAACTCCCAGCATTCCCACAGCTGCAAGAGCAACAGACGAAGCGGGGGATTGTATCTTGCCCAGCGTGTTTTTGAGTCTGAACTGCTTTTTTCCAACACATATAATGATAAGGGATATGATATTGGCTGCGATCATTGTGACAGCGTTTATGTAAACCATATTGCCGCCCGACATGATCTGCTGAGTGATCGCTTCGGTTAGCTGCTGCTGATTCAAATCGGGATTTTCTGCCATAAGCTGAACAGCCGCATTTGCCGACATAACGCAGGATATTATCATCATTATCACGAATGCAATGACCTGCTGCCAGATAATGAGCGAGCCTGCCCAGTTGTAGCCCTTTTTGATCTTTCGGCGGAGCATTACCGAGCTTTCACCTTCGTCAGGTCTGTTTTCCTGTCCCCAGGAATAATTGGGGGGAGTTGTTTCGTTGATCTTGTTTAAGTTTAATTCACTCATAATTCATTCTCCTTTTATGAATTGTTTTGATTGTGTTTTTTTCTCATTCGTAAATAGAAGCCGATCGATTTGCTGCCGAAAAGAACAAATTCAGCAACAAACAGCAAATATATGGGTACAAGCCATATCAGTTCAGGGTCATTTATGCTCAGAATAACGGAAAACACTAATGCAAATACTGCAAACAGAAGCATAGGTATTCCCAGAGTAAATGCCATTCTCTGCGCTCTTTTGTACATTGTGGCATTGTCGGTGTAAAATTCGGGACATTCATCCTTTTCGGAATATTCCTTTGACCACACCACAAAACACATTGTTCTCATTATGGAAGTAAATTCCAGCTTCCAGCCGTCGTCCTTTCCCTGAAGATAGTAATCGTCCGAGGCTTCACCCTGATAATCCACCACAAATTTAAGACGGCAGGGCTGAGACTTGATGAAGTAAAATGTAACGCCCATTTCATCAAAACGATAGAATTTCCAGCCCTTCTGAGCCATCTCCTCAACCATTTTCTCTGCTGTGTCGGGAGCGTAGAACCAGCCAAGGGGAACCTTCTTTATCATCTGACCGCTTTTGAGCATCTGCTTTTCTTCTTCTTTGGTGTAAATGAAATTCTCCCGGGGAATGGTTTTTACAAAGCCTTTAAGCCCAAGGTCTGCGCTTGTTTTTGAAAGATTTTTATTTGCTTTCCAGCCCCAGATAAGAAGTATCAGAAGAAGTATCTCCAGTGCGGCGGCAGATAAAAATTCGGGCTTTTCAAGTACAAAGCGTCCGCCTTCAACTGCCGAGCCTCCGAAGCCCGACAGAAATCCCAGAAAATAGCAGAATACGAACAGGACAACAAGAATAGAAACTCTGTTAAACGTCTGCCAGAATTTGTATGATGGGATATTCTTTGTTTCGGTATCGGGATTATAAGCTATGTAAAAATTTCTGCTGCCGCATACCGATACCCAGCCGTTTGCCGCAACGCCCTTCGGAGCTTCGCCGCCGCAGTTTTTCAGCCTGCATATGCGGTAGATAACATCTGTTTTTTCTCCCTCCTCAAAGGTGAAAATTCCCGAAAGGGGAGAAAAGTCTGTAAGATGATACCCCGAGCTGTGAAGCGCCGCCAGCTTTTTCTCTGTTACCGTAACGTCCCAGAACCAGAACGGTATGAATTTTTTCATACGCTTTTGTCCTCCTTAAAATAGTCCTCCATAGTCTGAATATCTTCACATACCTGCATGATACGTTTCATTTCCGCTCTCAACAGATCTTTGCCAAGCTCCGTTATTTCGTAAATTATCCGCTTGTCGCTGTCATCATAAACCGAAATAATACCGTCACGCTGCATTTTTGTAAGCGTTCCGTAGATGGTTCCCGACCCAAGCTTTATGCGGTCATGGGTCAGTTCCGATACGAATTTGGCAATGCCGTAGCCATGTCTCGGCTCACTCATTGAAAGAAGAATGTAAAACGCTGTCTCAGTCATTGGAAGATATGCTCTGAACAGTTTCTCTTTATCCATTCTTCATAATTCTCCTCTCCGTTTCCTCAGTCGAGAACAACGGATTTTTTCTTTCCGTTTTTATTTCTCGGATATTCCCTTATGCGTGTGACATATTCAAGATTAACGAGCTCCTGTCCGCCGTTCAGATTTTCAACGGTGATCCATTCGCCGTCGATCTCTCCGATGGTTCCCGAGATCTGTTCAGCCGAAGAATTCATTGTATAGATGATACATTCCTTGCCGATGAATTTTTTTACAAGCTCTGTCATTATGATCTTTCCTTTCTTTTTTCGTATATGATGCAAATGAACTGCTGCCGCTGTCCGCCTCTGCCTTACGGACATTGCGATTATTATAAATACTACGATGAAAATGAAATATGTGCTGAAGTTCAAATTGATCGCTGTCCTTTCGGTAAGTAGTATTTCGGCGTGACATATCAAGGTTTGATATGTCACAGTGTGATATATATCATGATATGAGTATATCACGGCGTGATATACTTGTCAATAGAATAATAATACATTTGTTGATAATCACAAATTTGCGCTGATTTTGTTATGAAACTTGTGCGATTTCACCACAGGATTATACTTCGATTAAAAAAATATAAATGCTGTTGACACATTTAATCTTTTGTGCTATAATAATTTTATAGAATTTTTGGAAATGAAGGAGAAATATTTTATGATAAAAAGAAAAATATTTTCCATTGCAATGGCTGCAGTCCTTGCGGCATCAGCACTTCCCGCAATGTCCGCAACAGCTTCTGCAGCCTGGGTAAAATCCGAAAGCGGCTACAGCTACAAGGACGATACTACAGGCAAAAAGCTTACAGGCTGGCAGACCATCGACGGCAGCAAGTATTATTTTGATAAAAAAGGCTATGCTGTTACGGGCTGGAAGAAAATAGGCGATGATAAGTATTATTTCAGCGCTTCCAAAAAGGGAAAAATGCTCACAGGCTGAAATAAGATCGGCGACAGCAGATATTATTTCGGCAAGGACGGCAAAATGAGAACGGGCTTCGTAAAGCTCAGCGGCAAGACCTATTATTTCGGCAGCGACGGCAAGATGAGGACAGGCAAGCTGAAAATAAACGGCAAGTCTTACGATTTCGGCAAGGACGGCGTTTTGAAGAACGGTTCTTCGGGCAGCTCTTCAAAGCTTATGGCTCCGCTTGACGGCTTCAAGTGGGGAATGAGCCAGAAAGAAGTTATTACAGCAGGCGACTTTAATAAGTATGTTAATGTTGACTCAATGCTTATTGTTATGGATAACACTCCTTACAGATTTTATTTATTTGATAAGAACGGCAAGCTTGCTTGTATCGGCTATGTTTCCAATGAGGGCAGTAAGTATCTTGACATATTCAAGGGTTATTTCAAGGACGCAGGATGGAAGCTTGAAAGTTCAAGCAAAGACGGAGGAGAATATATATATGAATACTCCAAGGGCGACCGGTTCGGCGGAATTGTTTATACCGATGAAAAGGTAATGACTCTGATATTCTCCGATGATATTCTGGAGCAGATACGAAACGGAAAGGATATTTCCGATATCATAGATCTCGGCTGATTGAAAATAATAACGGCTTCGGAGCATCAGCGCTCTGAAGCCGTTTTATGACTAAAGCAGATCCTTTCTCAGCTCCGAAAGGATCTTTTTTTCCCGACGCGAGACCTGAACCTGAGTCATACCCAAAGCGGCGGCTGCACGGCTTTGGGTAAATGAACGGAAATACCTCAGAAAGATAAGCTTTCTGTCATTGGCGTCAAGCCTGTCCATTGCCTGCCTCAGAGCGATCCCCTCGTAAATATCCGATTCCTTGAAAGGGGAGGGGATATCCTGTTCCTCGCTTTCATCGCTTTCACCGTATCTTGTGAGAGAAAGGCAGGGCTGAGCAGCCGACAGCGCTTCCGCGATCTCATCGGGGGAGCAGTTCATTTCCAATGAAAGCTCCGCAATGGTAGGTTCCCTGCCGTTTTTGGAAATAAAGCTGTTTTTTTCACGAACAGCCTTCAAGGACAGTTCCTTGAGACTGCGGCTGACCTTTACCGTACCGCCATCACGGAAAATACGCTTAATTTCGCCAAGTATCACGGGAACCGCATAGGTGGAAAACTTAACGCCTCTGTTTTCATCAAAGGAATTTGCAGCCTTTACAAGACCAACACACCCGGAGCTGTAAAGCTCCTCGTACTCAATGCCGCGGTTTCTGAAACGATTGGCGCACAGATGAACGAGTCCGAGATTTTCCGTTACAAGCCTGTCTCTGCTTTCCTTTACGGATATCTCAGCTGCGTTCATTTTCCAATGCCCCCGTCCTTACAAGACTTGTTGAAAAAATACGCTTTTTCATAATGACAGAGGTGCCCCTTCCCACCGAGCTTTTAACGCTTACACTGTCCATAAAGCTTTCCATTACCGCAAAGCCCAGACCTGCCCGTTCCTCCTCGGGAGCAGTGGTATAAAGCGGCTCCATAGCACGCTTTACGTCTGCAATTCCACACCCCCTGTCCTTGACCTTTATGTACAGGACATCACCTTCAAGTATCCTGCACACAAGCTCGATATTTCCCGTACAGCTTCTGTAGCCGTGAACGATGGAGTTTGTCACAGCCTCCGAGACTGCGGTCTTGATATCGGCAAGCTCGCTTACCGATGGATCCATCTGCATAACAAATGCCGTCACAACACTTCTTGCCACTGCTTCATTGCAGCTTTTAGGGGAAAGAATGACCCGCATTTCGTTTTTTACCTGAGACATATCATCTATCCTTTCACATCACATAATATTTGCAAACCTGTCCAGCCCTGCCAGCCGCATGACCTTTTTTATGTGGCCAGGGGTATTTTCAAGGGTAACTCTGCCGCCGATATTTTTCATAGTCTGATATCGTCCCATTACAAGACCGATACCCGAGCTGTCCATAAATGTCACCTCGCCGAAATCTATGATAAGATTTTCGGGGTGGCTTTCATCAACGGCAAGGTCTATTTCATTTCTAATCGCAGGGGCACAGTGGTGATCTATCTCTCCGTTTAAAAATGCTTTGACCGTGCTTTCGGCTTTTTCTATTCTGACTCCCATTTTGCAGCAGTCCTTTCTTTTGTTCGTTACGTTTCATATTTTACCGCCATTATCAAGAGAATTTTGCCGAAACAGCAGAAGAAAAACGCACAATGGGGTTAATTTTTCCGCATTGTGCGCTGTTTTGAGATATTTTTTTATTCATTATAGGATTTTTCGTGTTATATTTTAATATCGATCAGTCAATCAATTACTAAGATATTTGAGAGGAAAAAAATGAAAATCTATGATCTTACTTTTATCCGAAAAACAACATCAACTACATTTAATATCGGATTTTTTTCATCATATGAAAAAGCAGAAGCGGCGGCTCAGAAATATATGACTGAAGTCAGGGGATTTTGCAGCGGTGATTTTCTATATCATATCTCCGAAAAAAATCTGTTTGACAGCACAGGTGAAATAATGCCCGAAAGTATATTTATTGTTTACGGCTGGAATGATGAAAATGATGATGACCCTCAGATGATCGAAAGCGACTGCTATGCTTTTGAAAATCAGGCACAGGATAAGCTTGCAGAATTGAAAATAAAGTATTGCTGGAAGGATTGGTGCATCGACAGATATGTTATTGACGAGTGCGACTGGCAGGAGGGGGTCATTGGGTAAAATATGTAAAAAAATACTTGACAATCAAAGCGAAATATGATAAAATATTTTTATGCCGGTATGATGGAATTGGCAGACGTGACGGACTCAAAATCCGTTGGTAGCGATACCGTGTCGGTTCGACCCCGACTACCGGCACCATTCCCACAGCAGAAATTTGTCTGCTGTGGGAATTTTTTTGCAAAAAAACTGCCCGGGAAATAATTTTCTCGGGCAGTTCTCATATATTCGCTTATTCGTTTGCCGTACTTGCAAATCCAAGAATTTCGATAGTTTTGTCTCCGTTGTCCTCCGAGGGAACTATCTCGATATCCATATCCTTAATGCTCTGAAATTTGATGACCTGCTGGGAAAAAGCTTCACCCCAGCCGTCAGACTGATTGGTATCAATGGTTTTCAGCTTTGCACCGTTCAGATAAACATCAAAGCTGCCCATCTTATCGGAATTGTTACGCTTAAAAATTACAAAGAAGGCGTTTGCCGAAGTTTTAAGCTTCAAAGGCTCGCTGCCGCCCTTGTATTTCCATGAGCAGGGAAATCCCGATGTACCCGACTGCACCGCTTCAAACGAACCTGTTTCGGAAACGGTAATACGCTCATTTTCCATCTCCGGCGTGGCAAGAGCGGCATTTTTGTAAGCCGTTCCGAATTTAGGCAAATCGGGGAGATAATATTCTCCGCTGTCCGAAGAATTTTCGGCAGATGTGAGAAGATTAGCAATAAATTCGCATAAAAGCTTGTGCCCCTCGGTGTTGGGGTGAGACTGATCGCCTGAATACTCCTTCCATGTCATTCTGCCCTCTTCAAATTCGGGAGTAAGAGCGTCCGCCGCCGAGACCATTGGCAGATCGTAATGCTCGCCGATCTCCTTCATATGCGCCTGAGCCGTGTAGCCCGACTCTATCACATTGAAAATAAGCACCACCGCAGGAGCGTTTTCCTGCTCAAGAACAGTCCTAACCAGCGACTCATATGACTCCTTTGCAATATCGTCCTGACTGTCGTTTACCGCAAATTCCACGAAAACGATATCGGGTTTGCTGCTCAGCACGTCTCTTTCCAGACGGAGAACTCCGAGATTTGAAGGAGTTCCGCTGAGTCCCGCATTAACGTATTCCACATTGTCACCCGTACCGTAGGTGTCACGGAAAAATTCATAGGAAAGCCGTGCATAGCAGTCGCCTGACGATGCTCCGACGCCCTCGGTAATGGAACCGCCTATGTATGCGATGGTGGTCTTTTCTCCTGACCGTGCCTGCTCCATCTTAGCTTTTAAGCGTGACGTGTTTCCCAGACTGTACAATGAGCGGTCAACCATTGCCTGATGAAATTCCTCGGGCGTTTCGGGAGCTTTTGTTGTTTCCGAAACTGATTGAACCTCTTCTGTCTGTAAATTTTCAGCAGCGCCGTTATCAGCTTTGCCGCAGGAAGAAAGCAGCAATGCTGATATCAAAACCGCAGTTATTCCAATTCTCATTTTCATAAAATAACTCCTTATTCTCTGAATGAATTATCCACATATTTTTTCGAGCCGATGTAAAGCTGCATAAATTCCATATCGTCAAGAGGCGGATATTTTTTCTGAAATTCCTCAAAGCTCATACCATATTTTTCACGGTAAAACCTGTCCCGCTTTTCCGCATCTTCGGGAGTAATGCCATTTTTATCCAAATCTCTCACCCTTCTTCCAATACCTCTGAAAGTCTGCATATTATTTCATTAGAAACCAGAAATCCCGTCGGAGTAAGCATTATCCTGCCGCCCGATATTTTAAGAAGCCCGTGCTTTTCCATAGGAACAGCCACAGCTTTGAGTCTGTCAGCATATTCTCCTGCCTGAGACAGCAAAAAGCCCTCGGAAAGCCGCAAAGCAAGCATAAGCCGTTCGGATATTCCGCAGGGAGCATCATCTGTAATGACTGCCTCCTGCTTCTCACTGTTAATAAACCCGTAAATATCCTTCGGAACGGCAAAACGCCTGCCGCCTGTGCAGGAATGAGCCGACGGACCTATCCCAAGATAATCCTCGCAACGCCAGTATTTGAGATTATGGCGGCATTCATAACCATCTTTTGCAAAATTCGATATCTCATACTGCTCATATCCATGCTTTTCAAGACAGGATACCGCTTCAAGATACATATCCGCGGAAAGCTCTTCATCGGCAATATTCGAGATAAGCTCCCTGTTTTGCGATAGGGGAGTGCCGCTTTCAATTTTCAGCATATATGCGGAAATGTGCCTGACGCCAAGCTCTGAAAGCCTTCCGATATTCTGCATGACCGTTTCTGTGCGCTGATAAGGCAGTCCCAGCATTAGATCGGCGGAAATATTATCAAAGCCTGCTTTCTGAGCTGAGATAATTGCATCTGCCGCCTGCTTGGAACTATGAAGTCTCCCGAGAACCGAAAGCTCACTGTCATCAAGGCTTTGTATGCCAATTGAAATGCGGTTTATCCCTGCCTCCCTGAAATCTCGGAGCTTCTGAATATCTGCCGAATCGGGATTTATTTCGGCGGATATCTCTGCCCCCTCTGCAATGTCCGCAGCGGAAAGGATATCATTTATCTGCCTGCCGCTAAGCAAAGAAGGGGTGCCACCGCCGAAGTAAACTGTGTCGTATTTTCCTCCCGCAATGCGGATATTTCTGACCACAGCCTTTACATATTCGTCAAATATATCATCTTTTCCCACGACCGAATAGAAATCGCAGTAAACACATTTTCTTCTGCAAAAGGGAACGTGGATATAAAGTCCTGTGAGATCATTCATCAAGCTTCAGCACAGCCATAAACGCCTCCTGGGGAACTTCTACGGTACCCAGCTGGCGCATACGCTTCTTGCCCTCCTTCTGCTTTTCAAGCAGCTTCTTCTTTCGTGTGATATCGCCGCCGTAGCACTTCGCAAGCACGTCCTTGCGCATAGCCTTGACCGTCTCACGGGCAATTACCTTTCCGCCGATAGCTGCCTGGATGGGCACC
Organism: Oscillospiraceae bacterium; assembly: GCA_017829005.1. Taxonomy (GTDB): domain Bacteria; phylum Bacillota; class Clostridia; order Oscillospirales; family Ruminococcaceae; genus Huintestinicola. The sequence goes on along the minus strand of JAGAJF010000001.1, from coordinate 11,721 downwards.
TCGAACAGCTGACGGGGGATATTGTCCTTGAGCTTCTCGGCTATCTTTCTCGCCCTTGCATACGCCTTGTCAGCGTGGATAATAAAGCTGAGAGCGTCCACAACTTCACCGTTGAGCAGAACGTCAAGCTTAACAAGCTTAGAAGGAGCATAGCCCATAAATTCGTAATCAAAGGAAGCATAGCCCCTTGTGCGTGATTTGAGAGCGTCAAAGAAATCGTAAACTATTTCATTGAGGGGAAGCTCATAATGGAGCTCAACTCTCGTCTCGTCAAGATATTTCATATCCTTGAAGATACCTCGTCTCTCCTGACAAAGCTCCATAATGCTGCCCACATAATCCGAAGGGGAGAGAATGGAAGCCTTGACCATAGGCTCCTCAGCCGAGGAGATAGAAGCAGGGTCGGGATAATTTGAGGGATTGTCAATAAAAACTGTCTCTCCGCTTGTGAGAGTGACCTTATAAATAACAGAAGGAGCAGTGGTCACAAGGTCAAGATTATATTCTCTTTCAAGTCTTTCCTGGATTATCTCCATATGGAGAAGTCCTAAAAATCCGCAGCGGAATCCAAATCCCAGAGCGGCAGATGTTTCCGGTTCGAATGAAAGAGATGCGTCATTTAACTGCAGCTTTTCAAGAGCTTCTCTCAGGTCGCCGTATTTAGCGCCGTCAGCAGGATAAATTCCCGAGAATACCATAGGATTGACCTCTCTGTATCCGGGAAGAGGCTCATCACACGGGTTTTCGGCGTCTGTAACTGTGTCGCCAACCTTTGTGTCGCCAATGCTCTTTATTGAAGCAGCGATGTAGCCGACCTCGCCTGCAGAAAGACATCCTGCATTCACAAGGTCCACAGCACCCATATAACCTGCCTCAACAACGGTAAATTCTGCACCCGTAGCCATAAGGCGGATAGTCTGACCTGTTTTTACCGTTCCGTCAACAACTCTCACGTAAATGATAACGCCCTTGTAGGAGTCGTAATAGCTGTCAAAAATAAGAGCCTTGAGAGGTTCATCGGGGTCTCCCGTTGGAGCAGGAACATCGGTAACAACTCTCTCAAGCACCTCTTTAACATTTGTACCCAGCTTTGCGGATATTCTCGGAGCGTCCATAGCAGGAATGCCGATAACGCTTTCCACCTCGGCGCATACTCTCTCTGGGTCGGCAGAGGGTAGATCTATTTTGTTTACAACGGGAACAACTTCAAGGTCATGTTCAATGGCAAGATAAGTGTTTGCCAGGGTCTGAGCCTCAATTCCCTGAGAAGCGTCTACCACCAGCACAGCACCCTCGCAGGCGGCAAGTGAGCGTGAAACCTCATAGTTAAAGTCCACGTGCCCCGGGGTGTCGATAAGGTTAAAAACATATTCCTTGCCATTGTCGGCAGTGTAAAGAAGCCTTACCGCACGTGCTTTAATGGTAATGCCCCTCTCCCTTTCGATATCCATATTGTCAAGGAGCTGATCCTCCATATCTCTGAGAGCTACCGTTGAAGTAAGCTCGAGAATTCTGTCGGCAAGGGTAGATTTTCCGTGGTCTATATGGGCAATTATACAGAAATTTCTGATATTATCCTGATTATGATCCAAAAATAACACATCCTCTGAATGAAATTTACTCTTTATTATAACATAGATTTTGTGATTTGTAAAGCGCTGTATCCGTATTTTTCACAATCATGCATACAGTCCTGCAAATTTTTTTCACCGATTTCGTAAAAAACTATGTACAAATGCAAAAATATATGTTATAATAATCTATAACTATTTGAATATAATGAAGGGAGCAGCGCAGCTACATATGGACGAACTGAGCGAACTGCTTATAGATAACAAGACCGATGAAAAATTCAACCGTCTTTTCAGATCAGCTCTGAAAAAGAACAGGTTTTCAGTAGAAAAAAGAGGCTCGAGAGACTATTACACCGTCACCGACGGTTTCTCCTCTTTGGGCTTTGACGTTTCGGCAGAGAAATACGAATATGCCAAGAGCAGGTCACCTGAGGCGGTAAATAAGCTCATAGAGCGTGTGAGGCACGATTTTGATATCCTTGAGCGTCTGGTATCATTTACCAACGGACAAGAGTTTATACGCTTTACCGTAATGCGTGAGGAAGAAATAGGCAAAGAAATGATCGCCGATGATTTTATGGGCGGACTCAAGCGTGTGATATGCTATACGGGGGATAATGTCCGTTCAAGGCTTCTCCCGGAGGAATATATGAAAAAATGGGACGTTCCACGTGAGGTGCTTTTTTCCGTAGCCGACAGGAATATGTGCAGGCTTCTGAAAAAAACCGATTATACCGAAAGCTCTGTGGACGGCTCGGGAAACATCAGATGCCTTGATTTCAAGGCAGAGGGCAGCGATTTTACCGTAGCGCTGATGATGTGTTCGGAGTTTCGAAGCTATATTTCCGAGCGGCTGGGTCACCGTTTTCTTGTGGCGGCTCCCTCAAAGGATACGCTGCTTGCGCTTTCAGACGTAACAAACAATGTGCTGGAGCGTCTCGGGACCGCAATAGTCGGAGAGTACCGCTGGGCGCCCCGCCCCCTCACAACAGATATTTTCCATTACAGCTCCGCAGGGATAACCATAGCCGGGCATTTTTCCGAGGTAGACGGATAATTTTATGATAAACAGTCAATAATATGAAAGGAAATGATTGGCAATGAGAAAAATGAGCGAACAGAAAAAGAAGAATATAATGCGTGTTTTTATGCTTATTATGGCGGTGGTAATGCTGTTCGGATTTGTGATACTGCCCCTTACCGTTGACGTTTCTGCCGAGGAAACGGGCGTATCCGTAACCGTCACAGAATTTGAAACGGGAAAGCTTTCCGAAGCCATTGAAGAGGCAAAGGACGGAGCTGATCTCAATACTATCACAAAGCTTGCAGTAAGCGGAGGAGTGATGAATGCCTCAGACTATTCGGCAGTATGCGGATATCCAAATGTTGAATTTATTGAGCTTGCAGGCTGCGAGACTGAAAACGGTGCTATTCCCGAGAATGCGCTTCAATCCAGAAATCAGCTTACTTACATCAGTCTCCCCTCAAATACCGAGACTATCGGCGCAAGAGCTTTCTCGGGAAACCGAAAGCTTCTTAAAATATCCATTCCCTCAACTCTCCGAACCATCGGAGATTACGCCTTTGAAGGCTGCGAGAATGTAGAAGAATTTGCCATACCTGCGGAAGTGAGTTCTATCGGTACAGGAGCCTTTTCCGACTGTAAGGCATTAAAGGCATTTTCTCTTCCCGAAGCCATAACAGTTATTCCCGATTACTGCTTTAATAAGTGCAGCTTCACCGAAATGCATTTGGGACCTCAGATAGAGAAGATTGGCGAGGGTGCCTTTTCGGACTGCTACAGCCTGACAGATGTCTATTTTTACGGAGATACAGCTCCTGCAATAAGCGATAATTCCTTTCAGAACGTTAAGGTAACTATCCACACCTACGAGGGCGGAGAAGGCTTTGACGGACTTACCAATAATTTTGTTTCTATCGGATACGATCTCAGCGAGGACAGCGAGTATATACCTCCAAAATCCGCCGAAACACAGCCTGCAGAGACTCCTTCCGAAACTGAAGGGGAAGCTGCGGAAGATATTTCCGAGACCGAAGCAGCTGCCGAAGCGTCCGAAACAGAAGCAACGTCTGAGGAAACGACCCTTACCGAGATATCTGCCGAGACAGAGTCATCAACAGCAACAGAAGCTATTCCTGCCGCTGCTCCTGCAAGCTCATTCAGCGGGATATCTGTTCTGATAATCGCAGTTCTCTGCGCCGCTCTTGCAGTGACCGTTACACTTCTTGTGGTAAATAAAAAGAAATAATAGCTTTCAGCAGCCGGATAATCAAATCGTTCCGCTGCTGATTTGTTATATGCAAAAACCTTGCTGGGAGGACAAATAAAATGACAGAAAGACCCGCCGATAAAAATGCAGTGATATCTGCACTTATAGAAAACGTTGAGAAGGTCATAGTGGGAAAAAGACAGTCTATAGAGCTTGTCATAGCCGCTATGCTCACAGGTGGACACGTACTTATAGAGGACGTTCCGGGAGTGGGAAAGACCCGCCTTGTCTCCTCGGTAGCCCGTTCCTGCGGAGGTACCTTCGGAAGGATACAGATGACCCCCGATGTAATGCCCTCCGATATCACAGGCTTTACAATGATAAACACCGCCACAGGCGCAAACGAGTTCAGAAAGGGAGTCGCTTTCTGCAATTTTCTCCTTGCCGATGAAATAAACCGTGCCTCGCCAAAATCCCAGTCCGCCCTGCTTGAAATAATGGAGGAGGGACAGGTGAGCCTTGACGGCGGGATTTATCCATTACCCAAGCCATTTATGGTGCTTGCCACCCAGAACCCCGTTGAGACCTACGGAACCTATCATCTACCTGAAGCCCAGATGGACAGATTTGTAATGAAAATAAGTATGGGCTATCCCGAAAAAACGGACGAGCTTTCAATTCTTGAAAGAAACGAAAGCAGCCTGACCCCGAAAACTCTGGAGCCTGTGATAACCTGTGAGGATATTCTTTCACTTATGGATAAGGTGAAGCTTGTCCGCTGCAGCGAGAATATAAAGAAATACATTATAGAGCTTGTGAATGCAACAAGAACAGCCGAATATATAAAGCTCGGCGTCAGTCCCCGAGGCAGCATAGCCCTCTATAATACTGCCAAAGCTGTTGCAATGATCTCTGGCAGAGGATATGTAATTCCCGATGATATAAAGCTTCTCGCACCCTATGTCCTTGCCCACAGGCTTATCCTTACTCCCAAGGGCAGATCGGTCTGCTCGACGCCCGAAGGAGCGGTGGCAAAGCTTCTGTCCGAGGTACCCGTACCCGTGGAATAAGCAATATGAAGATGAAAATAAATAAGCTAAAGCTCCTTTTGAACGGACTTGTAAATTATGCCGCCGCAGTTGCGCTTGCGGTGATATTCGCACTTTACCTCAGCGGGAGAGTGGGCTGGTTTCTGGTAACAGCCTTTGTTGCCGCACCCTTAATTTCCGTACTGATGACATTGATATTCGTTCGCAGGATTTATGTTTCCTGCGATGCCGACTCTATGATAATGTGCAAGGGAGACATATGCGAGCTGACGGTAAATGTCACAAACGGAGTATTTCTTCCAACCCCGCCCGTGCTTGCCGATATGTCCGATTTTCCCTCGGTAACAGCATCTGAAAAGCAGTACAGCATATCCGTTCTGCCCTTCGATACCGAAAGCTTCAACGTAAAATACACAGCTGAAATATGCGGTCCCGCTCAGATAGGAGTAAAAAGTCTCAGAGTTTCCGATTATTTCGGCATAATCTCCTTTGAGATAAAAAGTGCGGATATAAGCGAGCTTACCTATACCGTATCCGTTATCCCCGATATTGCCGAGGTGAATTTCTCCGACCCCGTTGTCTCACGTGCAGCAGAGCTGTCCGCATTCTCGGATGACAGCGAGGATACCACGGATTCTACTGTAGGAAAATTCGGAGGCTTTCCGGGATATGACAGCCGTGAATATGTACCGGGAGACCCCCTCAAGCGTATAAACTGGAAGCAGTCAGCCAAGCGTGGAAAGCTCCTTGTTAGGCTTGACGATGAAACGGTCTCATCAGCAATATCCATTGTCCTCGACAGCGTATTTGATAAGGAGCGAGTGTTTCTCCCTGCAGTAGCTGCCGATGGCAGATTTTCGGGTACGGATAATGAGCAGCTTACGGCTCTTATGGCACAGGACGCTGTTGAGCAGTCACTTGGAATTACCCGTGCATTTTTGCTTCAGAACTACTCTGTAAGCTATTTTCTTATGGGCAAAAACGGCTGGGAATGCTTTCCTGCCGCCGATGAAAATGACCTTGCGACTCTCAGAACAGAGCTTGCCTCCTATAGCTTTTTAAGCTCGGGTACACGTTTTCCCGAGGAGAAGCTTAAAAATCAGAAGGGCAGCGTTTCCGTGTTCTGTACACCCTACCTTGACGAATCACTGAATGAACAGCTTTCTTCCGAAGATAACGACGGCAGGGGAGCGCTTCAGACGGTAATATATCCCTCTGCCGTTTCACCACGTGTAAATGCACCGAAAGGGGGAGAAACCGAATGAACGGAAAAACTGCCGAATTTTTAAAAAGCAGCAGGCGTGAAATAATACCCTTTGCCCTGTCAGCTGTTCTTAGCCTTGCGGTTTTCTCGGTATATTCCGTGCCTCTTTTTTCCCTCTGGACAGCAGGAATACTTCTTATTACCGCTGTAATGTTCCTTATCTGCCGATTTACCGACAAAAACCACCTTGCAGGCGGAGCGATAATTGTTATTATGGCGTTGTTCCTGCTCCGCACCTTTATCATACTCGTCCTCGGAAACGACTTCGGAACAGGCTTTCAGCAATGGTTCCTGACAGGAGCGGAAAAGGCTGAGACACAGTTTGATTATCTCCTTGCTTTGCTAATAAGCTTTGTTCCTTTTTTTGCGTTAACGGTCTACTATTTCTCCTGCGTCCTTTACCGAATGTCCTTTCTCACTCTCGTGAGCCTTATTCCCTGCGCCCTTTCGGTAAAGGTGCTGACAGAAATAAACAATGTCTATGTGGCACTTATCGCAATGCTGAATGTTGCCGTTCTTATGACTGCACGCCGTAATGACATTAACAGAGAACGTGTGACTGCAGGACAGACAGCATCGGTATTTTCAGCCTGCATATTCGGATTTGTGCTTCTTGTTTTTTCCGCACTTTTTCCGAAGGAGTCCGAGGCACGTTATTATGACGAATTTGAAAGACTGTTTATGAACAGTGAAAATAACTCTCCTCTCAGCGACTATTCAATGTTCAGTGAATTTTCCGGCGGCCCCGATTTTTTCAGAAATTTCTCAAATAAATATCTGTATATGCTATACGGTGAAAATCTTCCGTATTTCAAACGACAGACCTTCGATCTGTATGATTTTGAAAATCTGCATTGGTACAGCGATGAAAAATATTCTGAGCCATATTATCTTAATGACGAGTGGGCAGATGAACACCGCAAACTAAGCCTGCAGAAGCTGAAGGAAGGCATATCTTCCGCCGAAAAATACTCTCCGGGATTTGTGTCCGAATATGGGCTTTCCGAGCTTTCCGATTATGAGGGATTTACCGAAGAGCTGAAAGTAGTAAATGTGATCCCCGAGAATTTCGGTGCGGTCTATTATATTGCACCTGCCAGGGCAGTAAAGGTTGTCCCCTCGTCCGACAGCAGCGTAATATACGTGACACGAAGCGGAGTTTTCAGAAATAAACTGATGCCCCACGCTCCTCAGCTCACATATCAGGTGGTATACTATGACGAATTTTATTCGAGATACTTTTGGCTTGAGCTGGGCGGAGCGAATTTCTCAGATGAAAAATGCGAAGAAATGCTCACAAAGCTTTGCAGCATACTTAGTGATAATAATGATCCCCTTTATGAAAATGCCGCCGCATTTCTTGATGTCCACAGGGAAGCGATGGATTACCGCACCCCCGAATACGAGGAAAACTGCGCACAGATTTCCCCTGAGATCAAATCTCTTGCAGAGCAGATAACAGCAGGACTTACCTATGACTGGCAGAAAGCGGAAGCACTGCAAAGCTATTTCACCGATAACGGATATGTCTATGACCTGAACTATATACCTCCCGACCCGACTGTAGAATATTTTCTCTTTGAGAGCAAGAGAGGCAGCTGTACCCATTATGCCACAGCCTATGTCCTGATGGCACGATCGCTGGGACTGACCGTACGCTATACCGAAGGCTATTCGCCCGATATAACCGGCAGAGAGAATGTCTTTGCTGTTAAGGATAGCTGTTCTCATGCATATCCCGAGGTATATATACAGAATATGGGCTGGATAGTTTTCGAACCTACCATAGCCTCCGATTACAATCAGCTTGGTTCGGATAATACAAATGCAGGCATTAACTTAAAGATAGACTACAGCCTTGTTTTCGTTATCTGCGTGATATCCGGAGCAGCCCTCGTAATCGCTCTTATTGTGATATTCACCATACCTGCGGTTTCCGAAAAGAGATTTGTCCGCAGGATAAACGAAATGAAACCGGGAGAATGTATAAAGCAGGTATATCTCAGGATATCCCGAAAGACCGCTGCTGCTGTTATAAAGCGAGCCGAAGCACTTACACCCTGCGAGCTTGTGTCAAGAATTGAGAAGCTGACTGGCTGTGAAACAGAAGATTTTGCCTATATCGCCGAAGAAGCCCTTTTCGACAAAACAGCCAACGAAACGGGAAAGCAGAAAGCCTGCAAAGCGTATTCGGATATCCGCGAAGCAGTAAAAGTCTATATAAAGGAGCAAAAAAAGCTCAGACGTAAAAAGTATAAAGCGAAAGGAAATTCTTAATATGAAAAATGATTTCTGGGATCCCTCAAAGGAACACTGTGCCGTAATAACAGGCGCAAGCTCGGGAATAGGAGCGGAATTTGCCAGACTTCTCGGAGCAATGGGCTGTTTCCTCATTCTCTCGGGCAGAAACAAGGAGGCACTTGAAAAGCTCCGAAAGGAAATAGGCAAGGATAACTGCGTAATTATCCCGGCTGACCTCTCCGACCCCAAAAGCTGTATCGACCTTTATGCAAAGTCAAGAAAATATAGTCCCGATATTCTCATAAACAACGCAGGCTTCGGGCTTTACGGGGAATTTACCGAAACCTCTCTCTCAAAGGAGCTTGAAATGATAGACGTAAACGTAAAAGCCGTCCATATTCTTTTCAAGCTGTTTCTGAAGGATTTTACAAAAAATAACAGGGGATACATCTTAAACGTAGCCTCTACCGCAGGACTTCTCCCCGGACCGCTTATGAGTACCTACTACTCAACCAAAAGCTACGTGATAAGGCAGACCCAGGCTGTTTATGAGGAACTGAGAAGAAGAAAGAGTGCAGTGCACGTGTCCGTCCTCTGCCCCGGACCCGTAAGCACCGAGTTCAATACCCGAGCAGGCATAGAAGGCTTTATGAAGGGCATAACTCCAAGGTACTGCGCCGCCTACACCCTAAGCAAAATGAAGCAGAACAAGCTGATGATAATACCCACCGCAAAAATGCAGCTTGCAATGGCAGCAGTAAAAATAGCGCCCCTGTGCCTTGCCTGCGCCGTTTCATATACTCTCCAGAACGGCAAGAAGCGGATAGAATGATAACTTATATACCGCAAAGAGCAAACACCTTTGCGGTATATTTTTGAGAAAATCTTGTTCATAAAATGTTTACATAAAAATGCCATAAAATCAGCCTATCACAAACGTATAAGAATATGAAAACGGTCAGACGGGGTGAAGTAAATGACTGAAAGCAGTTTTGCGGAAAATGCCGCACTCATAACACAGGGCAATATGCAGGGATTACGGGCAATATACGAGGAATACGGAAAAATGATATATTCCTCGGTGCTGAGGATATGCCGCGACCCTCATACAGCCGAGGACGTTACCTCTGAGTTCTTTCTGAAACTGAAAACAGCAGCGTCAGTATACAGAGAGGGACTTGGACACAAAAAATGGCTTCTCATATCTGCAAGAAATCTTACATTTGATATCCTTCGCAGACAGAGCAGGGAAATACCCTCAAGCGTCACGGGCGGGGACGAAGAAAGTCACCCCCTTTCGGAAATTCCCGACAGCACAGACGCCGAGGAAACGGTAATGTCCGATGTGACCGCAGAGCAGCTGCTCCGAAATCTCAGCGAGGAGCAGCGTAATGTGGTACACCTGAAAGTCTACTGCGGGCTGACGTTTGCGGAAATAGCGGACGTGCTGCACATACCCGCAGGAACCGCAGCGTGGCGTTACAGTCAGGGGATAAAGAAACTCAGAAAGCTTTACGAGGAGGTGCGGTGATGAGTAAGAATTTCGAAAAGGACTACATAAATTCGGTTGACTCATCAGCCCCCGATATGGAAAAGCTCTGGGAAAAAATATCCTCCTCCCAGACGCAGGATACGGACATCACCCCCTTCGTATCCGCAGCCAATGAGTGCAGAAAAATATCTCCCATACGCAATAACACTTTCAGAGCCTTTGCCGCCACCGCAGCCGTTTTCATTGCAGTGATATGCGCCGTATCGGTTATATCCGACAATGACATTGCCTTAACCAAGAGCGAAAATGCCGCTCCTTCCGATAACGAAAACAGCTTCAGCTATGACTATGCCGCAGAGGAAGCGGCAGAAGAGGAAAGCTATCCTTCCGTTACCGCCTCAACGGGCTGGGAATACAGCGACCGTCTCGATACATCGGAGAATTTGACCTATCTGTCACTGGACCTTGCCGATACCGAAAGTGGGATTTATACCGCATTATCCCGTAATACCGATGATGAGGAATATTTCGTAGAGGACAATGTACTTTCCGAGACCGACTTTTTCCTTGACGGCAAGATAATTTCCGAGGAGCCCGGAAATGACGGCAGCATAAAATACACCGTTTTGGTTATACACGCCGTTTTCGATGACAGCCGGGAATTTTCCGAGACCGAGGAGGTATATTCCCGCTCACCCTATTCTCTCAAAACAGGCAGAGAATATCTCCTGCCCATAAGCGAGGAAAACGGACGGTACACTGTTATATTCGACAATGCCCCCCAGATCGAATTCACCCTTGACAGACAGCTTGTCTGCCACAACGGCTGGAAGACCCTTACCGAAAACGGTGTATATCTTGAATATCCTCAAGCATATCCCGATGATTTCTTTTATGACCGAATGAATCTTGCCGCCGAAAGCTCCCTCGAAAACCTGTTTGATAAATGGGAGAGCCTCAAAGCATAATTTCCGAAAGGATCTGATCTTATGACAACAAAAAGAACAAGAATTATCCGAATGATATCCGCACTTACCGCCATCTCTCTACTTACTGCCTGCGGAGGAGCTGCCGATATGGAAACCGCTTCCGGTGATTCAGGAATGACAAAGCTTTATCCCGAGACCACCGCCGCAAATAATGCAGTTTATGAAACTCGTCCATCACACATTCAAGCGGCGGGAGACGAAGCTCCTGCCGAAGAAGAAGCTTATGATTATGCACAATGTGTCGATGTTGAAGAAGCAGCACGTGCAGAAGAAGACAGCTTTTTCATTCCTGCAGAAGAATACAACACAGAGGAGTATAACTACATAGAGGAAAATGGCTACACAGCAGTATCCTCCGCACCTCTCTCCACCTTCTCCGCCGATGTTGACACCGCTTCATATACAAATATCCGCCGTATGATCTACGATGGCTATGATGTTCCTCCCGAGGCTGTGCGTATCGAAGAGATGATAAACTATTTTGATTATCATTACTCCGACCCCGACGAAAATGAGCCTTTTGCCGTTCACGCCGAGCTTTCCGACTGTCCCTGGAATAAGGACACAGAGCTTCTTATGATAGGCATAAATACAAAAAGCATCGACAGCCTCCTTGATAACAGAGAGCCTATGAATATAGTTTTCCTCATTGATGTAAGCGGGTCGATGTACAGCGAGGATAAGCTGCCCCTTGTTCAGAAATCATTCTCAATGCTCACCGATAATCTCAGTTCACGTGACAGGATATCCATAGTCACCTATGCAGGCTCGGACGAGGTGGTTCTTGAAGGCGCTGACGGAAATGACAGACAGCGTGTGCTTGATGCCATAAACAGCCTTGAAGCGGGAGGCTCTACCGCAGGAGCAGCAGGCATAAACAC